>JBELAG010000470.1:0-3915 GCA_049509055.1 Solirubrobacteraceae bacterium
GCTCGGCGAGCGGCCCGCGCCCGTCCAGGCTCGCGCGTCGCAGCATGAAGGAGCGCCGTGATGACCAACGGTCCGATCTACACCGCCGAGGACCAGGAGTGGCTCGAGCTGACACCCCTCGGAGCGCCTCTGGCGAGCGCTCACCCCGACGCTCAGGCGGAACCTCCAGCGCCGGCGCCCGGCGGCGATGTCGAGGTGACGACTCAGGCGGTGCCCGCCGTGTGGGCCGACGGCGGCGAAATGGCCTGGAGGGTGGATCGCGCACCCGCCCCTTCACCGCGGAAGCGCCGCAGCGCCACGCAGCCGGGGATACGCGGACGGGCGCGGATGCTGGTGACCGACAAGCTGGTTGCGCAGGAGCGAGAGTGCGACGCTCAGCTCGCACGACTGCGTGTCCGCGGCATGTCGCGAAGCGTGGTGCTGGCGGTCGCCTCGATCAAGGGCGGGATCGGCAAGACGACGATCGCCCGCGCGCTTGCCGACGCGTTCCAGGACGGCCTTCGGCAGAACACGCTGCTGGCGGATCTCGACCTGGAGTGGGGCACGGCGGTCTCGACCGCTCCGGTGGGGTCTCACCGCGAGTCCTCGATCCTGGACGTGTACCGGCAGCGTGATCAGATCCATCAGGTCGGCGATCTGATGCCACACCTGATGGCGCTCGGGTCCGGAGCGCTTCTCCTGCCCGCGCCAAGCGCGCCACGGGATATCGACGCGGTGACCCCCGAGGTGCTCGACGCCGCCCTGGCCACGGTCAGCCGGTTCTTTCAGATCATCGTCCTGGACCTTCCGCCGGGAGCGGGGATCAAGAACGAGACGTGCCGCTGGGCCTACGGCGCGGTCGACGAAGTGCTGGTCGTCACGACGCCGACGAAGGCCACGGTCGACTACCAGCTGCGGCGGATCCTTGAGTTCCTCGGCGAGAGCTACGAGGAGCTGCCGCTGCACGTCGCACTGAACCTCGTCCCACCCAGGCCGGGACAGAACGTCCGGGAGGCGCTGACGATGGCTGACTCGATCCTGGACTCGCGGCGGGTGCTGCGCGTGCACCGAGACGGCGCCCTGGCCCGTCAGATCGACGAGGCGACGCTCGACATCAGTCACCTCGGCGTGCGCACGCGTGTCGACATCAAGCGGCTCGCGGCGAGCGTCGCCGAGAGGTGGTCCCGATGATCGCTCGCTGGCTCTCAGAGCACCGCCGGCTGCTCGCCGCGACAATCGGACCTGCGCTGCTCCTCGCCGTCGCGCTGGTGGCCCTCGGCGGCGGCTCGTCTGCCGCGCAGCAGAGCAGACCCCAGCCATCGGCAGCAGCAGCTCTGATCGCTACTCGCGGGCAGCTGGTCGGCCAGCGGGCGCAGGTCAACCAGCTGCAGAGACTCGCCTCGCGGCAGTCAGCCGAGATCTCGTCCTTGAAGGCACAGCTGCGCGCCCTGCGCCAGCCCCACCGTCATCACAGGAGGTAGGAGATGCACAACGTTCTCGCGTTCGCGTTCAGCGTAAGCGCCACCCCGACGCCCGGGCCGATCGACAAGCCCCTCCAGGAGCTGCTGAACATGCTCGTCGCCACCGGGTTGATCGCCGCCGCGATCGGGTTCGTGGCCGGCGGAGCGATGAGCGTCGTCGGAGGCACCGGAGGGAACTACGGGATCGCCGCCCGAGGCAAGGGCATGATGGGCTGGGCGACACTCGGCGCGGCGTTGATCGCCGGTGCGACAGCGATCATCAACTGGTTCTGGGGCCTCGGCCTGCTGATCTGATGGCCACGGCACGCGGCCCGATCCCGAACCGTCCCGACCGCCGGATCGCGCTGTCGGTGGGCGGCCGCAGGGCTGGCGCGATCGTGATGGCGCTGATCGCCGCGCTGATCGGCTGGATTGCTCACACCCCGGGGACGAAGACCGTGACTCACACGATCAAGCAGGCACCGGCAACGATCCACCAGGACACGCCGGCAGGCGCTGTCGCGGCAGTGCAGGCCTTCTTCGCGCGGACGGCGGAGCAGCAGGCACCGCCGCCGGCGCCGCGCAACGGTCCCGGCAAGGTCACTGAGAGCTGGCAGCTGGGCTGGCGGATGACTTCCTACACACCGCTAAAGGCGACGGTGGAGACGTGGGGGGTAGTGCTTGAGGGCGGATTTGGCACCTCGGGACAGAGCTGGCTGTTCAACGATGTCCCGCTGACGTGGCAGGGAGGCCGGTGGGTAGCGGGCGGCCCACCGACTTCGTGGTCCAAAGGCCGCCGCCTCGTCACGGTGTCCTCGGCCGGAGCGACGCCGCCGGCCGATAGCAGCCGGGGCGGCGAGGACGTGGCATTCGGTCGTCTGCTTTCGAGTCTGCGGAGGTTCCCCGGTGCTCCTTGAGCGGTCCGTTTGGACGGTGGCGCTGGCCGCCGTGATTGTCTGCGTGCGTCTGATCCCCTCGCCGCCGCCGGCGTCGGCGGGCGTCTGCAACGTGCCGCTCGTCAGCACCGTCTGCTCGGTCGTGGGCAGCGTTGCGAGCGGGATCTATGACGGAACGAAGTGGACCGTCGATCTCGGCAGCGGGGCGGTGACGCTCGGCGGCAAGGTGGTCGGCACCGTCGTCAGCAAGGGCGGCGGCCTCATCTGCAACACCGTGGGCGATGGCTGGACGGCGAAGGCGTGCAACTGGATCGCCAACAAGGTCGGCGGCTCGGTCGGCAAGACAGTTTCGGCGTCGGGCTCGGGTTCGGCCTCGGGGTCTGGTGGCGGCTCGTCGGGCACGACGGCTGGCGCCGGCTCGTCGGGTACGCCGATGGGCCAGGAGCCGGCGGATTCGCCCCAGTCGTATTTGCGGACGTCGGCGATCGCGGCTGGCGCGGCGTTCTTTGCGGGTGAGATCGCGCATGTGGTGTCGAGGGGGACGAGCGCGGATGTGACGGCGCCCTGGTACGCGGCGATGTACGGCCGGGTGGCGGGGTTCGCGGTTGGGGTGGCGCTGTTGGCATTGTTGCTGGCGTTGGCGGAGGGCGCGACGCTCGGTGATGGGGCGCTGGTCGCAGCGGCGCTGCGTGCGGTTCCCTACGCGGCGTTGATGACAGCGGCGGCGACATCGCTGGTGATGTTGGCGCTGCGCGTGGTGGACGCTGCGGGTTCGGATATCGCCGGGCCGAACATGGAGGAGGTCACACACGTGCTGCACATGGCGGCAGCGTTGTTTGCCGGGCTTGGGCTGGTCGCGAAGGCTTCGACGGTCGCGGCGGCCCATGGTGGCGTGCTGGCGCACTTGGGGATGATCGCGAAGCTGGCAGCATTTCCGGCGGCGATGTTCGCGATCTTCGGAGCGATCGCTACGGCCGCGGTGGCGGCTGAGCTGGTGCTGCGCGAGGTGGCGATCTACGCGTCGGTTTTGTTCTTGCCGTTGATCTTGGCGGCGCGGATCTGGCCGCGGCTACGCCATGCCGGCGAGCGGCTGGGCCGGCTGTTGGGCGCGGTGATCGTGTCGAAGCTGGTGTTAGTCGTGGTGCTGGCGATGCTCGCGGCTGCGATTCTGCATGGCGGGCTGAGCGGCCTGGCGGTGGGGATCGCGGGGTTGTTCGCGGCGGCGGTGGCCCCGGGGATGTTCTACGGCCTGTTTGTGCTTGCAGAGCACGGGTTCACGCGTGGGGCGTTGCCGCTGCCGGCGCCGATGTCGGCAGCGGACCGGATGGCCGATGTGGTCGGCTGGCACACCGCTCGCGTGAACGAGGTGCGGGGCGTCGCCTACGCGCCCGCCGTGGCGACGACGGGACCGCCCGCGCCGCCATCTGCTTCGACGACACCTCCGCCTGCAGACCGTCCTGCGTCATCGCCAGCGGCGTCTGGCGTCGGCGGGGCGTCAATGCCCCGCGCAGCGGAGGAGGAGGTGGGCGGTGGCGACGAGTGAGCAGCAGCGCCAGACGTTCCGGCTCGGGCCGCGGTCA
>JBELAG010000471.1:0-3886 GCA_049509055.1 Solirubrobacteraceae bacterium
CCGGCGCGCATCCCGTTCAGCGCCTCATCGACCGGTCCGATCCCCGTCGCCAGCCCGACCGCCGCGGGCTCGCGGGCGAGGCGGTGCAGGTCGGCGGCGCGGTCGAACAGGACCTCGTGCATCGGCCGCGCGCCCGCGGGAAGACTCTGCTCGAGGAGGTCGCCGATGCGTCTGCTGGCGTCGGCGAGCAGGTCGTCGACATCGCCGCGGCCGTCCAGGGCGTGCGCCTGGATCTCATAGCAGGCGCGGATGAGACGGCGGCGGGTGGCGAGGTCGCGGACGATCCGGGCGTACGCGCGGGCGTGGCCGGCGGCCGGCACCCAACCGGCGAGCTCGTCAACCCCCGGCTCACCGCCCGCTTGCTCCAGGACGCCGTGTTGACGGAGCTGGGCGCCTACGGTGAGGGTGTCGATCGGCTCGTGGCGGTGGTGCAGGGCGAGCATCGCCTGGTAGACGAGGGCGTGTCGGTCGCGGTAGAAGTCATTGGGCGCGAGGCGTTCGTCGTGGGCGATCGGTTCGAGTGACTGGGCGCCGCAGAGCAGGATCGCGCCGAGCACGCTGCGCTCGGCGTCGAGGCTGTGCGGCGGGACATGACCTGTCGTGGTGGGCATGGCCGCCACGATCGCGGACCGGGGCGATAGCGGTCAACGAACTCGCTCGATCACCGATCAATGCGGCGACAGCTGCTCGAAAACCCACCTCTCACTGTCCTTCTATGAGGATCGGGCCGCGCGGTCAGTCTGTCCGCCGGCCACGGCCGGTCTGCTCGCCGGGCGTGCTCGGTCTGGAGAGCGCTGGCGGGCTGGTCTGATCTCGGCGCGCGGTCAGTCTGATCGCCGTGCACGCCGATGCCCTCACCGGTCGCCGCGACCGCCCTCACGACCCCGCTGGGCCTCGGTCTCGACGCTCGCCGAGGCTTGAGAGCAGGTCCGACGAGAGATCCGCGCAGCCGCCGTTTGCGCCAGCGAGCGGATCGTCAGCGTCGGGGTTCGCCGCGCTGCCTACGGGATCTGGTGTGGGGAGGACCGGCGGGACGAAGACGCCCGCCTGGCTTCTCAGCCGCCGTCGCCGTCGCCGTTGTCGCCGGAATCGGTGTGCGAGCGGGCGAGCGCGACGATCTTCGGCACGCCCCGCTCAGCCCGCCGCTTCGATGTCGGCGAGACCTCGGCGGCGCGCGCGGCGTTCTGACAGCGCCGCTGCCGTCCGGTCGCTGGCGTTGGCTGGTGGCGGTTGCGCCACCGCTGCCGGGCGGCGAGACGGCGTGGCAGCTCGCTGCGGTGCGGGAGGTCGCGGGCGGTGCGCCAGCACACCCAGAGCTGCGGGATGTGGCCTGTCCAGACGGCGTGCGCGGCGTGGACGCGCCGGTCGATGTGCGCGATCCCGTGTTCGCCGCAGAGGTCTTCGCGAATGTCCTCACAGATCCGCTCGAGGTCGTGGCCGTGGCGGCCGAAGTCGTGGACGCTGGTGTGGTTGAGATCGATCCGCTTGTACACGGTGTTGCTCGGCGCCCGCGGCACCCCGCCCGGCAGCGGGGTCTTGGCGTCCACCGCGGGCGCGGTGCGGACGGCCAGCCAGCTCAGCAGCCGCCGCGACCCGACCTGCAGGAACGCGGCGGTGTCGAGCACCACGAACGTGCTGCCGGCCTGCTCGGCGGGCGCGTCGAGCGTGTCGAGGATCCAGTCGGCGAACACGATCAGGACGCTCGCGCCACCACCGCGCGCCAACTGGATGGTCTGTTGGAACCGGCCGTTCTCGCCGCGCACCATGATCTCTGACAAGGACGTGAGCCGGTCGGGGTCATCGGCGGTGCGGACCAGCACGTCGTCGATGATCGGCTGCTCGAGCTTGCGCTGCTCGGCGATGTACGGCTCGCCCGAGTGCGGTGCGAGGTGATGCGCGGTATGGGTGGCGTTGGCGTGCAGGAGGCCGGCCAGGGCGGGGAGGACCTGGTCGCGCGCGACCGGCAGCTCACGCGACGTCTTACCCTCGGCCGCGAGCAGCAGCAGGTTGATCGAGCACGCCACGCCCTCGTCGGTCAGGCACCCCGCCTGCGCGAGCCGCAGCGCGCCCAACAGGAGCCGGTGGTGAAACGGCGTCAGCGTCTGATCGCTGCGCGCCCGGCCCCACCGGCCGACGTACTCCAACGGCTGCTCGGGGCGGTGGCGGCTGAACGCCTGGCTGGCCGTCCGCGGCAGACTCGCCGCGACCGCGAACGGCACGCGGAACGATCGCTGGGCCTCCAAGCGGTCCCGGGCGCCCGGCTGACCGCACGGCCCCGAGCGTTGACGCACCCGGCGCCGATCCCGTGAGGCCCGGCCGGTTTTCGTGGGCTTCGCCGGTCGGGGTGTCTTGTCGTGCGAGCTGCGCTCGCCGAGCTGGAATGATCCGCCGTCGCCGGCCAGCAGCACCCGGCCAGAGTCGAACAGTTTCCGGCAGATCTCGGCGAGCGTGGGGCCGCAGCGGCGGGCGGCCTCGCGCGCGAGCGTCGCCCCGACCCGCAGCACGACCTGTTCGGTCGAGGCCTCGATCACCTCGAGCTCGGCGAGATAGGAGTCAAACGCGTCGGCGCCCACGCGCTCCCGGGCGGCGTCGCGCAGCGTGATCGTGGTGGCGTGCAGAGCCATCGCCAGCGCCAAGCAACGATGGCGCTCGCGGTGACCCTCAGCCAGGACGAGAGGGCGCGCAGAGTCCCGTGCCGGTCGCGTTGGTCGTCCGCGACCCAGCTACACTGCGGGCACGATTCTTGGGCGGCGCCGGAAGGCGCCTATGCGGTGAAAAGACCGGGCTCGTCCCCCGGTCTTCTCTTTTGTTGGGGGGCCGCGGATCCGCACGGTGCACACCGTCCGGTGCGTCGTTGGAGCGGTCGCGATCAGAGCCGTCGGTGGCATCGCTCGCTGTGAGCCGGATCGGGTCTGTGGTGGGCGGCGGGCGCTCACCGGTAGTCCGGTCGGTCGGCGATCTGGAGTGCTGGCCAGCCGGCGGTCAGCAGCGCGGCGAGCTCGCGGACCGGCGTCTGCCAGCCGGCCGGGGCGTGGGTCCAGGAGAAGCGGCTGTCGTGCAGCAGGCCGGCCGCGCGCTCGTCGCGCGGGATGACAGCGAGCCCGTGCGCGTGGCTGGTCTCGCGTTCGAGTGCGGTGATGTCGATCCGGGATCGGCGGCGCAGGTTGTTGACCACCACGAACAGCGGCGGCGACGCCTGCTGGAGCCAGTGGGCGGCTTCGGTGACGATGCTGGCAGTGTCAGGCTCGTCATCGCAGACCAGCACCAGCTGATCAGCGCACGCCAGAGCGGCGCGGGCAGGGGGATCGTCCAGACCGGTGCCGCAGTCCAGCACCAGCGTCCCGACCAGATCTGCGAGCCGGTCAAACAGGGTCTGGTAGGCGTCCTGGTCGAGCTGGCGGGCGCGGTCGGGGTCGGTGGGGGCCGGGCAGACCATCAGCCCGTCGGGCCGCGGCCCAGCTGAGCGTCGAGCTGGGTGGGGGAGAGCTGCCCGTCGGCGAGCGGGCCGGCGAGGAGGTCATCGATGAACACGGGGTGGTCGGGCACCAGCCGCCGGCCCAGCGATCCCCAGTCCGGGTTGGTCTCCACGGCGACCACGCGGTCGCGGCGCAGGAACGCCAGCAACGACCCCAACAGCGCGGTGACGGTCGTCTTGCCGACGCCGCCCTTCGGCGAGATCACGGCGATCGTCGCGCACCGCGCCAACCGCGGTCCGATGATCAGCTGCTCAAGCTGGCGCCCGTAATCGGTGTGCGCCCACGCGCCGCCGATCCGCGCGATCGGGGAGAGCCGCGCGGGACGAGTGAACGCCGCCGGGCCACGCGTGCTTGCAGCGCGCGGCGAGCGCGGCTCGATCCTGGTGGTGGTGTCGGCCAGTGCCCGCATG
>JBELAG010000472.1:0-3883 GCA_049509055.1 Solirubrobacteraceae bacterium
CCCGGGCGCCCGGCTGACCGCACGGTCCCGAGCGTTGACGCACTCGCCGCCGGCCGCGGGATGCCCGATCGGTCTTCGTGGGCTTCGCCGGTCGGGGTGTCTCGTCGTGCGAGCCGCGCTCGCCGAGCCGGAATGATCCGCCGTCGCCGACCAGCAGCACCCGGCCAGAGCCGAACAGTTCCCGGCAGACCTCGGCGAGCGCCGGGCCGCAGCGGCGGGCGGCCTCGCGCGCGAGCGTCGCCCCGACCCGCAGCACGACCTGTTCGGCCGTGGCCTCGATCACCTCGAGTTCGGCGAGGTACGACTGGAACGTGTCGGCGCCCACGCGCTCCCGGGCGGCGTCGCGCAGCGTGATCGTGTGGGCGTGCAGAGCCATCGCCAACGCCAACCACAGGTGGCGCTCGCGGTGACCCTCAGCCAGGACGACAGCGCGCAGAGACTCGTGCCGGTCATGTTTCCGTCTGCGACCCGGCTACACTGCCCGCAAGATCTTGGGCGGCGCTGGAAGGCGCCTATGCAGTGAAAAGACCGGGCTCGTCCCCCGGTCTTCTCGTTTCTTTGGGGGGCCGCGGATCCGCACGCGCGCCGCGCACGACGTCTGATGCGAGGTTCGCGCGGTCGCGGTCAGAGGCGTCGGTGGCCTGTCACGCTGCGGCGGGCTGGATGGCGTCGGCGATGGGCGGCGGGCGCTCACCGGCAGTCCGATCGGTCGGCGATCTGGAGTGCTGGCCAGCCGGCGGCCAGCAGCGCGGCAAGCTCACGCACCGGCGCCTGCCAGCCGGCCGGGGCGTGGGTCCAGGAGAAGCGGCTGTCGTGCAGCAGGCCGGCCGCGCGCTCGTCGCGCGGGATGACAGCCAGGCCGCGCGCGTGGCTGGTCTCGCGTTCCAGTGCGGTGATGTCGATCTGGGAGCGGCGCCGCAGATTGTTGACCACCACGAACAGCGGCGGCGACGCCTGCTGGAGCCAGTGGGCGGCTTCGGTGACGATGCTGGCGGTGTCGGGCTCGTCATCGCAGACCAGCACCAGCTGATCAGCGCACGCCAGCGCGGCGCGGGCAGGGGGATCGTCCAGGCCGGTGCCGCAGTCCAGCACCAGCGTCCCGACCAGCTCTGCGAGCCGGTCAAACAGCGTCCGGTAGGCGTCCTGGTCGAGCTGGCGGGCGCGGTCAGGGTCGGTGGGTGCCGGACAGACCATCAGCCCGTCGGGGCCGCGGCCCAGCTGAGCGTCGAGCCGGGTGGGGGAGAGTTGTCCGTCGGCGAGTGGTCCGGCGAGGAGGTCGTCGATGAACACGGGGTGGTTGGGCACCAGCCGGCGGCCGAGCGACCCCCAGTCCGGGTTGGTTTCCACGGCGACCACGCGGTCGCGGCGCAGGAACGCCAGCAGCGACCCGAGCAGCGCGGTGGTGGTGGTCTTGCCGACGCCGCCCTTGGGCGAGATGACGGCGATCGTCGCGCACCGCGCCAACCGCGGTCCGATGATCAGCTGCTCAAGCCGGTGCCCGTAGTCGGTGTGCGCCCACGCGCCGCCGATCCGCGCGATCGGGGAGAGCCGCGCGGGACGGGTGAACGCCGCCGGGCCACGCGTGCTTGCAGCGCGCGGCGAGCGCGGCTCGATCCTGGTGGTGGTGTCGGCCAGTGCCCGCATGGCGATCCGGCAGCGCGACGGGCGCGACAGCCGTGTCGGCAGCACGCGCGCCGTTGGCTCACTCACTGGATCCAAGGCGCCCGCGTCCGGTGTCGGGGCGCGATCTGGTGGTGGGTGCGCTCCGTGTGCCGGACCGCTGTCGGCGGCTCCCGTGGCGCCGGGGTTGTGCAGGATCAGTACGGTGCCGTCCTGGACACCGAGGTCAGACAGCGTGCGCTCGCTCGGGTACGGGTCTCCGTCGGGTGGGCGGAGCGTCCAGTCGTCGCGGTCGGGTTGGCCGGTGACTTCGAGGAAGTCGGGCATCAGCTCCCGCAACGACAGGTCGGCGGGGACCGCGACCCGGATCGACCCGCCGGGGTGCTGGAGGGTGATCAGAGTGCTGGTCAGGGTGGTTGGGGTGGTCATGGCTGCGGGTTCTCCGGTGATCGAGGGCGTGGGGGGTCAGTGCCGGCGGTGGCGACCACGGGCGGGCGTGCGCTCCGTTCCGGGTCGCCGCGCGTGGGCGGCTGTCTCGGTCGTCTGCTGGCGCCTGGCGGTCAGCGCGGCTTCGCTGAGCTGCGCTGACAGGGCGTCGATCCGCGCGCGGTCGTGGCGCAGCATCGCGGTGGCGACGGCCAGGCGCCGCTCGGCGACACGGCGCGCGGCCGAAGCGTCCGTGAACGCCAGCCCCAGCCAGCCGAGCGCGATCAGCAGCCCAGCCAGAGCGATCAGCGCGATCAGCGCGGTCAGCGGGGCGGACGGTCGTGCCGCGACCCGGGACAGCAGCCGCCCGGCGAGCACCGCCGCGCCGCGGATCCTCGCACGCGCCGGCATGCGGAGCCTGGCGATCCCGGCGGTGGGGCGGGTGAACCTCGCGGCGCGGGCGCTGTGAGATGTCGCCGCGGCGACCGGTGAGGGACTATCGACGGCGACGACCCGGCCGCGGCCCCGCACGCGTGGCGTGACGTTCTTGCTCGTCGCGGCGTCCGGCTCGGTGAGCGCGTCGTCGTCGATCGGGTCGGCGTCGAGGAACAGGTTCCGGGCGCCGTCATGGGTCGGGTCTGGGTGGGGTGGGGTGGGCATCGAAGGTCTCCTCGCTGGCTACTAGGTCAGTAGTGAGGTACCGGCCCGAGCCGCGTAGGCCCCGGTCGGCCAGGCGCCTCTCGGAGCTTTTGAAAAACCCCTACTGACGTGCGGATCGTCCGCGCGCATGTCCTCTTCTCGATCCTGGCGAGGCGATGACGCCTCGCTTCACGAACGCGCGCTCCTGGTCGCCGCCCAGCGCGCGGACCGGTGCGCACTGGAGGAGCTGCTGCGCCGTTATGAGCCGCTGGCCCTTGCGATCGCCGCCCGGCTGCGGTTGCCGGTGGGGTGTGATCGCCACGACGTCGCCCAGGAGGCGCGGCTGGGGGTGCTGGCCGCGATCCGCGTCTGGCGACCCGACCGCGGGCCGTTTCGCGCGCTCGCTGCCCGCTGCGCACGGACCCGAGCGCTCAAAGCGGTGGATGCCGCGGGGGCGCGCAAGCATCGGCTGCTCAGCCAGGCGGTCCCACTCGATGACGCGCCAGCGTCGGGTCGAGCGCGGCAGCGCCACCAACCCGCGATCCTGGTGCACGAGCAGTCCGCCGCCGTCAGCGCCGATCGCGACCCGGTCGCGATCCTGCTCACCCGCGAGCAGCTCGCCGAGATCCGCGCCGCGCTGCCGACGCTGACCGCCCGCGAGCGGATCGCGCTGGCCGGAGTGCTCAACGACCGCACCCACCGCGAGCTCGCCGCCGAGCACGACACGACCCGCAAGGCGATCACCACCGCCGTGGGGCGAGCCCGCCACAAACTCGCCGCCGGCGGCGACGCGCTCGCCGCCTGACATGACCGTCGCGGCGCCACACCCAGCCGGTCCGGCGCAACCAGACCGGCGATCTGACGTGCCTGAGGCCGGCACTGAGCACGCGCCGCCTGCGGCTGATCCGCTGACTCGACGGGCTGGCCGCCGCGACCGGCGCCACCGTCTGCGGTGGGTGATCGTCATCCGCCGGATCCCAGAGCCACGACCAACCACCGCCCGCGAACGCGGCCGACCACGCTGATCACCTGGTAGGTGTTGGGCCCGTCGGTGACGTTCGCGCCCGCCACCCACTCAGTGCCGTGGCGCGAGAGAACGAGGCTCGCGACGCGCGGGTGCAGCGCGCGGATGCTCGGCGGCACCCAAGGCGGGCGACCGGCGAGCGTGGCGCGCAGCGAGGGTGTGAGATCGCGCAGC
>JBELAG010000473.1:0-3880 GCA_049509055.1 Solirubrobacteraceae bacterium
CGTAGTCAGGTTTGAGATCGCCGAGCACCAGCGGCAGCACCCCGAACCCGGCGAGGCTGAGTGCCATCCGTCGGATGCAGCTGGACTTGCCGAACCCTTGGAGGCCCATCACGAACGCGGTCGGGGCCGTGAGCAGGCCGGCGCGTTGAAACCAGCTGATCGGGTCCCCGCAGACCGTCGCGCCGGTCAGCAGATGCTTGCCCAACGGCGCGCCGATCAACGGCGCGCCCGCCCCCACCGAGAACGGCCACAGCCCACACGCCTGCACGCTGGTCGCCCGCCACTCCGCCGCCGACTGCAGATACACGCTGCGCCCGCCGCCGGGCCCAGCCCAGCCGCGCGGACCCGGCAGCACCAGCCCCGACACGCCCGACGACTCCCCGCGGCGGCGCAGGCGTCTCATAGGGCGTGGCGGACCGGTTCGGGGATCTTCAGATGCGCCGGCAAGAACAAGCCGACCGGTAATGCGGCGGCGAACGCCGAGTCCTGAGAGCCCCACACCGGCCGCAGGCTGACCCGCGCCGTCGGCGCGAGATTGTCAACGGCCGCCCGCGCCACCGGCAGCTGGTCGTGATCAAGGACGGTGGCGGTGACGAGCATCCCGAAGTTCACCAGCGCCGCCCCGCGGGCCTCCTCCTGCGCGGTGGCCTGCGCGGCGGTCTGCTCAACGACCGCGCGGGCGGTCGGCCGCGCCGAGGAGTTGACGCGAAACTCGGCGTTGTGCAGGTCGCGCTCCACCAGGCGGGCGGCCTCGCCGGGGTCGATCACCCGGTAGAGCAGCGTGACGCGTTTGCGGGCGATATCGCCGTGCGGGGCGATCAACCGGGCGAGCACGCTCTCGCGCACCTCCCCCCGCGGCGCCTGACTCATCGCCCACGTCACGCTCACCGCGCCGTCATGCCAATACGAATCCGCGCGCGCGTCCGCCGCGGCCGGCCCGACATCCTCCCAGGACAGCTGAGCGGGGTCGCCGGAGGCGCGGGCCTCCTCCAGCAGCTCGGCGGCGCGCGGGTTATAGGCGGCATGGATGACCTCGCACAGTCGCTGCGCGTCGACGGGGGTCGCGACCCCCGCGCCGGTGGCGTGCAGCCGCTGGGTGATCCCGCCCAGGCGGGTCGCGAGGTCATGCGCGGTGTCGGTCGCGGTCCGCCGCCGCCCGGCCGCCGTCATCGCGAAGGTCAGCGCGACCCGGGCCTTGAGATCCGCCGACCCCGCCGGGTACAGGCGGACGATCTCCGCCAACGTCTCGCGCGCCAGCACCGGCGCGGCCGGATCCTGACGGCCGGCGATCGCGTGCCGCAACCGCGTCCCCGGGTCCGGCGCGGTCTCGACCGACACCTGGCAGGCGACCAGCCCCGGCTCCTGAGACAGGGCGGCGAGCCACTGGCCGTAATGCGCGACCCACTGATCAACCTGCGGCTGATCAACCAACGCCGCACCATCCGGCTCGGTCTCCAGCACGACGGTCAGCTGATCACACCACGGATGACACAGCACCGCAAACGGCCGGTCATACGTGTCGCGGGCTTCGGAGAGTTGGCTGGCGGCGAGCAGCCCGGGGAGCTGGAAGGTGCCGTAGGGGGTGCGGCCCAGCGGCCCTGACCGGTACAGGTGCGCGCGGCTTGAGCGGGCGCGACGCCACCCCAGCTTCATCCCCAGGCGCTGCATGGGCGTCTGGCCGTGCGGGTCGGGGCGCAACGTGACCAGGAACACCGGCAGCATCCCGGTCAGCAGCACCAGCCCGGGGATCACGCCGATGAGCGCGATCACCACGATCGCGGCGATCAGCCCCACGATCAACATGACGCTGGAGATCAACCCCAGATGCCACAGCCCCGGCGGCCGGGGCCGCCGCCAGTTCCCATACGTCCGCTCCACCCGCGCCTCAGCCGCCATCCCCGCTCCCCTCCCCTAGTTCGAGTTCCCCGACGCGCCCGACGGCCCATCGCCATCGGCGTCGCTGGACTGCACCGCACGGTTCGCCGCCCGCTTCCCGGCCCCGTAGGCCTGAACCGCCGCGCCCGCGGCCGCCGCGCCGCCGCCGGCCGCGCCGCCGCCTGCCGCGCCGGCGCCTGCGCTGGCGCCCGCTGCTCCGACACCGCCGCTGGCGCCGCTGGCGCCGGCGGCGCCGGTCGCGCCAGTCGTGCCGGTGGGGCCCGGTGTGCCTGACTGGCCGTTACGTCCGGCCGCGGCCGCCTGGCCCGCGTCGCCGTTGCCGCTGGCCGGTCCGCCGGCCAGCGCGGCGCCCGACGGCCCGCCGCCGGAGCGGCCCTGTCCGTAGGCGGTGGTGGTGGACGCGACGGGGGCGGCGCCGGTCGGCATCCGCATCGCGATCGCACCCCCGGCGGCGCCGGCCAGCATTCCACCGGCCCCGCCGCCACCGGCCAGGGCGCTGGTGGCGGGCACGACGAAGCGCAGCAGCGCGGGCAGCGCGAGGATCGCGAGGACGAGCATCATCACGCCGTCCAGCAGCGCCAGCGCGCCGGGCTGGCCGGCGAGGTCAAACGCGACGGCGTAGATGATCGCCGCCGCCGGCTTATACAGCGCGAACGCCACCAGCCACGCCGACGCCTTGCGAAACCACTGCATCCCCATCTCGGTGTTACTGAACGCCGCGACCAGCGGCAGGGTGCCGACCAGCAGCACCAGCATCCCGCCGCGGACGAGCATCAGCATGATCTGGATGACCGTCGCCACAAACGCGACGATCCCCAGCACGATCGCGATAAACGCCGTCGCCACCGTCGCCGCCAGCCCGACCGTGAACCCCGTCGGCGCGCCCGCGACGTGAGTCGTCGCCCCGGTCGCGAGGCCCAGCAGGCTGGCGAGATGGTCAGCGAAGCTGCTGTTGGCGCTGGCCTGGTTGATAAACCACGACGCCATCTGATCAGCGCCGCCGATCAGCACGCTCGCCGCGCCGGCGGCCGCGCCGGAGATCAGCACGTAGGTGACCAGGTAGCGGCCAAGCTCGCGCAGCTGCGCGGCCTTGTGCTCGTGATAGACGATCCGCCCCGCACCCAGCAGCGTGCACATGACCGCCAGCCCGGTCGTGAACTGCAGCAGGTTGGCCTGCAGGAACGCGACCGTCCCGGTCGCCTGCCCGGCGCTGTCGGCGACGGGTGGGGTGCCGATCCCGACCCACAGCGTCGACGCCCACTCCACCGCGTGCCCGAGCGCGCCGAGCACCGACTTGGCCAGCGCGGTGATCGCATCATCAGCCAGCGAGGAGACCGCGCCGCCGACCAGCCCCCCCAGCCACCCGAACACCCCCGCCAGCGCCAGCATTTCAGAACGCGCTCCACGCCACATACCCGGTCAGATCGGTGAGCACCTCGGCCGACGGCGTGCCGTCGGCGGGGGCGAGGTAGCGCCAGTCCGCGCCGGTCCAGCGCATCACGGTCACCACCGCGGCGAGCTTGCCCTCGGGGCCCTGGAGCACGATCGTCACCTGCGTCTGGGCCGGCGTGTAGGCGTCATACCGGTAGCCGGCCAGCTGCACCGGCCCATCCGCGTCCAATCCGCCGCCCGTCATGTCAGCCGGAGTGACGTTGACCGCCAGACGGTCAAGGACCGCGCGCGGCGAGGCCGCGGTCCCCTCGGCGTAGAAGTTCATCGCCGCCAGCAGCGCCCCCGCGGGGTCATGCGCAAAACACGTCTCCCACGGCCCTGAGGAGCGCTGCGGCCCGTACACCGCGGGGTTTTGGGGGACCTGCATCGACCCGACCGTCCCCCACCCCGCTTGTGGTGGACTGTCTGACGGGACCGTCTGACTGCCCGCCGGCAACGAACAGCCACCCCCCCGCACCGCCACCGCCGACACCGCCGGGCGGGTGGCCGCCGTCGGCGGGCTCGCCGGACGGGCAGCGCCGCCGCCGCTGGC
>JBELAG010000474.1:0-3873 GCA_049509055.1 Solirubrobacteraceae bacterium
GGGTGAGCGTTTGCTTCTGACTGAGGACCACTTTCGAGGACCCGCTCACCTGGACGGTGAACGCGCCGCGGCCGAGACGGACCGGTACACCCGAGATACGGCCAGAGCTCGCGAGCCCCAAGCCGGCCGGGAGGCGGCCGCCGACGATCCGCCAGCGCAGCGGCGGCGCGCCCAGCAAGGCGAACAGACCGGCTGAGTAGCGTCGCCCCAGGGCCGCCGCCGGCAGGGAGCGGGCGGCGATCGTCATCGGCGGGGCGACCGCGAGCGCGTGCGGATGCTCCAGGCCCGTGTTCGATCCGCTGATGACCGCGCTGGGGAGCGTGGCGCCGGGCGCGTACACGTTGACTCCGGCGAGTTCGTTAGCGACGTATACGTCGTTCTTGCCGTCAACGTCGAGGCTCTCGGGGAAGTCGAGTTGGGAGGCTTGACCGGAAATCGTGAGCTTTGAGAATTCGCTTCCGTACGGCGGCGCGTTGGCGTACTCGGTTACTGATTCGCCGTACACGTTTGCGACCAGCAGGTTGCCATTGCTGTCCTGGGTCAGCCCGTCCGGGTAGTCGAGGCCGGTCGTCGGGCCGTTGATCGTTGCGAGTGGCGCGACGTTGCCGTTGGCGCCGGCCGCGAACTCACTCAGGCTGCTGTTGGCGTAGTCGGCAACCCAGATGTGTCCCGCCGCGTCGACCGTCACCGCCACTGGGTCGCGCAGCCCGGTGTTGGAGCCGCCAATCGTCTGCACCGGCGCCTGGTCCCCGTTCGCGCCGGCGGGATAGACAGTCACCGTGCCCGCGGGTGGGTTCGTCACGTACAGCCGGCCCGACGGGTCGAGGGTGATCCCCGCGGGATCGACCAGGCCCGTGGCGGCCCCTTCGATCGTGCGCACCGGTGCGGCGTTGCCGCTCGCGCCGGAGGCGTAGACGGTCACCGATGGCGTGTCAATGTTGGACGCGTACACCTCGCCGGTGGTGTCCAGCACGAGGCCGCCGACACCGTCGAGCTGCGTCAAGGCCCCTCCGAGGGTCACGGTCGGGTTGGCGTTGCCACTCGCGTTGAGGGCAAAGGCGTCGACCGCGCTGTTGGAGCTGACCCACACCGCAGCCGCCGGCGTGGGATTGACCGTCAGCGTCAACGAGCGCGTCGCGGTGGTGCCCGTCGAGTCCTCCACCGCGAGGGTGAACGTCGAGCTGCCCGTCGTCTGCGCGCTGCCGCTGATCACGCCCGAGGGGGAAAGGCTGAGCCCCGACGGCAGCGAGCCCGAGCTGACCGACCAGGTGTACGGGGGCGTCCCGGCGATCGCCTGGACCGCGGTCGAATAGCGCAGGCCGACCGCGGCGGGCGGCAGCGTCTGGGTGCCGACGGCGAGCGGTGTCCACACCCAGGTGTCGTTCAAGAAGCTGGCCACGTCGGAGTCACCGCCGAACAGCAGCAGCTGCGCGGTGGAGGTGTCGTAGCCGGCCACGGGCGAGAAGCGAGCCGGTGTCAGCACGGTGGACGGCGTCTGCTCGATCCAGTTCGATCCAGACCAGTCCCAGACGGTGCTCAGCGCTGCGCCGCTCGACGCACTGCCGGCGATCAGCAGCATCTGGCCGGTGGTGCTGTCATAGACGAGGGGGGCGTAGGCCAGCGGGCCCGGGTTCGTCTTCGGGGTCTCCTGCGTCCAGTTGTTGCCGTTCCAGATCCACGTATCGCCGAGCTCCGCGGCGACGCCCTGCCCGCCGTACATGATCAGCTGACTGGTCGCTGCGTCCCACCCGATCGCGGCTTCGCGGCGTACCGAGGGCACGGTGCTCGGGTTCAGCTGCTGCCAGTTCGATCCGTTCCACGCCCACGTCCCGTTGGTCGCGCTGAAGCCGGTCTGGGGAGTGCCGCCAAGGCCACCGAACATCAGGACGTGCCCCGTCGCCGGGTCATACGCCATCGCCTGCTCGGAGAGCGGCGGCGGGCTCGTGACCGGATCCAGCTGCACCCAGTCTGAGCCTGTCCACTCCCAGGTCTCATTTGAGAGAAGGCTGGTGTCATTTTCGAAGATGTTGCCGCCGAACAGGATCAGCTGCTTGGTCGCCGCGTCATAGGCCATCCGCCCGCCGAAGGACGGAGGAGGCGACGTCGCCGAGAAGACCTCAGACCACACCGAGCCGTTCCAGACCCAGGTGTCGTTCGCGAGCGCCTGGCCGGGGATCTGCCCCCCGAAGAGCACGAACTGGCCCGTGGCGCCGTCATAGGCGGCCGCCGCATCGAACTCCGCCGGCGGACTGGCCGCGGGACCCAGCTGAACCCATGTAGGCGAGGAGCCAGCGCCGAAAGCCCGGCCGGCAAGGCCCAAGAGGACAAAGGCCACCGCGAGCAGAACCCCGACTACAACCCGATAGCAGCACGACCGACCCTCACTCATCGGCGCATACCCTAACCCGTCGGCTGGTCCCAGACAAGTCCGTCGCCCGGCGGTTCTTTCTCCCCTTCTGCTTGCGAAGGCCGCGGAAGTCGTGCCCGCCAAATGCGGACGGAGAGGCCGGTGTGACCCATCGGACTGGACCTCCCCCGCTTCGCCGGACACTTCAGCGCTTGGGTCGAAAGCCTAGTCGTTGTGGTTGTAGTAGCCGTCGTTGATGTTGGAAACTCGAAGAGTTTTCAACATGCCGTTGACGTTTTCGCGCGCGCGAGCCGGCAGCGTGCTGCTCTTCGAACCCGGCCGGGGAGAGCATCCCGAGCGTCGAGTGGCGCCGCCGGAGGTTGTAGAACCCTTCGATGTACTCGAACACCTCCGAGCTACAGCTCCTGGCGAGTCGGCCATGACCGGCGGTAGACCAGCTCCTTCTTCAGCGTCGCGAAGAATGTCTGCGCGACGGCGTTGTCGTAGTCCCCGACCGATCCCATCGACCGCGAGATCCCGGCGCGTGTGCACGTCTGCCCGAACCCGAGGCTCACATATTGGCCGCCCTGGTCGGAGTGGTGGATCACCCCCGGGTCGGGCCGACGGCGTCTCACCGCCATCGTGAGCGCGTCGATGACCAGCTCCTCGCGCATGTGGTCAGCCATACACCAGCCCACGATCCGCCGCGAGAACGCATCCTGGACGGCAGCCAAGTACAGCCAGCCCTCCCACGTCCGTAGGTAGGAGAAGTCAGCGATCCACAACACGTCGGGCTCCTCAGGCCGGAACTGGCGCTTGACGAGATCATCGGCGACGCGAACTCCCTGCACCCGGATGGTTGTCCGCCCCCGCTTGCGGTAGGAAAGCCCGGAGATGCCGGCCTGCGCCATCAGCCGCTCGACCCGCTTGCGCGAGACCTCGACGCCGTACGCCATCCGCAGCTCCGCATGGATCCGCGGGCTGCCGTACACCTCCCGATTCTCGGCATGGATCGCCTTGATCTTCTCCGTCAGCCACGCGTCGGTGAGCTCCCGATCAGACGGCGCGCGCGTCGCCCACTCGTAGTAGCCCGAGCGCGACACCTCCAACAACTCACACGCCAGGGAGACCGGGACACCGCTGGCCTTCTCCGCTGAGATGATCCGGTAGGCCGTCACCGGGTCTCGGTCTCCCGTGCGAAGAAGGCCGCGGCTCGTTTGAGCAGATCGCGCTCCTGCTCCAGACGCTTGACCCTGCGTCTGAGCTCCCGGAGCTCGTCGCGCTCCGCGACCGTCAGCCCGTCATCACGCTCGCGACGCTCGAGCTGATCGCGCTTGACCCAGGTCCGCAGCGACTGCTCGGTAACCCCGAGCGACGTCGCGACGTCGGCGACCGTCCGACCAGAGCGGACCATCTGCACCGCCTCTGTGCGGAACTCCTCGGGGTACGGTGGGCGGGACTTCGGCATGCTGGACACCATCCTTTCGAAACGCTTTCAGCGAAAGCGCCTCAGTGTCCGGAAAATC
>JBELAG010000475.1:0-3851 GCA_049509055.1 Solirubrobacteraceae bacterium
GACGATCATGGCGCTGGCACTGCGGGCAGCGCGTCACATGTCCTGAGCGCTGCGCCCGGCAGCCGGGGAGGCCCAGCTCAGGGGTTCGTCGCCGGTGCGGCATGTGATCAGGATGACCGCAGCCGCTGCCCCCCGGGCCCGGCCGGACCGCAGCCGCCGCTGCCCCGCAACCAACGGCGAGCGGGCGGCCGACCAGTTCGGTCCCTGGCACGCGACGAGCTACTGTCACGGGTATGAGCGCGCCGACCGTCGAGCCCGCGGGCTCCGGAGTGGGCCTGGCGACGTGACCCGATCTCTGGACCAGCTCCACCCCAAGGCTCGAAGACTCGCTCAGGCGCAGCTGGACGCGAATGAGGAGATCATCACCGTCGTCCCCGGCCGCTCCAGGCAGGCGATGATCGTGACCGACCGGCGAATCCTGATGGTGAAACCCGGCATCATGTCGGGGGCATGGCTGGGTCCGAAGGCAGCCTCGTTTCCGCTGGCGAGCATTACGACGGTCAATGTCCACGCCGGCCGGGGCATCGCGGCGCTGGAGCTCGTGATCGCGGGCGGTCCATCAACTCCGAAGCCCGATCTCACGACTGCATTTCAGCTTCCCAACTGGCTCCCCTGTCATCCGTCGGTCGGGGCCACGCTGATGATCCGAGAGCTCCGGGACTATGTGCAGAGCGACGGTCGGTCTCGCTCGGCCCGGGCTGAACTGGGCTCAGCCGACAGCGGCCCGTCCGGCGACTGACCGCTGGGTTTCGTGAGACGGCGCCGCCGGCGGATGTGACCCACCCGAGCCTGCATCGTGGGAGTGATCTCGGCCACGGTCGCGCTGATGATCGTGCCGCGCCCGGGTCACCTTCACCGACGCGCCGGCGCGCTCGAGGACCGGGCAGTCGCGAGCGCTCTCTGACGACGCCCGGGCGGCGGGACGTGTCGGCGCACGGCACCAGGTCCGTCGGCGCGGTCGCTGCCCTGGTCCGGCGACGAGGAGGGCGCGTCGTTGGGTCAGTTCCAGGTGCGGGTGTCGGTGTGGTGCCACGGGATGGGGACCGGGCTGCGGCGGTGACATCGCCGTCAGCGAGGGCGGTGTCCACCCGGTAGGGCAGGACGGGCTGATCGAGCCAGCGTGACGCGCAGACCTGCGGGTCGCGGGCGTTGACCATCGCGGCGTCCCACCCGTGGGCGCAGACGCGCGCGCCCTGATCCTGCAGGGTTGCGACGGCGCCGATGTGGTCGGAGTGGTAGTGGCTGCAGACCACGGTGGCGACGTTGACGCCGTCGAGCAGGTGCGGCAGTTGGTCGGCGTCGGTGAGCGAGCCGGGATCGATCACGATCGGCTGGCGCCCGTTGACGAGGACCATCACCGAGCTGGGGAACGACCTGTTCGAAGCGCTCGCCCGCGACAACCTCGACGAAGCCCTCGACGCCGCCGTCCTGCACTACCCCCGCTGGTCGCGCTCGAACCCCGCCCCAGCACGGATCCTCGCCGCCTACGGCCGCGAACAGATCACGCCGCGCTGGCCCGACGAGCTCGCCGCCGCCCTCGCGACCGTCAACGACGACCTCGCCGCGGCAGTGGCGACCTTCACCGCCCGCTGGTACGCCGACGCCACGCCCGGCCGTCGCCGCACGATGACCTTCGCTCTGCTGGACCTCCCTGCGGCGGCGATCCGCCGCTACCTGCTCGCCGACCGAACACCACCCACCAGCCTCGACACACCGATCCTCGCGGCCGCTCGGGCCGCGATCGCCGCCGTCTGACCAAGGCGCTCGCTCGGATCGTCCGATCGCAGGCAATTGACCATGCGCGCGGCCGCACGTCGCAAAGTCGGTCGGCAGCAAACAAGTGCCGACGGGGCGAGCTCTCCGGTCGGACGCCTACGGCGCGGCGGGGGGTCCGTCCTTGGGCGCGTAACGGCGGTGCAGCGACAGCGGATTGCCGTCGGGGTCCAGGCATATCGCCTGCCAGCAGACACCGGAGTCGAACGTCTCGCTGACGAAACGCACGCCCTTGTCCTCAAGCTGCTCCCGGGCGAGCGCCACGTCATCGACCTGGAGGGCGATCGGCATCGCGTTGGGCGAGAAGGTGCCGCCGAAGTCCTCGGTGCGCATGATCGCCAGCGTCAGGTTGCCGGCCTGGTACTCGGCACCCGGCCGGTTCCCGTAGCGCTTGACGAAGGGTAGGCCGAGCGTCTCGCCGTAGAATGCGGTCATCGCGTCGAAGTTCTGCGCCGGGATGCAGACGAAGTCCACACCGGTGATGAGGGATGTCGGATCGGTCATGGTGGCTGAGACTCTCGCAGGCCCGCCGGATCATCGTCGCCGGCGACCCGGACACCGACCTCGGTCCGCCACCCGCGACCCGCGCACGCGTTCCACCAGGGGCACGTGAGCGCCGGTCCCGGGAGCCCGACGCCCCGCCCTTCCCGGGGCAGCCGCAGCAACCCACGTTCGCGACACCAGGTCACGGCGAGGCCGCGCCGTGCCCGCTTGACGACCGCCGCGCCATCTCGGTCGCTGGTAGCGTCTGGAGCGTGAGCGATTCCCCCGATGGCGCCCGCATCGGGCCTGAGGCGAACGGACGCGCTCCGCTGCGATTCTCGAGCGGCAGGAGCGACGCGGCTCACGCGCCACTCGCCGGATCGATGCCGCGGGCCGGCTCGGTACTGGCGCTCCAGCGGATCGCTGGGAACCATGCCGTGGTGCGCACCCTGCAGCGCAAGAGGAGCGATCCCCTGCGACGCAAGAAGATCCAAGCGTCTGTCGGAAAGGGGGGCTACAACCTGCCCGACGATCTCGCCACGATCCAGTTCCTGCTGAATGACGTCCCCGTCGCCGACGGTGGCCCGGCATCCCCGCTGACCAGCGACGGCGTCGCGTCGGGGAGCAACTTCACGGACACGCTGGCTGCGATCCTGAACTTCCAGCAGCACCAGGACGGGTTGTTCAAGGACGGTCGCGTCGATCCGGGGGAGAAGACCCTGGCGCGTCTGAACTCCTACGACAGCATGTTCGGCCGGCTCGATCCGGGCGACATCGTCGTCCCTTCCGACCCGCCGGCGCCGCCGGCTGCGGTGGAGAATCCCCGGCACCTGAACACGCGTGAGGGGGACCTGCTCAGAAAGGTGTACAGGGACAAACTGGACACCGGAAAGATCCTGCTGACCTTCAACGCGCTCCTGGGCGCCGGTTCGACGCGAACGCTGGGGAACACGATCGACGTCGAGGGGCCGACGATCGACGATCACACGCTCGTTCACGAGGCCGGCCACTGCTACCAGTACCAGCGTGGGGACCATTACGTCGCGAGCTCCCTGGCAGCCCAGGGGTGGGCGGCGCTGACCCACTGGGGGGATCGAAACCCCGCCTACGACTACTCAGACGTCGTGGCCAAGAGCGTCGCGTTCGACGACTGGAACTCAGAGCAGCAGGCCGAGTGGATCGCGGACAACAACACCCTGCCGCCGTCGCGCTTGGGTCTCCCCGGGTATCCATGAGCAGGTAGGCAACTGCCGAGAGGCACCGTCCGGCGCAGAGGCCGACCAGACGGCCGGCCCGTCCGCCGCGTCTACCACCTCCTCCGCGGACGGGAAACCCAACGCGACGCCCGCATCCGGCGGCGCTGGCGTGATCGCCCAGCGCTGACCGTCGCAGCGGCCGGCCCGGTCACGGATCGTGATCGTGGCGCGCTGACGGAGGACCGGTGTCGTGTGGCCATACGGCACCGAGAACGCGGTTGGGCCAGTCGTCGGGGATGCCGGCGATCGTGACATAGCGCCCGTAGAAGGAGCCGATGAGCATGCTGGTGAGCGCGTCGAGGTCAGCGGAGCCCGGGAAATCGCCGGCCGCCAGCGCTC
>JBELAG010000476.1:0-3846 GCA_049509055.1 Solirubrobacteraceae bacterium
CCGAAATCCGTGCGCATCGCTGAGGATGACGCGAAGTGGCTGAGCACCGCCGCTGCCAAGGGGGCGGTCACCCAGAACGATCTGGTGCGCGTGGCGCTCAATCGCCTGCGCAAGGACCTTGGGGCGGCGAGCCGGATCAAGCCCGAAACCGTCCTGGCGCCCGCCAAGGCGTCCAAGTACAAGCTCACCCCACCCCGCGTCGCCACCGTGAAGGCGCCAGCGGCCGCCAAGCGTACCCCCACCAATCGCGCAGCCACGTCTGCCATCGCCGCGCCCCGTGCTCGGGCCACGCGTTGAGAACGCCGGCTTGATTTGGCCCCAGTGCGACTTGATTTGGCCCCAGTGCGACTTGATTTGGCCCCACCTTTCTTCCGAGCGTGACCGGAGGGTCCGTGCTTTTCCGAGCGCGGACCGGAGGTCGCAGGGTCGCAAAAGGGATGTCAAGAGTGGAGCTGTTCGAGACGATCCGTAGGGATCGCGAGTTCGCCGACCTGTCACTGCATGCGTTGGCGCGCAAGTACGGGGTGCATCGAAGGACGGTCAGGCAGGCGTTGGAGTCGCCGTTGCCGCCGGAGCGCAAGCGGCCGGAGGGCCGGCCCGCGCCGGCGTTGGGGGCGCATCGGGAGTGGATCGATCAGATCCTGCTCGCTGATCGGGACGCGCCGGCGAAGCAGCGGCATAGCGCGAAGCGGATTGCTGACAGGCTCGCGGAGGAGCGCGGCGTTGTCGTGGCGGGATCGACGATCAGTGATCACGTCCGCTAACGGCGGCGCGAGCTTGGGCTGGCTGCGCAGGCGTTCTGTGAGCAGGTGCACGATCCGGGGGTGACCGCGGAGGTCGATGGGGGTGAGGGGACCGTCCGCGTCGCGGGCGTGTTGACGGTGCTCGGCCTGTTTTTGATGCGGTCATGCTTCTCGGGCGGGTGCTTCGTGATGGCGTTTGAGTCGCAGTCCCAGCAGGCGTTCCTGGAGGGGCACGTCCACGCGCTGGACTGGTTCTCCGGCGCGTTTACGACGATCCGATACGACAACCTCAAGAGCGCGGCGAAGAAGGCGTTGGAGGGCCGCCACCGAGGTTCATCGTGCGTTCTGCGCCTATCAGCACGCGTCCGAGCAGCGCCGTCAGCTCGCGGTCGATATCGGCGAGCTCTCCCAGCGACTCGCTGATGCGCTCACCACCGCCGGCTACCGCCCCGGGCAGGCCCGATCAGCGAACGTGCACGACCTCGCGGCAGGCACCTGCGGGAGCGGGGAGGATCTCTCGGGTCTGAATAACGTGGTTTTTCGAACCCGCGCAACCGACCGCGCGTCAGCGTGACCGAGCGCCTCTTATCCTACACCCCATGCGCTCAGGGGCCTTTCGTACCCACCCCCGATGCCGACGTTGAACTGCGCCACCATGCCGGATGTCGACTTCGCTCAACGCGACCAGAGGAGCAGTGGATGAGCTCGTTAAACCGCCGCGACCACAGCCCTGCTTCTGCGTACCTCAGCAGACCGTCAACCGTGCCTGTGGCTGGTGATGGTGCCCGGCTGCGGCGGCTTGCGGTGATCGTAGGTTTGGTGCTGGGAGCGTTCTTGCTGGGCGCCGCGAGCGCATCGGCGCAGCCAGCGTTCACGCAGGTGTCGGGCTCGCCGTTTGCGACCGGCAGCCAGCCGAGTTCGTTGGCGTTCAGCCCGTCCGGCGGGTTGCTCGCGATCACCAACCGAGGCGACAGTACGGTGTCGGTGTTCTCCGTCGGAGCCGGCGGCGCGCTGACCCCGGTGGCGGGCTCGCCGTTTGCGACCGGCAGCGAGCCGGGCGGGGTCGCGTTCAGCCCATCCGGCGGGCTGCTGGCGACCGCCAACGTCATGGACAGCACCGTGTCGGTCTTCTCGGTCGGCGGCGGTGGCGCGCTGACCCCGGTGGCGGGCTCGCCGTTCGGGACCGGTAGCGAGCCATTCCCGGTGGCGTTCAGCCCGTCCGGGGGGCTGCTCGCGACGGCCGATCTCGGCGACAACACGGTGTCGGTGTTCTCGGTTGACTCGTCGACCGGCGCGCTGGCCCCTGTAACCGGCTCGCCTTTCGCCGCCGGGTCGGGCGCGCAGTCGGTGGCGTTCAGCCCCTCCGGGGGGCTGCTTGTGACGGCCAACTCCAATGCCGTCTCGGGCAACTCGGTGTCGGTGTTCTCGGTCGACCCGTCGACCGGCGGGCTGACGCAAGTGGCCGGCTCGCCATTCCCTACGGGCTTGGTCCCGTCCGCCGTCACGTTCAGCCCATCCGGGGGGCTGCTCGCGACCGCCAACGCCGACACCAACTCGGTGTCGCTGTTCTCGGTCGACCCGTCGACCGGCGCGCTGACGCAGGTGGCCGGCTCGCCGTTTGCGACCGGCAAGCTTCCGTACGGGGTGGCGTTCAGCCCGTCCGGCGGGCTGCTTGTGACCGCCAACAACGCCGACAGCACCCTGTCGGTGTTCTCGGTCGACCCATCGACCGACGCGCTGACCCCTGTCGCCGGCTCGCCGTTCGCCACCCCGAGCGGCCCGATCCCGGTGGCGTTCAGCCCGTCCGGCTGGCTGCTCGCGGCGGCCGACTACAACGCCGACGAGCTGTCCGTGTTCTCAGTCGCGCCACCCACGGCGCAAATCAGCTCGCCGGCTAATGATCAGACTTACGCGATCGGGCAGTCGGTGCCGACGTCGTTCGCCTGCAGCGACTCGACGTACGCTCCCGGGATCCAGTCGTGCACCGACTCCAACGGCTCCACCAGCCCCGGGGCACTGAACACATCGACCCCGGGCAGCTACATGTACACGGTCACCGCCGCCAGCCTGGACGGTGAGATCGCAACCGCGAGCATCTCCTACACGGTCGCGGCGGCGCCGGCGGCGCCGGCGGCGACGATCACCTCGCCCGCCTCCGGCGGGACCTATAGCGTCGGGCAGTCGGTTCCGACAAGCTTCAGCTGCACCGAGGGGACCTATGGTCCGGGGATCTCGACATGCACAGACAGCAACGGCTCGAGCAGCCCCGGGCAGCTGAGCACCTCCACGGCGGGGTCCTACACCTACAAGGTGACGGCGACCAGCAAGGACGGACAAACCGGCACGGCGAGCATCTCCTACACGGTCGCGAAGGTGTCGATCGACGCTCAGGCCAGCGGCCAGGCGATCAACTCAGCCACCGCGCATCTGTCCACCACCGCGGCGGGTGATCTGCTCGTCGCGTTCGTAGCCAGCGACGCCCCGACCAGCGGCGGGCAGACCTCCACGGTGTCGGGCGGTGGCTTGACCTGGACGCTGATCGGGCGTGAGAATAAGAACCTGGGTGACGCCGAGATCTGGACGGCTCGCCTGACGGGCGTGTTGAGCAGTGCCGCGATCACTGCCACGATCAAGAAGACCGGCTGGGATGAGACGATCACCGTGATCGCCTTCAAGAACGCGCTCGGCACCGGCAAGGTGGGGACGTTCACCTCGATGAAAGGCGCTGCGACGGGCAGCCTGAGCACCAGCCAGGCCGACTCGTGGGTGTTCGCGGTCGGCGATGACTGGCTGAAATCGATCCCGCGCACACTTGGTGCGGGCCAGACGCTCATCCATCAGGCCACCGACAGCGTCGGGGACACCTACTGGGTGCAGACCACCACCGCCATCACCCCCGCCAAGGGCACGTCGGTGACGATCAACGACACCGCGCCCAGCACCGACCCGTACAACCTGGTCCTGATCGAGGTCCTATAACCGAAGCTACTGACGCAACCGTGGGTGCTGTCACCGCCCGGGTAGGGGTGGGCAGAGCCCGCCGAGTGAGAGCATCGCGAGCGCGATGACGGCGTCGGGTGAGTGGTAGCCGAACCCGCGGCGG
>JBELAG010000477.1:0-3831 GCA_049509055.1 Solirubrobacteraceae bacterium
TCCCGAGCGCAGCATGGACCCGACGCCGGTCAGACGCACGGTCGACGGCGCGATCGATCAGCTCGGCCGGGGGGTCCGCGGCGGGCGCGCCGCGCCGGGGTTGCCCAGCGCCAATCCCAGCTGTCGGGTAGCCGGGACGGTTGCCCGTCCCGGCTCCCACAGAACCGTGCTTGTGCTGTTCACACACGGCTCCTCGGGACGGCGGGTTGCGAACCCCGCCGCCGGCCGCTATCCGCGACCTTGCTCTATCCCCACTCCATGACCAACTGCTCGTGGGCGGGGGCGACGATCTCCTCGTGCCAGGCCCGGTGCAGCTCCACGAGCGAGAGGAGTCCGCGGTCGGTGAAGTACCGGGGCCGCAGCGCCCTGTCGACTTGTGGTGCGTGGCTGAGCGCCCATAGGGACTTGCGTCCCGAGTAGACGGCTTGCCACGCCTGCCGGGGCTTGATCCCGAGGGCGATGAGGTTGCGCACGATCGTCGGTCGACGCTTCCAGTGGTGCAGGAGGATCGCGCGCAGACGACGCCGGATATGAGCGTCGAGGGCGCGCAGCACGTACTCCTCGCCAGGCTCGCAGGCCCGGAAGAACTGATGCCACCCGATCACCCACGCGTTGATCTCAAGGATGCACGCGTGGAACGTGCGTCCCCAAGTTCGTGGCGTGAGGTCGCGGATCCTGCCCATCGCGTTGCGCTTGGTGCGCACCGAGAGCAGCACCTCCACGGTCCCGGTCTGCGGGTCTAATCGCAGCCGGAACCCGAGGAAGTGACGGTCTTCCGGACGGGCAACAGCCGACTTCTCCTGGTTGATCTTCAGACGCAAGCGCCCTTCGATGAACTCGGTCAGGCTGGCCATCACCCGCTGACCGGCCCGTTCGCTGCGCACGTACACGTTTCCGTCATCGGCGTAGCGAACGAACCGATGACCACGCCGGTCAAGCTCCCAATCGAGCTCGTCCAGCACGATGTTCGACAGCAACGGAGACAACGGCGAACCCTGGGGCACGCCCTCCTCGTTACCGATCACCACACCGTCCGGCAGCACGATCTTAGCCTTCAGCAACCGTCCGATCAGCACGAGCAACCGCCGATCCCCGACTCGCTGCGCGAGCCGGGACATCAGCCGCTGGTGGCAGACACGATCGAAGAATTTCTCCAAATCGAGATCTACGCACCACTCGTAGCCGTCCTCCAGATACTGCTTGGCCTGCTCGACTGCCGTGTGGCAACTCCGTCCCGGTCGGAACCCGTGACTCGACGGATGGAACGTCGGCTCGAACACCGGCTCGAGTACCTGGCGCACCGCCTCACACACCACCCTATCTGCCACGTTCGGGATCCCCAACCCGCGCTTCCCGCCCCCCGCCTTCGGGATCTCCACCCGGCGCATCGCGCCAGGCCGATAACTCCCATCCATCAGGGCGGCGGCCAGCTTCGGGCCGGCAGTCGGCCACTGCATCAGCAGCTCGCCGACCGTCAGCCCATCCGGGCCCGGTGCTCCCTTGTTCGACACCACCTTCAACAACGCCGCCGACAAGCGGCTGACAACCTCCTCCATCGTCACCGGCGTGACGCTCTCCACGTTGACGATCGCCTCCGGCACCCTCGCCTTCGCCTCCGCGAACTGGTCCGCGGACGCTCGGCGAGCGGCCCCCTTCTCGGGGTTTTCTGCTGTCACGATCGGCAGGCGAAGCTGTCCCGCCGTTTGCTCAACCGGGATCGCCTTCCCTTGCGCGCCGGGACTCGACCCGGAACGCTCAGCGGGCGTTACCCCGCCTTCCAGTAGTACGCGATCCTCCGACTTCTGCCGGGCCATCAGCCTCCGTTCCTTCTTCCTCGGGCATACCAGCCTGACGGCCGGAACCCGGCAGATCTCCTGGGGTAAGACGCTGAGATTTCGACGCGATCACGTCGCCAATACGCTCCTCGGGACCAACAGGAATCGGGCATCGCTGCTGGCGGCCAGCTCACCCACCCGAAGGACGCCTTACGGCGCTTCACTCTCGTTCGCGACCACGCCACATCTATGGCTTCCTTCAGACCCGCCCTCACGGAAGCCCCCGCAGCGCCACAACTGGCCGCACTGGGGACCGCCCGGTGAACTCCGGGCCGCGCCCTTGCCTCGTCGATGTCGGGTTCCCCCTGTCAGGGCCCCGGGTCAGGACTTCCACCTCCGATCTCAAACGTCATGCCCAGCACACCGCTCCGTTCGACGCCGGCGGAGGGCTCTCACTCAGAGCCAGCTGACAAGCGCACGCCAGGCTACGAGACGTCCCCGGGAAGGGTCAATACAGCTCGGTTCGAATACTGCTCTCCGCCAGTTAGGAAGCCGCCGCGGTCCAGGCCATGCTCGACAAGGGCCTCACCGAAGACGGAGCGGCGCAAGCACTCGGCTGGCCGAAGGCCAGGGTTACGGCCCGGGTGAAGCTGCTCGCGCTCCCCGAGAAGGCGCGCGAGCTCGTCGGCGCCGGCGTCGTGCCGCTCTCCGCCGTGGACCTGCTCCGCTCGGTCGGAGCCGTCAGCCCCCCGCTGCTGGAGGTGCTCATCGAGTATCTCGACGGCGATCGCGACGGTCAGACCTGGGCCGCGAGCCAGCTGGTCTCCGATCCGAGCTACGTCCTGGGCAACGCTCTGCGCGAAACCGAGAGCAAGGTGTTCGCGGCCTACCTGCACCAGCTGCATCCGCACGAGGTCGAGGAGCTGCGCCTCGGCAAGAAGGCGACGGAGCACCTCGAAGAGGCCGAGAAGCTCCACAAGCAGGTCACCCCGTACGCCTACGGACCGCCTCCGATCCGCTTCGCGGAGCAGGATGTCGACGAGGCACGGGCGGCGGGCGTCCTGATCGAGCTGGAGCGCGGTACTCCCGTGATCGTCGACCGGCCGGTCTACCGCGAGCTCGCGAAGCGGGCGCTGAAGCGGACCGTTGAGCAGCTCCGAGCGGACGCTGAGCGCGCGAAGACCGAGCGGACACAGGCGGCGCGCGAACGCGGTGCCCAGCCCGCAGATCCCGCGGACGACGCTCGGCGCGAGCACGGGCGACGGCTGCGCGAGCTCTCTGATCAGGCGCATGGCGCGAACGTCGACCTCGGGCTCGCTCTGATGAACAACCTGGCGACCGTCGATCCGTCAGATCTGGCCGTGGCCAGGTTTTTCGTCTTCGGCATCCTGGGCGCGGACTACGACGGCTCGCCGTACACCCAGTCCGGCGACCTTGTCGCCGAGCTCGCCGTGCGCGGCATCCGACTCGTGATCGAGGACTTCCGGACTGACGTCACGAAAACGCTGAAGAACGGCTCACGCGGCAAGCTGCGCATCGACTACGGCGATCCGAAGCAACCCGAGAAGCCGATCGCCTGGCTCTGGAAGTTCATCGACGGCGCCCGGACCGCCGGCGAGCTCTACGGTCGGGCGCTCGTGGTGATCGCCGCCGAGCAGTACGCCTGTCGGCTCGCGGTTCCATCAAGCCAGCGATGCGCCGCCAAGAAATGGCCATCTCACAAGGGGCATTCCGCGAAGGCACTCCATAGGCTCGTCGGACCCCACCTACCCGCGACGCTCAAGCAGCTCGAGAAGGCAATCACCACGGCTGGCGACGAGCTACTCGGAGCCCGGAACTAGTCTCCGCCGGGAGCGCAATCGGGACAACGGCAGCGTGAAGCGAGGAACGCCACCGCCGACCCGAACGTCTCCGCTACGCCGATTGCGACGGATGGACGCTGCTCGACAAGTCGCAGAGCCGAAGACATCCACACCCCGGGGCGCGATCGGCCGCCGAGCGCTGGGATTACGTCGCGTCCGAGCGGAGAAACTCGCTCCCCTCGCCCTCCCACATC
>JBELAG010000478.1:0-3800 GCA_049509055.1 Solirubrobacteraceae bacterium
GCGGCTGCGTACCGGGTCGCTGGCCGCGTCGAGGACGCCGACCGGTTGCAGACGCTGACGCGGGCGGGGATGCGCGATAACGGGCCCTTATGAGCACCCGGGCCGGGGTGTGGTGCCCGTCGCGGACGGGTTGATGACGTCCGGGGGTGGGCGGACGGGGCTGTCCGCGGCAGCGCAGCCCGGGCCCAGTTTGGGCGACACGCGATCGTCGTGATCGGCGCGATGACCACCGCGCCCCACCGACCAAGCCTTCCGCCGCACAGCCGCATCCCACGGTGTTGTTGTTGACGTGGGCTGCGGGCAGTTGAGATCGCTAAGACGGTGGCGAGGAAGGCCGAGACCATCGGCGTGAGGAGCGCCGACCGCGGAGAGCCGAGGGCGCGACCGCGACCTCTTCCAGGACAACGGTTGAAGAGTCCCCGACGAGGGAAGTGGTGCGACTCCGGCGAACCCCTTGACGGCGTGTCCGGAAACTGAGCGTTTTCGAGACGGGCAAACGTAGCGGTCTTCTTGTGCGCGGCCGGTTGACCGAGCCGTCTCGTAATCGGCTCACAACCGCTGCTGCCGGTCATGGGGGCGCACCCCGGGCGGCCTGCAGGGTGCACCATCGTGCGGTGACGAGCGCGCATCGCAACCCGACATGGCCGTTGGCTACCGTCAGGTCCGATGGCTCGAGAGATAACGCAGCGCGACCTTGAGGACCTCGGCGACGAGCGCTTCGAAGATCTCGTCGCGGCCGTCGTGTTCGCCGAGTACCCCGACGCCGAGCGGCCAGACGCTCCAGACGGCGGCGCAGACGTGCTCGTGCCGGCGACCGAGGCTCACGGCGCGCTCGTCTGGCAGGTGAAGCACTACACGCGCAGAATCGCGTGGAAGAAATGTGAGGAGTCGCTCGACGCCGCGGTCGCCTCCTACGACCCCGAGGCCGTCACGTTCGTCTTCCCTCGCAACCTCACCAGGCCTCGGCGAGACGAGTTCGAGGAGCGCCTCGCCAAGCGTCATCCGAAGGTCAAAGTCATGCCCTGGGGCTTGGAGCGCATCAAGGAGCTGCTCGCCCGACATCCTCGCATCGCCACGCGCTACTTCGGCGAGGACCGGACCGACGTGCTCCCGGGTCTCCTGCGAGCCGTGGCACAGGGCGGCAAGGAGTTGGAGAACACCCGGGACATCGCCGACCGGGCGTTCGAGCTCGACTGCTTCGCGGACGTCACCGACCCGAGCTTCGAGTATGAGATGTCCTTCGGGCGAGCGGACGCCGCACCGAAGGTCTGGAGCGACACGCCGTTCATGGTCATCGACGAGGTCCGGGATGGTCGCCGGCTCACGACTGAGGCTCGCCTGCGACCGGAGGCAAAGGGCGAGCTCCTCGGAGGCTTCACCGACGATGAGGCCGGCGAACGCTCCCGCGAAAAGGCGCGCGAGGCCTTCGCCGCGGGCGAGTCAGTCGATGTCAACGAAGGCGTTTGGATGCAGGCCAACCCCGCGCCGGTGGCCGCGATGGAGGCGTACGAGGTAGCAAAGGAACTCGGTCTCACGCACGGTCTCGCGAAGCTGTCGCCGGGTGAGCCGCATGAGTTCGAGATGCGCCTCGAACTCGCCGGAGAGACCGCGACCCGGTGTTTTGTCGCACGGCCGATTCCGCCTCGGGCCGGCGCCAAGCTGGCTTATGGCAGCGCGCAAGACGGTCTCGCGGTGTTCCTCGACTTCCAGCTGGACAAGCCGCCCGTGGTCTCCATCGACTTCCGGCTGAGCTTCCGCCCGCGCGAGGACGCCGCCGTGAACGCCGCCGCGTCCAAGTTCGTGCTCGACTTCTACCGCGCCGAGCGCGTGGTCTGTCTCGCCTCCGGCTTCCTCCCCGAGGAGGGCATCGCCATGGACGAGGCCAACAAGCCGATCGCCAGTGCGGAGGCCCTCGGCTATCTGGAGTTCGCCGCTGTTCTTTACGACGCCGTCGCGGTCATCGAGGAGAAGTTCGGTCCGCTGACCGTGCCGGATCAGTTGAACCGCGAGGAGTTCGAGGCGGCGCTCGCGGCGGCGAGCATCATCCGCAACAGCGGCGGAACCATGAGCTTCGAGGAGCTCGCATTAGAGGTGCCATTCGACGACGTCGAGCGCGTCATCAAAGGAGCGCAGAGCGGCCATCCCGGGCGGCATCCAGTTTGGCTCACAGTGTTCGGCCGCGAGCTCCACCTGGGGATGGCGGAGTTCCAGACGCCCCGGGTGCATTTGGTCGCGACTGAGAAGGGAAGCGCGGATGGGCTGGCGCGGCTCCGGCTTCGCACCGAAAGGACGGATGTTCCGTTCCGCCTGGTGCAGCCGCCACCAACGGAAGCGCCCGCGGCATCCTCGAAGCTGTGGACCCCGGGTCAGGGGCCGTCGGGAATGGTTCAGCTGCCCGGATAAGGGCTCCAGGCGTCGAGCGCGCCCACGCAAGAATCGCTCGGGGGCTGGCTCAACCGGTGCTCGCCCTCGCGATGGGCTATCGCGCTGTGGCAGCCTCTGGCCCGGCTCCGGTCGCCTCCGCCCGAGCCGCATGACCGGCACCACTGTCGCCACTGCGAAAAGCGTCCGTGAGCATTGCCTCCGTGAAGTCCTTGTTCTTCGCGATCCCGTCGACCTGCCCGCCGTGAGCGGCCTGAAAGGAGGCGAGTGATGCTCTGGCCTGGGTCAGTGCCTCTACCATCTCCTCTGTCGAGAACTCGACGTTGCAGAGATCACCGAGTTGTCGGGGGTTGTACACCCGACCACCAAAGCGCCGCGCCACCAGCAGCATCGAGACATAAAAGCGGAGGTTTGTCCGCTCCGCAGCCGTCGACCCCGCGTCATCGCTCCGCAGGAACTCGTCAACCGCTTTCTGGACCTTGGCTATCCACAGATAGATCTTGAAGGCGACCCGAGGGTCGAAGATCCGGGTGTAGTCGGCGTCGCGCTTCAGGAGAGACGACGGGCGCGCGCGTGAGTTGCTCGGGTCGCTGAGCCCGATGGCCATGATCGCCTGGGCGAGATACGGGATGCTGACCGTGCGCGCCGGCGTCTTTCCTTGATTTCGGTAGTAGTTCTTCCGACGTTCGTAGAACCAGTCCTCGCTCAGGAAGAACGTCTCCAAGTCGCGCTGAATTTGGTCGGTGGCGCGCAGCGATGCCGCGGGCACCGCTGTTTGCCGGTTCGTCGCTCGGATTACACGGTCCCGCGTACCGTAGTCGGCGGTGACGATGATCCGCACGAGAATCGCTCGGCTTCGCGCCGAATCATTGGGTTCGGCGTCACGAAGGTAGTCGTGAATCGTGGCGGAACTCTGTAGCCCGTTGACGATCTGGACATCGTCCAGGGAAAAGGTCTTGCCGACGGCTGACGCTCTCGAACAGATGACCGTCACACCGTTGTTCAGCCACCAGAATTCGGGCGCGTGCGAGTCGGCCAACGAGGCGAGGATCTCGCGGTTGACCTCTACCGCTCCCTCGTAGTCGCGGACGTTCCAGTCAAAGATGTGTTTGCGTAGGACGTCCCCGTCGGAGATGAAGGCGTAGTAGTCGTCAAGCGTGACGAGTGCGATGTGGCTGTCGTGAGCGGTGGCGTTCTCCTGGAACCGCAGCTCTAGCGTGTACGACTTCTCGTGGCCAGCGAGGTCGACCAGCTCGCGTGCACCCAGCAGCTCGACGGTCGCGGTGGCCTTTGGGACGTCGTCCTTGACCTGCTCGACGAGCAGCTCAGCGCGAGTTTGGACCTTCTCGTGGACGTTACCTATGTCCCCTTTCGTAGCGTAATAGACGCGCACCACGATCTTTGGGTGGCGAGTCGCC
>JBELAG010000479.1:0-3794 GCA_049509055.1 Solirubrobacteraceae bacterium
ACCGCTGCGCGGACCGACGCGCCGTCGGCGTCATACAGGCCCTCGACCGAGAAGTAGCGCTCGCCGGTGTCGTAGGAGAAGGTCAGCACGACGGCGCCGTCCGCCATCTGCGGGATCTTCTTGGCGACCCCCGCCAGCGCGGCGCCCGAGGACGGACCGACGAAGATTCCCTCTTCACGCGCGACGCGCACCGCGTAGGCGAACGCGTCCTCCTCACTGACCCCAACGACGCCATCGATCGTGTCCAGGTGCAGGTTGTGGGGTACGAACCCCGCGCCGATGCCCTGCAGACGGTGCGGCGCGGGGCTTCCCCCGCTGATCACCGGCGACGCCTCCGGTTCGACGGCGAAGGTCTGCAGCGCGGGGAAGTGCTGCTTGAGTGCCTCGCTGACGCCGGTGATGTGGCCGCCCGTCCCGACACCGGTGATCAGGTAATCGATCCCGTCGGGAAAGTCGCGCAGGATCTCGGCGGCGGTTTCGCGCCGGTGAACCTCGACGTTGGCCTCGTTCTCGAACTGCTGCGGCATCCACGCCCCGGGCGTATGGGCGACGATCGCCTGGGCCCGGTCGATCGCGCCCTTCATCCCCAGCTCGCGCGGCGTGAGCTCGAGATCGGCCCCGTAGACGGCCAGCAGCCGCCGGCGCTCCAGCGACATCGACTCCGGCATCACCAACAGCAGCCGGTAGCCCTTCACCGCCGCGACGATCGCCAGCCCCACGCCGGTGTTCCCCGAGGTCGGCTCGACGATCAGGCTGTCGGGGCCGAGCAGACCGCGACGCTCGGCGTCCTCGATCATCGACAGGCCGATGCGGTCCTTGATGCTGCCGCCGGGGTTGCTGCGCTCCACCTTCATCCACACCTCGACGCGTGGATCGAACAGGCGATTGATGCGGACGTGAGGGGTGTTACCGATCGTCTCGAGGATGGTGTCGAACTTCATGTGTCCGGTCTCCTAGCTGCGCGCCGGTACTCGGCGCACGGTCAGATGTTGAATTCGATGAGATCATCCGGGGCCGCGGCGCCGCCACGGTGGTCGATCTGCGCGGTCGGGGTGACGATCGAGTACGGCGGCACGCTGCGGGTGAGCCACACGTTGCCGCCGATGCGGCTGCCGCGGCCGATGATCGTCTCGCCACCGAGGATCGTGGCGTTGGCGTAGATCACGACGCCGTCACCGATCGTCGGGTGACGCTTGCGATTCTCCATCCGCTTGTTGACCCGGGCCGCGCCCAGGGTGACGCCCTGATAGAGCCTCACGCCCGTGCCCAGCACCGCGGTCTCCCCGATCACGATGCCGGTGCCGTGATCGATCGCAAACGAGCCGTTGATCTGTGCTCCGGGATGGATGTCGATCCCCGTCGCGCGGTGCGCGACCTCGCTCAGCAGCCGCGGGAACAGCGCGACCCAGCCGTGCAGCTCGTGCGCGATCCGATAGGTGGCGATCGCCAGGAACCCGGGGTAGGCGAGGATCACCTCGTCGATGCTGTCCGCCGCCGGATCGCCCTCATAGATCGCCCGAGCGTCGAGCACCAGTGCCTCGCGGATCAGAGAGAGCCGTGAGTACAGATGCGCGATCACCGCGTGGGGAGCGACGTCACCTCTGCCCGCGTCGGCGGGCACCATCAGCACGTGCTCGAACAGACCGTCGAGTGCCGTGAGCTCGTCGTCGAGGTCGTCGCGGCCGGCGATCGCGCGCGCTGCGAAATGCGGAAACAGCAGGCCGAGAACGGCATAGAGGAAGTCCTCGGCGAGCCGGCGCAGACCCGGCGGCAGGGGGTGATCGAGCTGCCCGCGGGCGAGGCGCGCGAGCAGCTCGTCCCGAGCTGGCTGCGACCATGTCTGACCCGCCGGCGCCGGCGCAGCGTCACCGGGTCGCTCAGCACGCATGGCGGGTCGCATCCGGCCCATCCCATCTGGTCCGTCAGAGTTGGCCCAGCGATTCTTCTGCAGCCGGTGCGTCGTTCATACCGCTGAGATCCCTGTAGTCAATCGCCGTGAGCTCCGCACCGAGCTCGGTAGTTCGCCCCGGAACCGCGGCCATCACCCCATCCATCGTGTCGTGGAGGTGCCGACACGGTGTCACCATCAGCGGGTCACCATGGTGATCTGTTGCGCCGGCGGCCCGCCAGAGTGACGAATATCACAGTTGATATGTCATGGTTGGTTGCCGGAACGCGGCCGTGGCGTACCCGGTTCGCCGGTCTGGCGCTGGTCAGGCAGCCACCGGATCGCCGACCAGTCCCCGCCGGCGGAGCACCGGGAGCACCCCCTCGCCGAACGCGTACGCCTCTTCGACGTGCGGGTACCCGGAGAGGATGAACTCCGTGATGCCGAGCTCGTGGTACTCGGACATCAGATCGGCGATCTGCTCGTGGCTGCCGACGAGCGCGGTCCCGGCACCACCGCGCAGCAGCCCGACGCCGGCCCACAGGTTGGGGTAGATCTCCAGCCGGTCCCGGCGCCCGCCGTGCAGCGCCGCCATCCGCTGCTGGCCGACGGCGGAGGCGTGCGCGAGATGGGCCTGCACCGCCGCGATGGCCTGCTCGTCGGCGTCGGCGAGCAGCGCGTCGGCGGCCGCCCAGGCCTGGTCGGCGGTGTCCCGAGCGACCACGTGCAGTCGGATCCCGAAGCGCAACTCGCGCTCCTGAGCATCGGCCAGCGCCCGGACGCGGTCCAGGTGCGGCGCCAGCGCCACGGGGGGCTCACCCCACGTCAGGTAGACGTCGGCATGGCGCGCGGCGACGCGCAGGGCCGCGTCCGAGGAGCCGCCGAAGTAGATCTCGGGCGGGCGCTCCTCGCCCTGCGCCAGCGCTCCCTCGGCCCACAGGTGCTCGCCGCGGAAGTCGAATGGCTCCCCGCTCCATGCGCCTCGCAGGATCGTCAGGAACTCGTCGGTTCGCTCGTATCGCTGGTCCTTGCCGAGTCCGTCACCGTAGCGGCGCTGCTCCTCGTCCTCCCCGCCGGTGACGATGTTGAGCAGCAGCCGCGCTCCGCTGTGTCGCTGGAAGGTCATCGCCTGCTGGGCGGCGAGCGTCGGCGACAGCGAGCCGGGGCGGAACGCGACGAGGAAGCGCAACCGCGGCACGATCGAGATCAGGGCAGCGGTCGTGATCCAGGCGTCGTCGCACCACGTGCCGGTCGGGGTCAGGGCGGCATCGAAGCCCGATTGCTCGGCGGCCCGCGCCACCTGGGCAAGGTAGTCGAGCGTCGCCGGGCGTCCGGTTGCGCCGCGCGGGTGCAGCCCACGCGGCGCGGTCGCCGCCCCGGCCTGCAGCAACGTGCGCCCGTCCCCATGGGTTGGCAGGTACCAGTGCAGAGCGATGCTCATGGAGTCTCCGTCTTCCGGGGGCTGGTCGCGGCAAGGCGCCAACGTCATCGACTTGATGTACATTCGTGATAGTAGACAAACTCGATCGACATTAAACGATATCCCAGCGGCGATGGCGAGCCGGCGTTGCCGAGCGTTCGCGTGCCCCGGCCCCACATGACGGTTCTCGACACAAGGAGCATGAAACCAGTGGATCATCTCGCTCGTACCCCGCGCCGTCTGCTCGGCGGCGCCCTTCTCGCGGCGGCCGTCGCCGTGGCGACAGCCGCGTGCGGATCGGGCAGCTCGTCGTCCTCCACGAGTGCCTCCGCGGCGGCCTCCTCCGGTTCCGACTCCTCGTCGTCGTCTTCGGCGGCGACGAAGTCGAACCTGTCGGTCGGCTACTTCACCGGCCTGGTGGCCGAGCCCGAGACGGTGATCGGCAGCGTATCGTCGCTGGCGAAGCAGACCGGGGCCTCGATCAAA
>JBELAG010000048.1:0-22739 GCA_049509055.1 Solirubrobacteraceae bacterium
ACGTGCCGGTGAACTGGTTCTGCTATCCGTCGGGCCACTACGACGCGACGGTGATCGCGGCGGTGCGCGCCGCCGGATTCGTCGGCTCCACGACGGTCGTGCCCGGCTGGGCGAGCTCGGCGAGCGACCCCTACCGCCTCCCGCGCCTGCGCGTGCTCGGCGGCACCAGCCCGCAGGCGCTGGTCGCCCAGATCGCCTCCGCGCGCGGCAGCGCGGCGCCGCCGAGCTCCTACGGCGGAGCGTAACCGGCGATGAGCGCCCAGCGCGGGAGCCGGCTGCGCGAGCGCGGGCTGCGCCGGGGCGGGCTGCGCCGGGGCGGGCTGCGCCGGGGCGGGCTGCGCGGCCCGATCGACCGGCTCGGCGCGGCGACCCTGCGCGACGCGCGGCCCGGGCCGGCCACCGGCCTGCTGGCCTCGCTCGCCGCGGTGACGGTGGCGACGCTGGCGATCTTCCCGCTGGAGCGGATCGCGCCGGTTGTCTCGCTCAGCGTCGTGTACCTGCCGGCGGTGCTGCTCGCGTCCACCTACTGGGGGGTCACGCTCGGCCTCGTCACGTCGGTGCTCAGCGCAACGGCGTTCAACTTCTTCCACCTGCCGCCCACCGGCGAGTTCACGATCTCCGACCACCGCAACTGGGTGGCGCTGGCGGCGTTCATGATCGTCGCGCTCGTCTCGAGCACGATCGCGGAGCTCGCGCGCTCGCGCGCGACCGAGGCCGAGCGGGGCCGCGCCGAAGCCGACCTCGCGGCCGCGCTCGCCCGCGAGCTGCTGCTCGGGGAGGACAGCGCGCGGGCGCTGGCCAGCACCGCCCGCCGCGTCGCGCAGGCGCTCGGGCTGCCGTCGGCGGGGATCGAGCCGGGCGTCGCCCCCGCCGATCGCCGCCGCGAGGCGTTCCCGCTGCGCGGCGCCGACGGCAGCCAGATCGCGACGCTGCTCGTCCCGCGCGAGCTCGGGCCGGACACCGAGCAGCGCCTGCGCGGCCAGGTCGTGCCGGCGCTCGAGGCGCTGGTGGCGATCGCCCAGCGGCGCGACGCGATGCAGGCCGAGCAGGTCGAGACCGAGGCGCTGCGCCGCTCCGACGACATCAAGACCGCGCTGCTGCGAGCCGTCTCCCACGACCTGCGCTCCCCGTTGACGGCGATCGTGGCCGCCGGCCACGCGCTCGGCGCGGGCTCGCTCACCGACGAGGAGCGCGCCGAGCTGAGCGCGGCGGTCGTCGAGGAGGGCACGCGCCTGGCCAGCCTGGTCGACAACCTGCTCGATCTGTCCAAGCTCCAGGCCGGGCGCGCGACGCCGCATTCGGAGTGGGTCTCGATCGAGGATCTGGTGACCGCGGCGGCGGAGGGGCTTGGGGGCGCGCCGGCCGACGTCCGCCTGTCGATCGACCCCGACGTGCCCGAGGTGCGCGCCGACGCCGCCCAGCTGGAGCGCGCGTTCGCCAATCTGCTGGAGAACGGCCGGCGCTACGGCGGCGGCCTGCCGGTGTGGGTCCGCGCACGCCGCTCGGGGGGGCGGGTGCTGGTCAGCGTCGTCGACCAGGGGCCGGGCATCCCCGCCGCCGAGCAGGCCCGGATCTTCGAGCCCTTCTACCGTGGGCACAGCGCGAGCGCCCCGTGGACCGGATCGGGACTGGGCCTGGCGATCGTCAAGGGCTTCGTCGAAGCCAACGGCGGCTCGATCGCGGTGCAGTCGCTGCCCGGGCAGGGCACGAGCTTCACGATCTCGCTGCCGGTGGTGGCGCGGCCGGGCGAGGAGCGGGCCGCCGCCGAGCTGTCGGGCGCCGACCGGTGAGCGATTCGGCCAAGCCGCGGGTGCTCGTCTGCGACGACGAGACCCAGATCCTGCGGGCGCTGCGGGTGATCCTGCGCGACGCGGGCTTCGAGGCGCTGCCGGCGAGCACCGGCGAGGAGGCGCTCGACCTGGCGGCGGTCTCGCGGCCCGACGCCGCGATCCTCGACCTCGTCCTGCCCGACATCGACGGGATCGAGCTGTGCCGGCGCCTGCGCGAGTGGACCGACATGCCGGTGATCGTGCTGTCGGCGGTCGGCGACGAGGATGCCAAGGTGCGGGCGCTGGCCGCGGGCGCCGACGACTATGTCACCAAGCCGTTCGGCCCCCGCGAGCTGATCGCCCGGCTGCAGGCCAACCTGCGGCGGATCGATCCCGAGCCCGAGCAGTCGTTGATCGTCAGCGGGGAGTTGAGCGTCGACCTCGCCGCGCGCCGGGTGACCCTCGGCGGCGAGGAGCTCCATCTCACCCCGACCGAGTTCGATCTGCTGCGGCTGCTCGTGCGCAATCGCGGGCGGCTGATGACCCACCGCGACCTGCTGACCGGCGTGTGGGGCGCCGGCTACGGCAACGACACGCAGGTCCTGCGCGCGCACATCGCCAACCTGCGGCGCAAGATCGAGCCGGACGGACGGGCCGGGGCCGGGGTCGGCGCGGTGGCCGGAGGCCATCAGTTCATACGGACCGATCCGGGGGTGGGCTACCGATTCGCGGGGTGAAAAAGTTCCGATACTCGGAGCTGACCTCGATAATGACCCCCAGACACCGTTGGGACCTGATACTCGTGACCACAGATGCGATCCGGACCTCGCTCCACTAGCGCGCGCAGACGTCCCGTGACGGTGCCGGAAACCCCGGAAATCCCGGAAATCCCGGAAACGCCGGAAACGCCGGGAGCGCCGGCGGTCACGTCCGCCCGGCCCCGCCGATGACCCCGGCCAAGAGTCAGCCCCCGGCCGGCAAGAGCCCCGCCCGGGCGCATGGCGGCGTCGCCCCCGACGCCGTGGCGGCCCATTCGCCGCCCAAGCGCAACTTCAACGAGGCGGCGCACAAGCTCGGCTACTGGCCGGTCCGGCCGGCGCCGCTGCCCGAGAGCACCGGGCCGTCGGAGGCGATCCGCGCGGCGTCCGACGACGAGCGCGACGTCGTCGCGCACGCCAGCAAGGCGATCCTCGCGCTCGGCGCCCTGGGGATCGTCTACGGGGACATCGGCACCAGCCCGCTGTACACCGAGCAGTTCATCTTCACCGCCCACGCCGACGCCGCGCACGCCAGCGTGGCGGGCGTGTACGGGATCGCCTCGCTGATCTTCTGGACGCTGATGATCGAGGTCACGATCAAGTACGCCGGCTTCATCATGCGCGCCCACAACCGCGGAGACGGCGGGATCATGGCGCTCACCGCGCTGATCCAGCGCAAGCAGATCGGGCGCACGTTCCTGCTGGTGTCGCTGGGGATCTTCGGCGCGGGGCTGTTCTTCGGCGACGGCATGATCACGCCGGCGATCTCGGTCACCTCGGCGATCGGCGGCCTCAGCGTCGTCGACCCCACCCTGTCGAAGTTGATCGTCCCGCTGTCGCTGGCCATCCTGATCGGCCTGTTCACCGTCCAGCGTTACGGCACCGGCGCGGTCGGCTGGCTGTTCGGCCCGGTGATGCTCGTCTTCTTCTCGGCGATCGCGGGCTTCGGCATCCACGGCATCCTGCTGCACCCCGGCGTGATCGGCGGGCTCTCGCCGGTGTGGGGCGCGCGCTTCATGATCGACCACGGCGTCAAGGCGTGGCTCACGCTCGGCGGGGTCGTGCTGTGCTGCACCGGCGCCGAGGCGCTGTACGCCGACCGCGGCCACTTCGGCGCGATCCCGATCCGGATGACCTGGCTGGCGATCGTGTTCCCGGCGGTCGTGATCTCCTACCTCGGTCAGGCAGGCTACATCCTCACCCATCCGCGCGACGTCCACTCCTCGACCTTCAACCCGTTCTTCCAGCTCGTGCCCCACGGCGTGCTCGTGCCGATGGTGGTGCTCTCGACGATGGCGACCGTGATCGCCTCCCAGGCCGCGCTCACCGGCTCCTTCTCGGTCGCCCGCCAGGCGGTCCAGCTCGGATTCCTGCCGCGGGTGAAGATCGTGCACACCTCGACGATCGAGGGCCAGATCTACGTGCCGCTGGTCAACTGGGCCCTGTGCGTCGGGGTCGTCACGCTCGTGCTCGTGTTCAAGAACGCCAACAGCCTCGGCGACATCTACGGCGTGGCGGTGACCGGCACCTTCATCCTCAACACGATCCTCTTCCTCGCCGTGTCCCGCGGGCTGTGGCACACCCCGAAGTGGAGGCTGGCGGTGCTCGCCGTGCTGTTCCTGACCGTGGAGGTGGCGTTCTTCACCTCCAACATGGCCAAGATCGCCGACGGCGCCTACCTGTCGCTGGCGGTCGGGCTGCTGATCGCCAGCGTGATGATGACCTGGCGGCGCGGCTGGAACATCGTCACCCGCAACCGCCAGGAGGAGGAGGGGCCGCTCAGCGAGTTCCTCGACGGGCTCGGCGACCGCAAGCCGCCGCTCGTCCGGCTGCCCGGCCTGGCGGTGTTCCTCAGCCCCGGCAAGGTGATGACGCCGCTGGCGATGCGCGCCCTGGTCGGCCACACCCACGCGTTCCACGAGAAGGTGCTGATCGTCTCGCTGGACAACGTCAGCATCCCGCGCGTCGATCCGGCCGACCGTTTCGCGGCCGAGCGCCTCGGCAAGGGCCTGTTCAAGATCATGCACCTCACGATCCGGGTCGGCTACCGCGACCGTGCCGACGTGCCCACGCTGCTCGCGCTGGCCCGCAAGCAGGGCCTGCTGGACCGCAATCTCGACCTCGAGCACGCCTCCTACTTCGTCTCGCGGATGACGATCGCGCCGACCGACGCCCCCGGCATGGCGACCTTCCGCAAGAAGCTGTTCATCGCCATGGCCCGCAACTCGGCCAGCCCGATCGACACCTTCAAGCTGCCGAGCGCGCGGACCGTGATGACGGGCTCCCAGGTCGCGATCTGACGATCTCGGGGCGGACCCCATGGCCCGCGGCCGGGGCATGCCGTCGGGGCTAGACGTGCGGGCCCCGTCGCGCCACAATTCAGGGCCCATCCCGCACGGCGCGCCAGGAGGCCCGATGACCAGCGACTACACCCTCGCCTACGGCACTCATGCCACGCCCGAGGACGGCCGCTGCGCGATGGAATGGGTCAGTCATCTCGCCGGCGAGCCCCACGGCGATGAGCCGCTGTGCGTCAGCCCGGTCTTGCGCGCGATGTGCATCGCCCTCAACGACGGGCTCGACGACGTCCCGCGCCAGCGGCTGCGGCCGTTTCTGGCACGGACGATCGGCACGGCCGACGACGGGCTCGATGCCGCGCGCGCGTGGATGGCGATGGACTGGCTGATCCGCACCTACACGCCGGTGTGGCTGCGCGCCGCCGGGCTGCAGTTCGCCGCCGACGACCTGTCCGGGCGCGGCGAGGTCGTCGACCAGGCGAGCCTGGCGCGCGCCCTGCGCGCGCTGCAGAGCGCCCGAGTGGTCGCGCGGACCGCGCGCGGCGAGGCGTTCGCGACGGCTCGGGGCGGGGCGCGGGCCAGCGCGCTGGCGGCCGGGCTGGCCGGGCGCGAGGCGGCGTGGACATGCGCGGGAGCCGCCGCCTGGGCGGCCGCCCGCCTCGGGGTGGGCGACATCGCCGGCGACCGGGCGCGCGCCGCGGCGCGGGCCACCGCCGGCGACGCCGCGGCGATCGCCGCCCGGCGGGCGCGCTCGGCGGCCGGCCACGCCGGCGCCCGGGCCGCAGCGCGAGCCGCGATCGATCCGGCGCTGGAGGCGCTCACCGACTCGGCGCTGGCGCTCCTGGACCGGATGCTGCCGACCGAGCTGCTGGAGCTGCCCGAGCTCGCGCAGCGGGCGCCGGCGCTGATCTGACCGAGAGGGGGGCCGGCGCGCCGGAGCGCCGTCTTCACAGCATATGTATGCGGCCGGGCCGTTCCTGCATGCGGCCTTGACACCGCGGCATCGATGATCACGGCATGGATTTCGTAGCTGTGCTTCTGGGCGTTCTCATGTTCGCCGTGCTGCTCGCTCTCGTCGCAGGAATCGACCGGATATGAGCGGCGCCGACCTCTTCGGGCTGATCATCTCGGTCCTCGTCTGCCTCTACCTCCTGTACGCGTTGCTGCGCGGAGAGAGGTTCTAGTGCGATGACCTTCTCCGGCTGGCTGACGATCTTCCTGTTCGTCGCCGTCCTCACCGCCCTGGCGATCCCGCTGGGCCATTACATGGCCGCCGTCTACACCGGCGAGCGCACCTTCATGGACCGCATCGTCGGTCCGTTCGAGCGTCTGCTGTACCGGATCCTGCGCGTCGACCCCGACCAGGGCCAGGACTGGAAGGCGTATGCCAAGAGCCTGATCATCTTCTCGCTGCTGGGCTGGCTGGTCCTGTACTTCATCCTGCGCACGCAGACCCTGTGGGACTTCACCGGCCTGAACCCGATGGGGTATCACTCCGCGCCGTGGAACGTCACGTTCAACACCACGTCGTCGTTCATGACGAACACGAACTGGCAGTACTACGGCGGCGAGACGACGATGAGCGACTTCAGCCAGATGGCCGGGCTGACGGTGCAGAACTTCCTCTCGGCGGGCGTCGGGATCGTCGTCGCGGTGGCGCTGATCCGCGGCATCATCTCGCGCAGCGGCAAGAGCCTGGGCAACTTCTGGCAGGACCTGATCCGCACGATCCTGTACCTGCTGGCGCCCCTGTCGATCGTCTACGCGCTCGTGCTCGTCTTCCAGGGCTCGATCGAGAACGTCTCGTCGTACCTGACCGCGCACACGATCACCGGACTCACACAGACGATCGCGATGGCGCCGGTCGCCTCCCAGGAGGCGATCAAGCTGCTCGGCACCAACGGCGGCGGCATCTTCAACGCCAACTCGGCGCACCCGTTCGAGAACCCGACGGCGTTCACCAACTTCCTGGAGATGCTGTCGGTGCTGATCATCCCGGCGGCGCTGGTGTTCATGTTCGGGCGGATGACCGGCAACCGCCGGCAGGGCTACACGATCTTCGCGACGATGATGGTGATGTTCCTGGGCGCGGTGATCGTCTGCTATGTCGCCGAGGCCCACGGCTCACCCGCCCAGCACGCCGCCGGCCTGCACACCGGCGTGATCGCCGGCTCGACCGGCGGCAACATGGAGGGCAAGGAGCAGCGCTTCGGGATCGCCGGCTCGGCCCTGTTCGACGTCGTCACGACCGTCACGTCGTGCGGCGCGGTCAACAGCGCGATCGAGTCGTTCACCGGGATCGGCGGCGCCGTGCCGTTCGCCAACCTGAGCGCCAGCGAGGTCATCTTCGGCGGCGTCGGGACCGGCCTGTACTCGATCCTGCTCTACGTCCTGCTGGCGGTGTTCATCGGCGGCCTGATGGTCGGGCGCACGCCGGAGTATCTCGGCAAGAAGATCGAGGCCCGGGAGATCAAGCTGGTCGCGCTCGGCATCCTGATCACGCCGCTGGCGGCGCTGTTCTGCACGGCGCTGGCGACGGCCAGCTCCGCCGGCCGGGCGTCGATCGACGCCGCGATCGCCCACGGGCCGCAGGCGTTCTCCGAGACGTTCTACGCCTATCTGTCACAGGCCAACAACAATGGCTCGGCGCTGGCCGGCTACACCGGTTTCATCCAGCCCAATGCCGGCAACCTCGGCTCGCACGGTGTCGGCTTCGCCGACCTGCTGGGCGGCTTCGACATGGTGTTCGCCCGCTATGCCCCGATCCTGTTCGCCCTGGCGGTGGGCGGGTCGCTGGCCGGCAAGCGGATCAGCCCGGCCGGCCTCGGGACGATGCGGACCGACAACCCGACGTTCGTGGTGCTGCTGATCGGCGTGATCATCCTCGTCGGCGCGCTGACCTTCTTCCCCGCCCTGCTGCTCGGTCCGATCGTGCAGGGCCTGACCGGACATCTCTACTGATATGAAACGCGACATCATCACCTCAGCGATCGGGATCGTGGTCCTGACCGTGCTGTGCGGCATCCTCTACCCGCTGGTGATCACCGGGGTCAGCCAGGTCGCCTTCCCCGGCAACGCCAACGGCCAGCAGCTGTTCGTCGACGGCAAGCTGGTCGGCTCCAAGATCATCGGCCAGAACTTCGCCGACCCGGTGATCGACAAGAAGACCGGCAAGGTCGAGATGCAGGATGGCAACCCGGTCACCGTCCCCGACCCGCGTTACTTCCAGACGCGCCCGTCGGGCACGGCGCCGGCCGACAACGCCGGGGCATCGTCATTCGCCAACTACGGTCCCAACAGCACGGTGACCGAGCAGGCGATCGCCGCCAACATCAAGACCTACATCGGGCTCAACGGGCACTACTACCCCGGCGGCCTGACCGCCGGCAAGATCCCGGTCGATGCCGCCGACACCTCCGCCTCGGGGGTCGATCCCGACATCTCGGTCGCCAACGCCCACATCCAGGCCTACCGGATCGCCGCGATCCGGCACCTGCCGCTGACCAGGGTCGACAGCATGATCTCGACCTACACCGCCGGCCGCGGCCTCGGCTTCTCCGGCGAGCCGGCCGTCAACGTGCTCGAGCTCAACCTCGCTCTCAACCGCGTCACTGGAGTCAACTGATGTCCGTCAACACGCCCGCCGCTCCGACCGGCCAGGCACCGTCGGCCGCCCCGCGCGAGCGCAACGCCGTCTCGCTGTTTCGGCCCGACATCGTCAGGCGAGCGCTGCTCGACAGCTTCGTCAAGCTCGATCCGCGCGTCCAGGTCCGCAACCCGGTGATGTTCGTGGTCGAGCTCGGCGCGCTGATCACCACGATCACGTGGGTCGTGCAGGCGTTCGGCGGCGCGCCGCTGGGCGGCGGCGGCGATCCCGCCTGGTACACGTTCACGATCTCGGTCTGGCTGTGGCTGACCGTCGTGTTCGCCAACATGGCCGAGGCGTTCGCCGAGGGCCGCGGGCGCGCCCAGGCCGACACACTGCGCTCGATGCGCCAGGAGACGCTGGCGGTGATGGAGGACGGCTCCAGCGTCAAGGCCTCCGAGCTGACCCGCGGCGACCGCGTCGTCGTGATCGCGGGCGAGCTGATCCCGGGTGACGGCACCGTCGTGGAGGGCATCGCATCGGTCGACGAGTCGGCGATCACCGGCGAGTCCGCGCCGGTCATCCGCGAGTCCGGAGGTGACCGCAGCGCGGTCACCGGCGGCACCCGCGTGCTGTCTGACCGGATCGTCGTGGAGATCACCCAGGAGCCGGGCCACTCGTTCCTGGACCGCATGATCTCCCTGGTGGAGGGCGCCTCGCGGCGCAAGACGCCCAACGAGATCGCGCTCAACATCCTGCTCGCCGGGCTGACCCTGATCTTCATGATCGTGGTCGCGACGCTGCGGCCGTTCGGACTGTTCGCGCACACCCCGATCTCCGAGACGACGCTGATCTCCCTGCTCGTCGCGTTGATCCCGACGACGATCGGCGCGCTGCTGTCGGCGATCGGCATCGCCGGCATGGACCGGCTGGTGCGCCGCAACGTGCTCGCGCTGTCGGGCCGCGCGGTCGAGGCGTCCGGCGACGTCGACGTGCTGCTGCTCGACAAGACCGGCACGATCACGATCGGCAACCGGCTGGCGTCGGAGTTCATCCCGATGCCGGGCGTGTCCGAGGCCGAGCTGGCCGAGGTCGCCCAGCTCTCCTCGCTCGCCGACGAGACCCCCGAGGGCCGCTCGATCGTCGTGCTGGCCAAGCAGTACGGGATCCGCGAGCACGACATGGCACAGCTGCACGCCGAGTTCGTCCCGTTCACCGCCCAGACGCGGATGAGCGGCGTCGATCTCGACGGCCATCGCCTGCGCAAGGGCGCGGGCGACGCGGTGATCAAGTTCGTCACCGACGAGGGCGGCCGGCCGCCCGCGGCGCTGCAGGAGACCCTTGACCGGATCGGCCGCGAGGGCGGCACCCCGCTCGGCGTCGCGCGCGACTCCCAGGTGATGGGCGTGATCTACCTCAAGGACACGATCAAGGAGGGAATGCGCGAGCGCTTCGACCACCTGCGCCAGATGGGCATCCGGACGATCATGATCACCGGCGACAACCGCCTCACGGCGGCCAAGATCGCCGAGGAGTCCGGAGTCGACGACTTCCTTGCCGAGGCCACGCCCGAGGCCAAGCTCGACCTGATCAAGGAGCAGCAGGCCAGCGGCCGGATGGTGGCGATGACCGGCGACGGGACCAACGACGCCCCGGCGCTCGCCCAGGCCGACGTCGGCGTGGCGATGAACACCGGCACCCAGGCGGCCCGCGAGGCCGGCAACATGGTCGACCTCGACTCCAACCCGACGAAGCTCATCGAGATCGTCGAGGTGGGAAAGCAGCTGCTCATCACCCGCGGCGCGCTCACCACCTTCTCGATCGCCAACGACGTCGCCAAGTACTTCGCGATCCTGCCGGCGATCTTCGTCTCGACCTACGCCGCCGCCAAAGGCGGCCAGGGACCGCTGCACGTGCTCAACATCATGAGCCTGGGCACGCCGCGATCGGCGGTCATCTCTGCGATCGTGTTCAACGCGATCGTGATCCCGATGCTCATCCCGATCTCGCTGAAGGGCGTCGCCTACCGGCCGATCGGCGCCAGCGCCCTGCTGCGGCGCAACCTCTGGATCTACGGTCTCGGCGGGCTGATCGCGCCGTTCATCGGGATCAAGCTGATCGACCTCGTCGTCCACAATCTCCTGGGAGCATGAGGGGACGGAATCGATGGCGGTCAGTCGCGGGCGCTACAAGGTCTTCCTCGGGATGGCCGCCGGCGTCGGCAAGACATACCGCATGCTCCAGGAGGGGCGCGCGGAGGCCGAGGAAGGCCGCGACGTCGTGATCGGCCTGCTGGAGCCCCACGGCCGTGCCGAGACGATCGCCCAGGCGACCGACCTGGAGATCGTCCCGCGCCGTCAGGTGCACTACCGCGGCACCGTGCTCGAGGAGCTCGACGTGCCCGGCGTGCTCGCGCGCCGGCCCGAGCTGTGCCTGATCGACGAGCTGGCCCACACCAATGCGCCCGGATCCGAGCACCACAAGCGCTACGAGGACATCGCCGATGTGCTCGCCGCCGGGATCGACGTCTATTCGACGGTCAACGTCCAGCATCTGGAGAGCCTCAACGACCAGGTCGCCGAGCTGACCGGGACCCGCGTACGCGAAACCGTGCCCGACGCCGTGCTCGCCTCCGCCGACGATGTGGTGGTGATCGACATCACGCCCGAGTCGCTGATCGAGCGGCTGCTGGCCGGCAAGGTCTATCCCGAGGAGCGTGTCCAGACCGCGCTCAACAACTTCTTCAAGATCGAGAACCTGTCGGCGCTGCGCGAGGTGTCGCTGCGCCAGGTCGCCGAGGAGATCGAGACCAAGCGCAGCACCGCCGAGGCCAGCAGCCGCTCGCGGGTCGATCGCTTCAACGACGACGGCGGAGCCCCGAAGGCGATCGGCGAGCGGCTGCTGGCGCTCGTCACTCCCACCCCCCGCTCGCAACGGGTGGTGCGCCGTGCCTGGCGCTCGGCGCAGCGCCTCGGCGCCGAGCTCGACGTGCTGTGGGTCGCCGAGGGCGATCCGAGCGAGGAGCAGCTCGAGCAGCTGGCGGCGATGCGCCGGCTGACGAGCGTGCTCGGCGCCCACCTGATCGTCGAGCAGGGCCCCGACGTGGCGCTCACCACCCAGCGGGTCGCCCGCGAGCGCGGGATCACCTACGTGCTGATGGGATCGCCGGCGCCGCGCAATGCGGTCCGCCGGCTGCTCGGCCCGACTCTCCCGGTGAAGCTGATGTCGCTGCTGCCCGGGATCGACCTGCGGATCGTCGCCGACCGCACCCAACGCGTGCCGGAGGATCGATGACCGGATTGCTGATCGGACTGATCGTCGTGCTCGCGGTCGCGGTGGGAGGACTGATCGCGCGGCAGCGCGGTGACGCCCGCCGCCGGCCGGAGGCCGCGCCCGCCGCCGGCGCCCGCCGGATCCTGTTCCCGTTCGTGGCCTCGGCGCTGTCGGGGCGGGCGCTCGACGCCGCCCTGCGCCTCGCCCGCGCCGAGGAGGCGACGCTGATGCCGGTGTTCCTGGCCCGGGTGCCGATGCACCTCCCGATCGACGCCCCGCTGCCGCGCCAGGCCGGGATCGCGATCCCGCTGCAGGAGGCGATCGAGCAGCGGGCCAACGCGTTCGGGATCCCCGTCGACTCGCGGATCGAGCGCGGCCGCACCTACCGCCACGCCCTGCGGCGGATGATCGCCGACGAGCACTTCGAGCGGATCGTCGTCGCCGCCGCCACCCGCGAGCACCCCGGGCTGCACGCCGACGACGTCGCCTGGCTGCTGGACAACGCCCCCGGTGAGATCGTCGTGCTGCGCCCCAGCGCGCAGGACCCGATCGTGCCCAGCGCGCCGCGCGCGGCTCGCCGCCTGGCCGGCCCGCCCGCCGCGAGCCCGCGCGAGCACGCGGCCCTCACCCTCTGACCCGCCGATGCGCGTCGCCTATTCGCGACGCGCGCGCTCGATCGCGCGGGCGGCCTCGCGCACCGCGGCGACGGCGTGCGGGAGGTCGGCCGCCACGCGGGGCGCCGGACCGGCGATCGACAGTCCGGCGACGATCCGCCCGCGCCGGTCGAGGACCGGAGCCGCCACCGCCGCCGCCCCCCCGTCGAGCTCGCCGCTGGTGAACGCGACCCCGTCGCGGCGGATCTCCTCCAACTGGGCCGTCAGGCCGGGCTCGCCGATCGCGTCCAGCAGGCGCTCGCGCTCGCCGGGCTCCAGGAACGCCGCCAGGATCTTGCCCGAGGCCCCGCGGTGGATCGGGGCGCGCCGGTACAGCGCGTAGGACAGCCGCACCGAATGCAGCTCGGTCTCGACGACGTGCAGGACGATCGCCTCCAGCCCGCACGGGGCGGTGAGCAGGACGGTCTCGCCGACGCGGTCCGAGAGCGCGGTCATGATCGCCGACGCCGGCGCCACGATCCGCGCGCGCAGGCCGTCCTCGGCGGTGCGCCCGAGCGCGACCAGCCGGGTCCCGAGCACGACCGTGCGATCGGGGCCGCGGCCGATCAGCCCGTGTTGCTCGAGCTCGGCCAGCAGCCGGTAGGCGGTGCTGGTCGGCATCCCGGCGGCGTCGGCCAGCTCGGCGACGGTCAGCTCGCCGTGCTGCTGACCGAGACGGCCGAGCAGCGCCACCGCGCGCTCCAGGGCTCCCGCGGGCATCGGCCGGTCAGATCCCCGGCGGCTGGTGCTCGGACAGCGCCGGCCGGGCGCCGGCCACGAACGCGACGCGGTCGGCGAGGGCGCCGTCGCCGACCAGCCGGGCGAGGCCGTCGGTATCGGCGTTCCACTCGGTCTCGTCGGTCAGCGTTCCGGCGAACTCGCGCACGATCGCGTACGCCCGCCCGGTCCCCGCGCCGAGGCTCTCGGGGCCGCCGCGCAGGTCGATGGCCTGCGCGGAGATGATCAGCTCGAGCGCGACGAGGCGGTGCATGAGGCTGACCAGCGTCGAGGTCGTGCTGACCGCCAGCGGCGCCATCGAGGCGTGGTCCTCGACCCCCTCGGCGAGCTGCCCGCGGTAGTCCAGCGACACCGGATTGGCGAGGAAGCGGGCCTCGGAGGCGAGCGCCGCGAACGCCCGCCCGAGCGGCCGCAGCCCGCCGGTCGGGCCCTCCTGGAGGGCCAGCCCGGTCGGCAACCCGCTGAAATGGCGCCACAGCAGCTTCTGGACGCGCTCGTTGGCGACCTGGGCGGCGTGGGCGATCCCGAGCCGGACATAGTCGAAGGCCATCGCCAGCGCGGACACGTCGAAGTTGCCGACCGACACGATCGCCGACTCCTCGACGAGCACCAGCGGATTGTCGCCGGCGGAGTTGAGCTCGATCTCCATCAGCCCGCGCGCGACCGACAAGGCGTCGTAGACCGCGCCGTGGGTCTGGGGGACGCAGCGGATCGAGAGCGGGTCCTGGAGGTTGCGGGCCGCCCCCGGCTGCCACAGCTGCGAGCCTTCCAGCAGATCGCGCAGGCGGGCGATCGCGGTGCCCAGCCCGCTGTGGGGACGCGCCCGGGCAGCCGCCGGGTGCACGACCGAGAGGTTGGCGAGGAACGCCTCGAAGCTGAGCGCGCCGGCGATCTGCATGCTCTCGATCAGGTCCGCGGCGTCGACGAGCACCAGCGATCCGCGCCCCATCGTCACCCCATTGGCGCTGATCAGCCCGAGCGCCTCCTTGGGACCGAGCGCGATCGGCTCCAGCCCGGCCCGGGCCAGCGCCTCCTCGCCGCGCATCAGCTCGCCCTCGTACTCCGCCCACCCGCGCCCGATCAGGACCTTGCCGATGTCGGCCATCTCCGACAGATCGCCCTGCCCCACCGACCCCACCATCCGCACGATCGGATGGATCCCGAGGTTGACGAGCGCGACCAGCAGCTCGATCAGCTCCCGGCGCACCCCGACTCCGGCCTTCAGCATCCCGTTGACGCGCGTGACCATCATCGCGCGCACGACGTCGGTGGCCAGCGGGCGCCCGTAGGAGGAGACCTGATCGGCCACCGTGGCGAACGAGAACCGCGTGATCTCCTCGAGCGGGATGTGGTGGCGGGCCAGCGACCCGAGCCCGGTGTTGAGCCCGTAGACCGCCTCGCCGCTGGCCAGCACGCGATCGACGACATCGCGCGCCGCCCGGACCCGCACGAGCGCGGCCTCGTCGAGCTCGACCGGAGCACGGCCACGCGCGACGGCGAGCACATGGTCGACGGTCAGCCCGTCGCCGCTCAGCACGATCCTCTCGTCCATCGAGACTGACATACCGGTAATCGGCACAGTGTATCCTCAGTTGATCTCAGCCATCGGGAAGATCTCGGGCTCGATCCTCGGTCCGGACGGAACCCCCGTCCGCGCCGCGCTGGTGATCCGCGACGGGCGGATCGACGAGCTCGCCGAGCCCGGCGGCGACGGCCCGGACTTCGGCGACGCGCTGCTGCTCCCCGGCGCCGTCGACGTCCACGTCCACACCCGCAGCAGCCCGGTGGAGGGGATCGAACGGTGCACGCGGGCGGCGGCGGCCGGCGGGGTCACGACGATCGTCGACATGCCCTACGACGCGGGCGGCCCGGTCGACTCGCCGGCGGCGTTCGCCGCCAAGGTCGCCGACGTCGGGCGCGAGGCGCACATCGACGTGGCGCTGTGGGCGACGGTCCCGCCGCGCGGCCCGGTGAGCGACGTGCGAGCGCTGATCGACGCCGGCGCGGCGGCGTTCAAGCTCTCGACCTTCGAGACCCATCCGCGGCGCTTTCCCCGGATCCCCGACGACCAGCTGCTGGCCGCGTTCGCCGAGATCGCCGCCGGCGGCGGCCTGGCCGGCGTGCACGCCGAGAACGACGCGATCGTCCGGGCGGGGATCGGTCACGAGCAGGCGGCCGGTCACGGCGGCGACCCGCTCGCCCACGCCCGCTCGCGCCCGCCGGTCGCCGAGCACGAGGCGATCGCGCGCTGCCTGGAGCTCGCGCGCGCGACCGGGGTCAGGCTCCACGTCTGCCATGTCTCGACGACGCGCGGCGTCGCGCTGATCGCCGCCGCCCGGCGCGACGGCGTCGACGTCAGCGCGGAGACGTGCCCGCACTACCTGCTGCTCGACGAGCGCGAGCTGCTGCGGATCGGCGGCCTGGCGAAGATCAACCCGCCGTTGCGCGCCGCGCCGCTGCCCTCCGACGGACTCGATCTGATCGCCTCCGATCACGTCGGCTGGCCGCTGGAGCGCAAGCAGGGTCCCGACATCCTGACGCTGGCCTCCGGAGCGCCCGGCGTGGAGCTGATCGTGGCGCTCGTCTACGACGCGCTCGGAGCCGCGGCGCTGACGCGGCTGGTGAGCGAGGCGCCGGCGCGGCGCTTCGGGCTGTGGCCGCGCAAGGGCAGCCTGGCCCCGGGCGCCGACGCCGACGTCGTGGTGATCGACCCCGAGGCGGAATGGGAGATCAACCCCGCGGCGCTCGTGACGCCCGCCGGCTGGAGCCCGTACGCCGGGCGCCGGGTGCGGGGCCGGGTGACCGCGGCGTTCTCGCGCGGGTCGCAGGTGTGGGACGGCCGGCGGGTGCTCAGCACGCCCGGTGACGGCCGCTTCGTGCCGGCCGCGACCGGGGCCACGGCGATGGCGGGCGCCCATGCCTGACCCGCCTGAGCCTGAGCCTGCGCCCAGGCCCGCCGCGCGCGGCCTGCGCTGCCGCGGCTGGCGCCAGGAGGCGATCCTGCGCCTGCTGGAGAACAACCTGGCGATCGCCGAGGATCCCGAGCGACTCGTCGTCTACGCCGCCCACGCCAAGGCCGCCCGCGACCGCGACAGCCTCGACGCGATCGTCGCCGCGCTGATGCGGATCGATGACGGCGAGACGCTGATCGTCCAGTCGGGCAAGCCGATCGCAGTCCTGGCGACCGGCCCGCGCGCGCCCACCGTGCTGCTGGCCAACGGCAACCTCGTCGGGCGCTGGGCGACGCCGGAGGTCTTCTATGAGCTGGAGCGGCGCAACCTGATCGCCTGGGGCGGGCTGACCGCGGGCTGCTGGCAGTACATCGGCTCCCAGGGGGTGCTCCAGGGGACCTATGAGACCTTCGCCCAGGTCGCGCGTGAGCACTTCGCCGGCACGCTGCGCGGACGGCTGGTCGTCAGCGCCGGGCTGGGCGGCATGGGCGCGGCCCAGCCGATCGCGATCACCCGGATGCTCGGGGGCGTCAGCCTGATCGCCGAGGTCGACGCCGCCAAGGCGCGCCGGCGCCTGGCCGCGGGAACCGTCGACCTCGTCTGCGAGGAGATCGACGAGGCGCTCGACGCCGCGCTGCACGCCCGCGCGGCCGGGGACCCGCTCGCCGTGGCGCTGGCCGGCAACGGCGCCGAGCTGCTGGAGGGGCTGCTGAGTCGCGGCGTGACCCCGGACGTCGTCACCGACCTCACCGCCGCCCACGACCTGCGCACCGGCTATCAGCCGGCGGGCGTCTCGCTGGTGCAGGCCGCGCAGCTGCGCACCGGGGACCCCGGCAAGCTCGAGGCGCTCGCGCTCGCCACGCTCGTGCGCCACGTCCGCGCGATGCTCGCGCTGCGCGAGCGCGGCGCCGTCGTGTTCGACTACGGCAACAACATCCGGCCCCACGCCGCCGGCGGGGGCGTCGCCGACGCGCTCACGATCGACATCTTCACCGCCCGCTACATCCGGCCGCTGTTCTGCCAGGGGATCGGCCCGTTTCGCTGGATCTGCGTGTCGGGCGATGACGCCGACCTGGTGCTGATCGACGACCTCTGCGCGGAGCTGTTCGCCGGCACGGCGCGGATCACCGAGTGGATCGGCCTGGCCCGCGCGCACGTCGCGCGCCAGGGACTGCCCGCGCGGATCGCCTGGCTCGGGCACGGCGAGCGCAGCCGGCTCGCACTGGCGGTCAACGACGCGGTCGCCGACGGCCGCCTGCGCGGGCCGGTGGCGTTCACCCGGGACCACATGGACGGCGGCGCGATGACCCACCCCAACATCATCAGCGAGGGGATGGCCGACGGCTCGGACCCGATCAGCGACTGGCCGCTGCTCAACGCGCTGTCCACCACCGCGGCCGGCGCCGACCTCGTCGCGTTGCACGCCGGCGGCGGCGGCTACGCGGGCTACTCGCAGAGCGCGGGGATGACGGTGGTGGCGACCGGCAGCGACGACGCGGCGGCGCGCCTGCGCCATTCGCTGGACGTCGACACCGCGCTCGGGGTCCTGCGCCACGCCGACGCGGGCTACGCCGACGCCCGCGACAGCGCCCGGCGCCACGGCCTGCGCTGGGAAGCCGTAGGGTCTGCACGATGAGAGAGCTCGATCTCAACGCCGTCTACGCCGCCGTCGCCGGCGGCTCGGTGCTGGCGGCGGGCGGTGGCGGCTGGGTCGATCACGGGCTGCTCGTCGGCACCACCGCCGTGCACTACGGCACCCCGCGCCTGGTCACCCTGGAGGAGCTCGACCCCGACGACATGCTGGCGACGGTGAGCGCGATCGGCGCCCCCGCCGCCGTCGGCTGGGAGATGCGCCCGGCCGACTACGTGCGGGCGCTGGAGCTGCTGATGGACGCCGTGCAGGAGCCGATCGTCGGCACCGTCACCGCGCAGAACGGATCGTCGACGACGTGCAACGGCTGGGTCGCCTCGGCCGTGCTCGGCACGCTCGTCGTCGACGCCGCCGGCGACGGGCGCGCCCATCCGACCGGCAAGATGGGCTCGTTCGGGCTGGCCGCCGCCGACGAGTACCAGACCGTGCAGGCGGTGGCCGGCGGCAACCGGTCCGAGAACCGCTACCTGGAGGTGGTGACGCGGGGCACCGTGCGCCACACCGCCAACGTCCTGCGGACCGCGTCGGAGCAGTCGGGCGGTTTCATCTCGGCCGCGCGCAACCCCCTGCCCGCCTCGTTCGTCGCCGAGCACGCCGCCGTCGGGGCGATCAGCTTCGCGCTGTCGCTCGGCGAGACGATCCTCGCCGCCGATCCCGAGGGGGCCGAGCGGGTGATCGCGGCGACCACCGACCACCTGCGCGGCGCGATCCTGGCGCGCGGCCCGGTCCGCACCCGCGTGCTGCGCACCGAGAACGCATTCGACATCGGCACGATCACCGTCGGCGACCTCGAGCTGGGGTTCGTCAACGAGTACCTGACCGCGGAGTCCGGAGGCGAGCGCCTTGCCACCTTCCCCGACGTGCTGGCGACGCTGTCGACGGCGACCGGGCGGATCATCTCGATCGCCGATCTGCGCGAGGGCGACGAGGTGGCCGTGCTGCACGTTCCCAAGGCCCACGTGCCGCTCGGGGACGGCGTCCGGGAGCCGAGCGTGTATCCCGAGGTGGAGGCGATGCTCGGCAAGCCGCTGGCGCAGTACGCCCTTGCCTGATCCCGAGCGCATCGCCGCCCGGCTGCAGGACCTGTGGGCGATCGCCCGCGGCCCCGGCGGAGGCGCCGACCGCCCCGCCTACTCGGCCGCCGAGGCCGAGGCGATGCTGCTGGTCGCCGGCTGGGCCCGCGAGCTCGGCCTGATCCCGGGCATCGACGCGCACGGGAACCTCTGGGCGCTGCCCGCCGACTGGAGCGGCCCGCTGGTCACCGCCGGCTCCCACGTCGACTCGGTGCCCGACGGCGGTCGCTACGACGGGTCGCTGGGGACGGTGCTCGGCCTCGAGGCGGCGGCGGCGCTGGCGGGCGGGACCGCCGGCGGAGCGCGTGCCGGCGTGCTCGTGTGCGCCGCCGAGGAGGCGCCGCGGTTCGGCGCCGGCACCGTCGGATCGCGGCTGCTGGCCGGCACGCTTGCGCCGGGCGCGCTGGCCGGGCTGCACGACGCCGACGGGGTCAGCGCCGCCGCCGCGCAGGCCGCCTACCTCCAGGCCCTGCGCGAGCTGCCGCGGGTGACGCCGCCGGTCGCCCGCGTGCGCGCACACGCCGAGGTGCACGTCGCCCAGCGCCGGGCGTTGCGCGAGCTCGGCGTCGTCACCCGGGTGGCCTCGCCGCGGCGCTTCGAGGTGGTGATCGAGGGGGAGGCCGGCCACTCGGGCGAGGTGACGATGGAGGCCCGCCGCGATGCGCTGGCCGCGGCGGCCGAGGTGATTCTCGCGGTCGAAGCCGCGGCCCGCGCGGAGCCACCGCAGACAGTGGCCACGGTCGGGACGATCGCGGTCTCGCCGGGCGCGGTCAGCGTGATCCCCGCAACCGCCCGGCTGGGGATCGACGTGCGTGGGATCGATTCGGACTCGCTGGCCCGGATCGACGCCGCGATCCGGGCGGGGGTGGCCGAGACCGCGCGGCGCCGGGGCGTCGGCGCCGAGGTGACGCTCGTGCGGGCCGGCGAGCCGGTCTCGATGGACCCGGCGCTCGTCGCCGCCGCGCTGGCGGCGGCCGGCCGGCTCGGGATCCCCGCCGTCGAGACGTGGTCGGGCGCCGGCCACGACGCCCAGCACCTCGCCGCGCTGCTCCCCACCCTGCTGGTGTTCGTGCCGCTGCACGGCGGCGAGAGCCACACGCCCGACGAGGGCGCCGCGATGGACGAAATCGTTCAAGCGGCGAGATTAATCGTGGACGTACTCGGCGGATCGGGCCTTGACAGCACGAGCCAGGTATGAAAGAACCGTGGACAGTGCATTGGCGACGAGCAGACCTGGGGTGCGCCGTCGCCGGGTCGATCCGCGGGCTGACCGATCGGGGCCGGTCATCGTGCCCGTGACCCACCGACACCTCGGCCGGGGCCGGGGCCACGATCCAGCGGTGAGCGCGCACGGTGCGCCGCGACAGAAAGGGTGAGGAGCATGGCTGCAGACCCACGTCGGCTCGACGCGATCCGTGACGATCGCAGTGAGCTGGAGAACCACTACATCGACGAGCTCGTGGCCGGGCGGCTCAGCCGCCGGCAGTTCGTGCGCAAGGGCGCGGTCCTGGGCATGTCGACGACGCTGATGGGCGCGATCCTCACCGCCTGCGGCAACGCCAACTCCAGCTCGTCGTCCTCGACGTCGTCGTCGGGCGCGGCCTCCGCGTCGAGCTCGAGCGCGAGCGGCGCGCCGGTCAAGGGCGGCACGCTCAAGCTGGCCAGCACCGCGCCGGCCGCCGCGATCAACCCGCTTACGATCGCCGACGCCGGCGGCCTGTGCATGCTCGCCCAGACCGGCGAGTTCCTCACCTTCGACAACAACATGGCGCTCCAGCTGCAGCCGATGCTCGCCACCAGCTGGACGCCGACCAAGGGCGGCACCGTCTGGACGTTCAAGCTGCGCAGCGGCGTCAAGTTCCACGACGGCAGCCCGCTGACCGCCGACGACGTCGTCTACACCTTCCAGCAGCTGTCGGACACCAAGATCGCGTCCAACGCGCTGTCGACGTTCACCGGCGTGCTCGATCCGGCAGGCGTCGTCAAGGTCGACGCCTCGACGGTCGCCTTCCACCTGCAGGCCGCCAACGGCAACTTCCCCTACCTCGTCTCCTCCGACAACTACAACGCGATCATCGTCCCCAAGGGCACGAACTTCGCCGACTGGCAGAAGACGTTCATCGGGACCGGGCCGTTCAAGCTCTCCAGCTATACCCAGAACGTCGGCGCGAACTTCGTCGCCAACCCCGACTACTGGGGCGGCGCCCCCAACCTCGCCTCGACCGCGTTCACCTTCTACGCCTCCCAGCAGCCGCAGATCCTCGCGCTGCAGGGCGGGACGGTCGACGTCGTCGTGCAGTTCGTGCCCTCCGGCGCGAGCGCGCTGCTCAACAGCACCTCCTACAACATCATCAAGCTCAAGTCGGCCAACCACCGCGAGCTGTCGATGCGCACCGACATGGCGCCGTTCACCGACGCCCGCGTGCGCCAGGCGATCGCGCTGTGCCTCAACCGCCCGGGCATGGTCAGCGCGCTGCTCAGCGGCGACGGCCTGGTCGGCAACGACAACCCGTTCGCCCCCAAGTTCGTCTCGACCAACACCAGCATCCCCCAGCGCGTCCAGGACGTCGCCAAGGCCAAGGCGCTGCTGGCGGCGGCCGGCCACCCCAACGGCTTCTCGACCTCGCTGACCACCGAGCAGTACGAGGAGATCCCCGAGCTCGCCCAGGTGATCGCCGAGGCCGCGACCGCGATCGGTGTCAAGATCACGCTCAAGGTCGAGACCCAGGCCAACTACTACGGCAAGGCGAGCTACGGCAATTCCGACTGGCTCGACGCGATCATGAGCCTCGTCGACTACGGCGATCGCGGCGTGCCCAACGTGTTCCTCGAGGCGCCGCTCACCTCCGGCGGGCCGTGGAACGCTGCCCACTTCAAGAACCCCACCTACGACGGCCTGGTCAAGCAGTACGTGGCCGCCGTCGACCTGCAGTCCCAGAAGACGATCGCCGGCAAGATCGAGACGCTGCTGCTCGACGAGACGCCGCTGGTCATCCCGTACTGGATCGACGGCCTGACGGCGACCAGCCCGAGCGTCCACGGCGTCAATCCCACCTCGATCTCGGCGATCTACCTCAAGGACGCCTACAAGTCGGCGTAGGGCCGCCGGACGGCGAGGCAGGCTCGCATGCTCAGCTTCATCCTCAAGCGGATCGGCCTCGGTCTGATCACGCTGTGGATCCTGAGCGTGCTCGTGTTCTTCGCCGCCCAGGTGCTGCCCGGTGACCCGGCGCGGGCGATCCTCGGGCCGCTGGCGGCGCCGTCGGCGGTCGCCGCGCTGTCGCGCCAGCTCGGCACCAACCGGCCGGTGATCGACCAGTACGGCAGCTGGATCGGGCACGTGCTGAGCGGCAACCTCGGCACCTCGTATCAGTACCAGTCGCCGGTCGGGCCGCTGCTGGTCAAGGCGCTGGGCCATTCGCTGGAGCTGGCGCTGGTGGCATTCGTGATCGTCGTGCCGCTGGGGATCACCGGCGGCGTCGTGGCGGCGCTCAACGTCGGCAAGCCGATCGACCGGATCATCAGCGTGTTCGGGTTGACCGCGACGGTGATCCCGGAGGTCGTCTCGGGGATCGTGCTGATCCTGATCTTCGGGATCGCGCTCAACGTGCTGCCGATCTCGGCGACCTGGCCGCCGGGCGCCGGGCTCGGCACCCAGATCGACCACCTGATCATGCCGGCGATCCCGCTGACGCTGATCCTGTTCGGCTACATCGAGCAGATGGCGCGGGCCGGCACGATCGAGGCGCTCAACTCCGACTACGCGCGCACCGCGACGCTCAAGGGCCTGCCCCGCGGCGTGATGATCCGCCGCCATATCCTGCGCAACTCGCTGCTGCCGACCGTCACCGTGATCGCCACCCAGACCGGCTACCTGATCGGTGGCCTGGTGCTCGTCGAGGTGCTGTTCAACTATCAGGGCATCGGGCGGCTGATCTACACCGCGGCCACCGCCAAGGACTTCCCGATGCTCGAGGCGGGCGTGCTGGT
>JBELAG010000480.1:0-3790 GCA_049509055.1 Solirubrobacteraceae bacterium
ACCAGCTTGCCGTGCCGTTTCTCGATGACGGTGGTCTTGCGACGCGCCATCCGGGGGCGGCAGCGCGTGACATGCCGCTTGACCACATGGGGCCGGCCGGGAATCAGGATCTTCTTGCCATGGCGGGTGACCGTCCGGGCCTTGCCCGGCACGCGGACCTTGACGGTGGCGGTGTGGCAGCGCAGCGCGTCGGCGATGCTGGAGAACGAGATCGCCGCGGTGGTCGGCTGCCGGATCGTCATGTCAAAGGTCTCCGTCGGCGAGCTCGCCAGCGCCCCGCTGGGTGCGATCGCGGAGTTCTGCGCGTAGCAGGAGACCTGGTGCGAGCCGATCCCCGACACCGGGATCTCCGCGCTCGCGCCGGAGTACCTGGTGATCGCGCCGCCATCCAGCGAGCAGTAGATCGCCGACACGCCGCTGGGGCCCGCGGTCGCGGTCGCGGTCACGTACTGGGTGCCCGCGGTCGACGGAGCATCCGCGGGGCCGGTCAGGCTGACCGTGACGGGCGCGTTGTCGACCTGCAGCGTGGTCGCGGGCGACGCCACGTTGGCGGGGCTGGCGGCGTCGCTGGCCGACAGCGTGAGCGACAGCGGCCCGTTGGGGTACTCCGTGGTGTCGATCGTCGCCGCCATCGTCTCCGGGCTAGGGCACTGCGTCCAGCTATGCGTGTTCGGCGTGGCGTCCGACGGGCCAGGCGCCGAGGTGCCGTTGATGATCTCGCTCATGTTGCAGATCCCATCGTCGGCGCTGGCCTGAAACGACGCCGGCCAGCCCGATCCCCTGATCCACCGGCCGCTCTGATACCAGATGTTGTTCGACCCCAGCGCGTCCAGGCTCGGAGGCGTGTCGTCCACAGCGATCAGCTGCACTCCGCGAACGTCAAGGATCTGGAGCGGCTGCAGGCACGAGCTCATGGTGCAGGTCACCTGCCAGCCGAACCAGCGGCTCAGGCCGAGCGGGCGGTTGATCCCCGACCCGTAGTCCATGCCCCCGCAGCAGTTGTTCTCCGGGGTGATCACCTGCGTCCCGCCGTTCCAGAAGAAGCTGGCGTTGAACCCGTCGGCGCTGATCGGGTCGATCAGCACCTCGTTGACCGGGGTGAGCGCCTGCGTGATCTCAATCGCCGGCGGAGTCGTCGTGGACCACTGCGCGCTGGCGCCTTGCCTTGCGAAACCGTTGCTGGGTGCGATCTGGAAGGAACGGCCTTGGTCGCATTCGTTCGCGGTGCTCAAGCTCCCATTGCTTGCTCCGACCCAGACCATCCCGCTGACGTCGGTGTCGGCAGCGCCGTCGCCATATCCCGAGCACGCCGTCATCTCCAGCGTCCCCGCCCGGGCTTGCGGGATCGCCCACGTCATCTGGCACGCGCCGCCAGCCAGCGCGGCGAGCGTCAGCAGGACCGTGAGACGGGATATGTATCGCTGCCGCCGCATCTCTCAGCGCGGGGTCGCGCAGAGCAACTCCACATCGAAGGGCTGCGGTGTGGCCTGTCCCGCAGCGCTGTACGTCACAGCGACGCTCGTCGGGTTGGTCCTCGCGACGTCTGGAAAGCCCCCGGTCACATAACCCGGCGCGCCCCCCGCCTCCGAGTCGACGTTACCGATCACCGTGCACGGGCTGGTCAGCTTCGTGTTCCAGCGGAAGTAATAGAGGCCGGGCTGTGCCCCGTCGGCCTGGACGCGTACGGTCACGCGGCCGCCTGATGCGGTGACCTTGCCGCTGGCGTTGACGCTCGCCCACGCGCGCACGTATCCGCCGATCGCGTTCGGGTCGAGCTTGACCGGATCGATCGAGTGATTGGTGAGGCTGACCGCAGCCACGCTCGTCCCGCCGGTGGCCATGAAGAGAGCTAGGTAGGCCACCCCATTGGAGCGGAGATGTCGGCCGATTCGGTGACGCATTGAGGGCTCCCTATCTCGCGTGGCAAAGGGCCTGCGGCTCGCTCACGAGCAGCTCGGATTGCAGTTACTGCCGACCGTGCCGCCCGGCTCGGACGGACCCGCCGGCAGCGGGACGCTCCGGGTCACGGTCACGGTCGGCTGGCTGATGACCGACTGAGTGCTATACGCGGGCGACGAGCTCGAGCTGCCGCCGTATGAGCTCGTGGCGGCCGTCGAGCCGCTTGAGCTGCTGCTCGCGCTCGGCGTGCTCGCCGGCGTGGTAACCGCGGGCGCAGTCTGGCTCGGGCTCACCGACAGGCTCCGGCGGACGATATGGCGGCTGCGTGACGCTTGCCGCGCGCGCCGTCGAGCGTGAATCGCGCGGCGCTGAGGCTGGCGATTGGCTGGCGAATGCCCGCGGGCTCGAGCAGCGGCGATCGCCGCTGCGTCCGCGACGCCGAGACCAGTGCTGGCCGGTCGTGACGCGGCCGCCGCCAAACCCGCCGGACGCGGCCGAGCGACAGTGCTGCTGGTGCCAGACACGACCGCGATCACCGCTACCGCGGCGATCATCACCACAACCGCGGCGACGATCACCCCTCCGCGCAACCGCAACCGCCGGACGCGTCCGAGGGCGGGCGCCCACGGCCACGGCCTCTTGGGCTGGTGCGCAGCCGGCTGCCCAGACTCCCTGAAACCGATGCGCGGACCGCTCGACGCGACAGGCACGATGTCGTCTGACGCGGACGTGTCGTCGTGATGCTCGAGCGCCGGCGGCTCCACCTGGCCCGCCGCGGCCGCCACCGCGCGCCGGGCCTCGCGGGCCTGCGTCGACGCGGGATCGCCATCCTGCGGGCCGCGGCGCCGACGAGGCGGGCGGCGCTGCGCGAGCGTCCGTCCCAGCCGGTCACGCACGGTCACCGGCGCGACGTCGGCCTCGGCGTGGCGCCACCCCAGCACCACCGGCGCCTCGGATTGCGCTGACGCCGGGCGGTCGGCCGGCGGGACGCTGGGTGCCCGGCCGGTGAGCTGCCCGGCCAGCCGCTCATTCTCATACCAAGCATCGCTCGGGTGCGGGGCGTCGAGATGAAGCTGGTGGACGGTGGCGAGCGGACGCTCGTCCGATCGGCCTCCCCTGCCCGGATCGTCACCCATAGACACACAGATATGTTAGCATCAACGACATCGGATAACGCAGACGCTCGCGGCGGCTGCTAACACCGGACCTGATGCCTGAACGGACCACATTCGAGGAGCTGCTGACCGTCGGCGAGATCGCCCAGACGCTGCGCTACACCGAGGGCACCGTCCGCCACTGGATCCGCACCGGCAAGCTCCCCGCCATCCAAGTCCCCGGCGGACGCGAATACCGCATCCGCCTCCCCGACTTCCTCACGTTCGCCGCAGGCCTTGGCATCCCCGTGCGCCCCGCCGGCCCTGACGCCGAAGCACGCCTCGAAGACGAGCCGCTCAGCGCCCAACTGCGCCGCCGCGAAGACCCGTGATGAGCATCGAACGCGCGATCAACGACATGAACGCCGCCGACCACACCTTTCGAGCGGCGCTCCGCCAACACCGCCTCGCCCCCCCCGACGCCCAGTTCGCCCGACGACTCAAAGAACTCGCCGACGCCTGCGAGTCCGAGCAGATCGCCTGTGACTACGCCGCCGAGGAAGGCCTCGGCTGGGAGCCGATGGCCCCCGCCCGCCGACTCCCCCCGCCCGAACTGCGGCCCGACGGCGGCCGCCGCGGCCCTCCCGACCTGTGGGCCAAGTTCGACACCGCCTGGACTGACCTCAGCACCGCGCTGGAGAGCATCAGCCTCCCCGCCGTCGCCCGCGCGTTCGGCGAGCTCGCGACCCTCCTACGAGCGCTCTCCACCGCCGTCGCCGCCCAAGACGCCGCGGCGC
>JBELAG010000481.1:0-3773 GCA_049509055.1 Solirubrobacteraceae bacterium
GAGGCGATCCAGGCGGCGGACACGCTGCTGCTGACCGTGCCCAACCAGCTCGGCGTCGACTACAACGCTCACGTCATCGAGAGCATCCTCACCCACGTCGCGCCGGCGCTCGGCTGGCGCTGACGATCGCCACGCGCCGGCGCGCTTGTGGCATGGCGCGGCTCGTCAGGTCGTATCGGGTGGCGCGATCTCGGTAAACACGTCGAGCAGCACGCTGCTGTCAACGATCGTGCCGGCCGTCCGAGTCACCGGCGGGTGGGAGCCTCGCCGGCGGCTCCAAGCCCCAATCCACCGTTACCGTGTGTTGGTGGCGCGCATCCCCGTCGACCTGTCCGGCTCACACCCGGCCGGAACGGTGGTTGCGCTCGGCGAGGGGCTGGAGACCCAGTAGGACGGCTTCGCTCCGCCTCGAGCGGCCGGCCACTCCAACCCGTTCTCGACGACGATCGCGGGTCCGTGGCGTGGTGTATGATGGGTGTATGGCACGCACCAACGTTGACATTGATGAGCTCGCGTGCGCTGAGGTGATGCGCCGTTACGAGCTGCGGACCAAGCGCGAGGCGGTCAATCTGGCGTTGCGCACGCTCGCCGGAGAGGCGCTGGACCTCGACGCCGCACGCGCGCTACGTGGCTCCGGCTGGGACGGTGACCTCGACCGGATGCGCGGCACCCGAGCATGATTCTCATTGATTCCTCGGCCTGGGTCGAGTTCCTGCGCGACACTGGGTCGGCGACCTGCGCCGGCGTCGATGCGGCACTGAACAGCGATGTCGCCACGTGCCATCCCGTTCGCATGGAAGTGCTCGCCGGCGCTCGCGACGACCGCCATCTGCTGCAATTGCGCGGACTGTTGGGCCGAGCGGTGTTGCTCCCCACCCCCGCCGCACACTACGAGACCGCCGCCGGTCTGTACCGCACGTGCCGGCGGCGCGGCGTGACCGTCCGCAAGCTCATCGACTGTCTCATCGCCGCGCACGCGCTCGCCGCCGACATCCCGCTCCTCCACGCCGACTCAGACTTCGCCGCGCTCGCGCGCTGCACGCCACTGCGGCTGGCCTAAACCGAACGTCGGCCTGACCGAGCCGCTTCAGCGGACGACGTGAGGGTTCGCTGAGGAGCAGCTCGCGGAGGGCGGCGGCCAAACATCTGCTGCGGTTGGGACGGCTGAGCGCCCGCGCGTTGGAGCAGATAGGCTCGCGCGGCTTCTTGCCGGTCTCGTCGGGCTGGGGCCCGGGCGGCGTCGCCCACGCCGCTGGCCGTCGACATACGTGCGATGGCGCCTTTCGACCGCTACCGGCACGTCGTCATCATCGAGGACGGCGAACCAGCGCGCGACGTACCGCCGGTCGCGACGCACCCAGACCAGGCCCGCGACGCTCACGCGCCCGCGGGCGGTGAGCGCATCGGTGAGGTCAGCTGAACCCAGCATCCCGAATGACGGTGGACCCGTCGTCGTGCCGATCGGCGACGTCCCCCGCCTCGGTTGACCCAGCGGATGAGTTGTGATGAAGCCGACTACATGCGTAGATCAACGCACGCAGAACGAGCTCCCAGTCGGAACGGTCAGACCGCTGCGCCCGTCGAGCCTCTGCCAAGTCGACGATGATGAAGCCCGGCAAGACCAATAAGAGGCCCACGATGATCCCGGCGAGCGTGTCGAACATGCTGGGCCTGGAGGCTAGGTCGCGCGCACCCGCGCAAACCCAGTGGACGCGCCTCGCAAAGAATGCGAACTGCGGCAGAGATCGCCGTCACCGCACTGATCGTCGACTCCGGTTCAACACCCATGTATCCGGCAATTGGCGATGAGGCGGCTGAGCTGCGCGAGTTCGGGATGAGCGACCGGGCGATCGCCCGTGCGCTGCACGTCAGCGACAAGACCGTCGCCAAGAGCGTCGGCCATTCAATCGGGGCGGATGACGGGCCGACAAACAGCGGACTCCGTCAGACCCAGACCGACACCGACCCTGGCTGAACCCCGAACTCGAGCGCACCATTGGTCTTTCGGCTGCGCTCGATGGCGAATCGCTCGGCGACCCCGAAGACACCCGTGTGATTCGGTCCGCATCGAGCAACTTCTCCAACGACATCAGCGAGCTTCTCAGCGAGATGGCCGTGACGCGGCCGGCCGTGCGGCGGCGCTTGCACCCCCGCGATCGAGGCCACAGCGTCACGGAAATGCCGCTTATGGCCGGATTCGTGGATTCGTTGAGCGCCCGTCTCGCCTCAGGCCGCCACCGCGGCAGGCGGCTCGACGCCTGCCTCCGGCTGGTCAGGATCAGCGAAGAACCAAAGAGCGCTGAGCCGGTGGACGATCTCGTGAGCCTCCCGCATCACGCGCTCGATCCTTCTGATCCTGGCCTCGATAGCCGCCAGCGCCTGCGCGACGTCGATCGCGTCGTAATCGGTGTTCGTGGTGCTCGCGATGTGCGCGTCGGCTTCGGCGTGTAGGGCTTCTCGTTGATCGAACAGGCGCACTAACGCGTTGCGGTCGAGCTGGTATGTCCCCGGTTCGAGCCCGCGGACCACGAGCGGTGAACGCGAAAGTTGGGTGAGTAGCGTGGCCGCGGCGTCCTGGCCGTCGATCTCCGCGCCATCGGCTTCGATCATCTTCAGCCATTCTCGGTAGTGGCGTGGCTGCAACGTGGTCGAGCCGATCGCGCTCGGCGCTCACGGCTGAGATTAGTTCGTTGCTGGGGGCACCGGACGGACTTTCCTTCCAAATTCCGGCATCGAAGGCCGCGGATTCCCGGAAGGAGCGGGCTCCTTCGACATGTTGAAAGCGTAGCCGGCGTGTAGAGCCATACACGGCCCGTGATCGGCCTCCGTCGCGACCTCCATCTCGATCCATCCGAGCCCAGTTCTACTCTGGCCGCGCATCCATACACGTCCTGCCCCTAGCGGTTGGCTGTATCGCACGCCATCCGGAGAAGCCATCGTGTGGCTGCGCGGGATCCGGGATTGGAGTCACCGGATCGCGAAGCGCCCCCCGCAGGCGCGGAGGGCGGTTCGAGTACTTTGCCAAGGTGGAGACGGCGGGAATTGAACCCGCGTCCGCGATCGCGTGAAAGGCGGCATCTACGAGCGTAGCCGGCGCTCTGATCTCGTCTCCCGCTCGCCTCGCCGGCGGGGTTGCGGGAAACCAGCTCCGAAAGATGTCCCCGGATCGGCTGGAGCGAGCCTCACCGGGTGAGCCTACTGATTGATCCCGGCTGATCCGCCGCAGGCGAGCAAGAGGCCGGGACGCTTACGGCTTAATCGCTAACGACTAAGCGGCAAGCGCGAACTCGTGAGTACGGTTCGCTCTTATTGTTTTCCCGGGTGTTTAACGAGGCCTCCCGGGACCTCGACTCGCAACCACCCCCACGAAGCCGACCACGTCGAAGCCTGTCGTCCCCGGGGGTTATGTCGCCGCTGAGTATAGACGCCCGGGGCCGGGCGGCCGGGCCCGATCCGAAGGACAGGCGAAGACTGTGGCGAGTCGCCGCCGGCGGCTGCGAGAATGAAGGTCAACAACGATGGAACCCTCCACCCACCTCCTGTCCGAGCCGACGGTCGTGCCCGGCTATCCGGCGCCCGGAGTGGCGCCCGAGCCGCCGCCATCCGGCGATCCGTTCGCGGCCCCGCGCCAGTCGTTCTTCCGGCGGCGGATCGCGCCGGTCGGCGCCGCGCTGCTCGCCTTCCTGGCCAAGCTCAAGTCGCTGCTGCTGCTGGCGTCCAACGTCAAGATCCTCGCCACCGCCGGGACGATGGCCGTCTCGATCGCCGCCTAC
>JBELAG010000482.1:0-3772 GCA_049509055.1 Solirubrobacteraceae bacterium
CTCGATCAGTCGCCGCGTGAGACGCGGCGCCAGCAGCGCCTCACCGCCGGCCACCACCCGCACCCCGTTGACGAGATCGGCGGGCTCGATGTCCTTGAGCAGGAAGCCCGAGGCGCCGGCCCGCAGGGCGCCGAACACGTACTCGTCGAGCTCGAAGGTGGTCAGCACGACCACGCGGGTGTCGCGCAGCCCCGGGTCTGCGGTGATCCGGGCGGTGGCCTGCAGCCCGTCGACGCCCGGCATGCGGATGTCCATCAGGACGACGTCGGGGCGGTGCCGGCGGGCGAGCGCGACCGCGGTCTCGCCGTCGGCGGCCTGCGCGACCACCGTGATGTCCTCCTCGGCGCTCAGCAGCGCGTGGAAGCCGGCCCGCACGAGCGACTGATCGTCGACGAGGGCCACCGTGATCACGCCCGGCGCTCCGGCGTGCCCGGGTGCACCGGCAGCTGCGCGCGCACCTGCCAGCCGCCGCCGGCCAGCGGCGCCGCCTCCAGCGTCCCGCCGAGCCCGGCCGCCCGCTCGCGCATCCCCCGCACGCCGTTGCCGGCGGGGTCCCCGTTGGATCCCGGGCCGGTCGGCGCGCCGTCGTCCACCACCTCGATCGTCACCGCGCCGGGCGCGCGGCGCACGGAGACCGTCGCGCGCGACGACGTGGAGTGGCGGACGATGTTGGTCAGCGCCTCCTGCACGATCCGGTATCCGGCGGTCTGGACGGCCGCGGGGACGCCGGCCGCGGTGTCGAGATCGAGGTCGACGGCCACCCCGGCGCCGCGCAGGCCGTCGGTCAGCGCGGGGATGTCCCCGAGCCCGGCGGCCGGTCAGAGCGGCACCGCCGACGTGGGGTCGCGCAGCACCTCGAGGGTCTCGCGCAGGTCGCGCAGCGCCTCGCCGCTCGTTCGCTTGATGTCGCGCAGCGCGTCGTGGGCGTGACCGGGCGGCCATAGGACGAGACGGCCGCATCGAGGATCAGGATCGGCGGCACCGCGACCACCGGAAGCCAGTCGAGCACCACCGCGGCCCTGACGTCCTGCACGCGCAGGATCATAAGCGCCTCAGCGCGCCGCGCCGGCGATCGCGGCCGGAGGGCGGCACCTGCTGGCCTCACCGGGGGCGATCCGGCCGTGGAGCCGGTGCACGATCCGCGGCGACCACCAGTTGAGCTCGCCGAGCAGCGCCATCAGCGAGGGCACGAGCAGCGAGCGCACGACGAGCGCGTCGAGCAGCACGCCGGTGGCCACGGCCACGCCGATCTCCTGGATGAAGGAGATCGAGCTCGTGCTGAAGGCGCCGATCGCGGCGGCCAGCAGGACCGCCGCCGCGGTGACCACCCGTCCGGTCGCGCCGAGCCCGAGTGCGATCGCCTCGCGCTCGTCGTCGGCGCTGCCGGCCCCGGCGACCCCGGCGCGGCGCGCGTCCCTGGCCTCCTTGATCCGGCTCAGCAGGAACACGCCGTAGTCGGTCGAGAGCGCGAACACCGTCGTGGCGGCGACGACGAAGTCGGTCGGTTCGACCCCGCCGTCCGGGGTGTAGCCCAGCAGGCCGGTGAGGTGGCCGCGCTGGTAGATGAGCGTCAGCGGGGCCAGCGACGCCCCGACGGTGAGCGCGTTCATGGCGATCGCCTTGAGCGGCAGCACGACCGAGTCGGTCATCAGCCACAGGACGACGAACGTCAGCAGCGCCAGCGCGCCGATCGCCTCGGGCAGATGCGATCCGATCGCGTCCTGCTGGTCGACGAAGGTGGCCGCCGGGCCGGTGACCTCGGCGGTGAACGGCGCCGGCGTCGCGCGGATCGCGTCGACCACCCGTTGGGCCGTCGCGCCGGCCGGGTCACCGGAGACGGCGGCGTTCAGCTGCCAGGTGTCGGCGCCCAGCCAGTGCGGCGGGGTGACCCGGGTGACGCCCGCCAGGCGCGCGACGTGGGCGGCGAAGGCGCCGACGGCGGGGGCCTGCGAGCGCGGCGCCCGGATCGCCACCGTCACCGGGGACTGGCCGGCGCCGGCGAAGTCCCGCGCCAGCGCGTCGGCCACGACCCGCGCGCTCTGGCCCTGCGGGATCACCGCGCTGTCGCTCGCCGGCGACCAGGAGACGCCGAGCGCCGGCACGACCGCCGCCAGCATCACCGCCGCGGTGACCGCGGCGACCAACCCCGGGCGCCGCATCACCAGCCGCGCGAACCGGTACCAGCGATCGCCCTGGCCGGCGCGCGCGTCGGGACGCGCCAGCGCGGCGCCCCACAGCCCCAGCAGCGCCGGTGACACGGTCAGCGCGCTCAGCGCGGCGATCACCGCGGTGATCGCTCCCGCGATCCCCATCGACTTCAGGAAGCCCTGGGGGAACAGCATCAGCGTGATCAGCGCGCAGGCCACGGTGGCGGCGGAGAAGAGCACGCTGCGCCCGGCCCGCGCGAGCGTCAGGCCGATCGCCGCGCGCGGATCGGCCCCGGCGGCCAGCTCCTCCCGGTACCGGGTGACGATGAACAGCGTGTAGTCGACCGACAGGCCGAGCCCGAGGCCGATCACGAGGTTGAGCGCGAACACGCTCAGTCCGTAGAGGTGATTGACGCCGGTGAGCACCAGGAACGCGCCCAGGACGGTGACCGCGCCCGCCGCGAGCGGCATCAGCGCCGCCCGGCCGCGGAAGAACAGCAGCGACAGCCCGATCAGCAGCGGCGCGACGATCAGCTCGGCGAAGCCGAGATCCTTGGTGACGGCCGAGCCGATCTGCTCGCCGGCGACCGCCGAGCCGCCGACGGTCACGCCGCGATCACCCGCGAAGGCGCTCAGCGCGTGCTTGGCCGCCGTCGTGACGTCGGCGCCCGCGCGCAGCGTGCCGGTGATCAGCGCGAGGCGGCCGTCGCGCGCGATCGCGGCCGGCGCCGTCACCGTCAGCACGCCGGCGACCGCGCGCAGGCGGCGGGCGACCGCGGCGATCCGCGGGGCGGCGGCGCCGGGACCGGACGGCGTGGCGACGAGCACGTCGATCGCGGGGGTCGGCTCGGCGCCGGTCGCCGCCTCCAGCAGGCGCGTGGCCCGCTGGGACTCGGAGTTGGGCGGCGCGAAGCCGCCCGTCGCGCGCAGCGAGCCCGCGAGCGGACCGCCGACGGCGCCGGCGACGACGACGAACACCAGGACGGAGACGAGCGTGCGGCGGGGATGAGAGCTGAGCGTGGCGGCGAGCGAGGTGAGCATGCTGTCACGGTGACGGGGCGGGCCGCGAACCGCAATCGCCCCCGGGATGTTTCTGGCCCCGGCGGCGTACGCCCGCGGGTGTACGCCGCCCGGCGCTCTGCCGCCAGAAGCTCTGCCCGCGCGGGGGGTCAGCCGTCGACGCCGCGGTGCACGACCGACGCCGACGCGCAGGTGGCGAGCGCCAGGGACAGGTCGCCCGCCGCCACCCCCGCGAGGTCGGGATGGTCGAGGTCGACGTCGATCGACGCGCCCTCGCCCGCGAGGCCGAGCGAGGCGCGCCCCGCCGCGGCCGTCGCCCCCCACAGATCGCCGCCCGCGGCGGCCAGCAGCGCAAACCGGGTCTGACCCTCGCGGCGAGCCAGGGTCTCCATCTCGCGCAGCTCCTCGAACGGGTCGATTCGCACCTGCTCGTCGGTCCCGATCGCCAGCCGCACGCCGGCGTCGCGGTAGCGCAGCCCCGGGAACACACCGTCGCCGAGGTTGCCCTCGGTGGTCGGGCAGGTGACGACGATCGAGCCGGTGGCGGCGAGCCGCTCGATGTCGGCGTCGCCGACGTGGATGGCGTGCACGACGCTCGTGCGCGG
>JBELAG010000483.1:0-3727 GCA_049509055.1 Solirubrobacteraceae bacterium
TTTGGCGTAGACGGCGCGGATCGCGGCGCCGATCAGCCCGACCTGGCGGGCGTCCAGGCCGCCCATCATCACCTGGTGCAGGGCGAGCAGGAACGCGATCTTCTCCCGCGACACCTTCGCCGGATCTGTGACGTCCCAGGGGTTCAGGGCGTAGGGGGAGTCATCGGCGCCGATCTCGATCTGCTGCGCCCCATCGATCAGGCGGGTGAGGGTCTCGTAGTGTCCGGCGCGGTCGATCACGAACCCCCGCGCCCCCAACGCCAGACACCGCGACAGCACAACGTTGGCGGTCATCGTCTTTCCCGAGCCCGAACGGCCGCTGATGACCATCGTGTGGTTGGCGTGCTCCTCGTCGTAGGGGTTCAGCAGCTCGACGGTCCGGCCGGGGTCAGCGAACGCGAACGGGATCCCCGTCGGCGACCCGCACCGCGTCCCGACCAACGGCACCATGTCAGCGGTGTTATCGGCCGGATACTTCCGCGCCCTCCCGTACACGTCGCGGCCAAGCGGGAGGCTTGAGGCCCACAGTTCGTGTTGGCGGAATTCGCCGCGGCTGACCGTGCAGTCGCCGGCGGACTCGATCGCCTCGCAGCAGAAGTCCACCGCCTCAGACAGCGCGGCGAGGCTGGGCTCGGGGCCGCGGGCGCGGATCGTCTGATACACGGAGACGCGGAACAGGTTGGCTTGCTCGCCGGAGGCGATCTCGCCCAGCAGCTGCTGGTATTCGTGTTCTTGGACGTAGCGGTCGAAGTCCGGGACGCGGCCGCGTTGCTCAGCGCCGCGGTTGATGGTGTGCAGCCGGCGGTAGGCGAGCTTGAGCTTCTGCCGCTCGCGGCGGCGCTCGAGGCCGTGGACGTAGACGCTGAGGGTGAACGGCTGGCGGGTCAGCATCGCCTGGTGCAACCAGCCCATGTGCGTGCGCCCCACGGTCGAGCGCACCACGATCGACTGCTCCACATCCCGATCGACCACCACGTGCTGGTGCGAGCCGGCGAAGTCAAGGCTCGACTGCGCGATCTGCTCCCGCAACCGGATCGCCGCCTGGCGGGCCTGGTCTCGGTCAGTAGCGGCGTCGAGCTCCCCGAGCACCTCCACCGCCGAGGAGTGGTGGCGGTGGGTGTGGTCGGCGCGGGTGGGGTTCAACCGCGCCCATAACAGGCCCGCGACCTGTTCGCCGTCGAGCAGGTGGGTGGGCATGGCCTCGGCTTCGAGCTCGCCGCGCAGCGCGTCGACGTGCGCGAGATGCTCACGCACCGCCCGCCGATGCGCCGCCAGAGGCCGCTCCAACGACGCCGATGGCAGCCGCGACCGTCTGGCCCACGCCAGCGCCGCCCGCGCGACGTGCTGGCGCGGCAGGTAGGGCACGACGACGTAGCAGGAGACCTGTACGGCGGCCTGCTCGTCGGCGTGCAGGCGCAGTGACTCCTCCATCGCGGCATACAGCCGCCACTGCGCCAACCCCACCTCGCCGCCTGCGGGCTGCGCCGGGGTCGGTACCGGTCCGGCGCTCGCCTGGACTTGTTGGCGGCAGTCGGCGAGCAGGTCGGCGAGCTTGACCGGCCGTGCGTCGATGTAGAACTGCACCGTCTCATCGGCGTGCAGCGCCGACACCAGGCGTCCGAACGCGGCGGTGGTCTTCTCGCGGTCGGTGCTGGACATCAGCAGCGGGTTGGGGGCGAGCACGCGGAAGATCCGCACCAACGCCCCCTCGCTGGTCACCACGAGCCCGGTCTGGTCGATCGCCTCGACCGCCAGCAGCTCACCCGCCGCCGGTAGCGCGCCGGCGCGGCTCTTCACTGCCTTGGTGGTGATCATCGCCGCCCCTTTCGCTTGGTCACCCATCTGCGCTGGTGAGCGTGGTGAGCGTTGTGGTCGGCGGGGCGTCGAACTGTCGGCCGCACGAGCAGCCCCGAGTCAGTTGTCGCGTCCTGGTGCCGGCCGGGTGACGGCTCCTCCCACAGCGCATGCAGATCAAACGCGGCCCCAGGGTCGTCGCCGAGGTCAGCGTCGGCGCCAGCAACCGACAGCACGTACCCGGTGGCGCTGTCGCCGGCGCCGGGGGTGTAGCGGCCGTCGCGGCGTCGCCACCGCACCGCGCCGGCGGCGAGGTCGGCGAGGTCGAAGTCGGTCTGGCTGGCGACGAATACCGGGATCACCGGCAGCGCGGCGATGTAGGCGCCGCTCATCGCCGCCCACATGCCGTGCAGGGGGGAGATGAACTTCGCCCAGACGACGCCGAGCATGATCCCGGCAAACGCCGCGGCGAGCTGGCCGACGGTGAAATCCCAGAAGCGCAGCTTGGACTCTAGGTGAGCGGGGGCGGGGTGCACAGGTCCTCCTATGAGTGGTCGTTGTCTCTGGGCCCGCGCGGCTCACGCGGCTCACGCGGCGCCATCGGCGCGTGCGGCGGCGGGCTGGGCGGTGCCGCCGCAGGACGGCTGTCTGCGGCCGGGTGCGGGTCGGTGGCGCGAGCGGGCGCGGGGTGCTCGTGCGCGAGCGTCGGCGACGGCTGCGCTGCCGGCGGATGGTCGACGGGCTCGGGCACCGGTCCCCGGGAGCGTTCATCGCCGCCGGCGGCCCCGGCGGCCGCCGCGCTGGCGGAGGTCTCGCTGGCGCCGTGGGCGCTGATGCCCGTGACGTCGGCCGCGGCTTGGGCGCGGACCTCGGGGGTGGCGGCGGCGAGGGTCCGCAGCGCTTCGCGCTGCTGGGGGGACCATTCGCCCAGCGCCTGGTAGGCGAGATGCTCGCGCGCGCCGGCGCCGTGCTCGGCGACCAGCCGCCCGACCGCGCGCTGCGTGGTCTGCGGAAGGCTGGCCATCGCGGCGGTGGCCTGCTCGGCCGACACCGGGCTGGTCTGCTGGCGGTGTTGGGCTGCGAAGGTTTCGTTGGCGAAGTCCTGTTCGCGGCCGGCGAAGCTCGGGGCCTGCAACCCGTTGTCGGGCGCCGGCCCGGACGGGTTGGCCTGCGCAGTCGGCGGTGGCGTGTAGGCGCGGCCGTTGGCCCCACTGCCCGGGGCGCCCGCGCCGGCCGCGCCGTTGGCGGCGGTGGACGCCGCGCCAGCGGCAGCACCGCCCCCGGCGCCAGCCCCGGCGCTGGCGGCTGCCGCGGCGGTGCTGCCGCCGGTGGCGGTCGCGCCGGCGAGCGTGGCGGCGGTTCGTAGCCGGCTGCCGGTCTGGGTCTCGGCCGGCTGGCCGTGGGTGTTGGCCGGGGTGGTGTGGCCGGCGGCCCAGGTGGGGAGGTGGGCTCGGGCGGTGTCTCTGAGTTGTGAGCCGGCGGCGTAGCTGATCGTCCGCGACGCGAACCCGCCGCCGAGTGACATCGACCCGAGCATCGCCAGCCTGGCGAGCGCGACGGGGAGGCGCAGCATCACCCACAGCAGCACGATCGCCACCAGCGGCTCCAAAAGCGCGTTGATCACGCTGCCGGCGTTGAAGGTGATCGCGTCGAGGCTGACCGCGGCCGAGGCGGCGAAGCACAGCGCCCACAGCACCGGGACCATCAGACAGACCGCGAACGCCCGGCCGGCCATCCGCGCGACCCACGGGATCACCGGCCACAGCACCACCGCCAGCGGCATCCCCACGAACACCAGGATGGTCGAGATGCTGACCGTCAGCTTGACCAGCAGCAGCCCCAGGAACAGCAGGCTGGCCGCGACCGCCAGCGCGATATTCACAAACAACCCGACCGGCGTGAACTGCAACGCGACCCCGGCGCCCAGACCGGC
>JBELAG010000484.1:0-3716 GCA_049509055.1 Solirubrobacteraceae bacterium
CGAGGATCCGCTCCTGGTCGGCGAGCAGCGGCTCGTAGATCGCGATCGCGTCCTGCACGCGTCCGGCGGCGTTATCGGCGAGCGCGAGGCCGAGCCGAGCAGCGAGGTGCGCGAGGTCGGCGGTCCCGCCGTCCTCGGCCCGGATCCAGGCGATCAAGTCGTAGTCGCCGGCGTGGGCGTGCGCGTGGGCGTAGCGGGCGGCGAGCTGGGTCTTGCCGACGCCGCCCAGTCCGCCGATCGCCTGAGCGATCACCGCCCGGTCAGCGAGGCCAATCGCCTCCTCAAGCGCCTCAAGCTCCGTCTCGCGGCCGGCGAACGCGGTGATCGGCGCCGGCACGTTGAACCATGTCGTCGTCGTCGTGGCCACCGGTGTCGGCGCCGGCGGTGGCTGACGTTCGGCAGCGCGGCGCAGGACAACGTCCTCGAGGTGACCGCGGATGAGACGCTCGAACGCATGGGGATCGTCGTAGGACCACCACAGCTGCTCTCTGGGCAGCTGCGCGAGGAATCTCGCGAGCCGTTGCAGCTGTTCGGTGTCGGTCAGGCCTGCCAGGGCCCCCTCGCGCTGGCAGAAGTAGACCATCACGTCCGGCCGGCCTCGCTGCCGCCACGCCGCCCACGCCCTGCGCAGCTCATGCTCGGTCCCTGACTGAGCATCGCCGGTCGGGGTCCCGAACCGCCTCCAGAAGACCCCGACCACGATGTCCGCGTCATCAATCCCCATCCGCTCATCGATCAATCCCTGCGGGCCCTCCAGGTGCAGGCCGGGCCGCGCGTCGGTCTCCCAGCGCCACACCGTGAGCTGATAGCCCTTATCGGGTGCCACGCGGCGGTTGAGCTCGTCGACAGCTGAGACGACTGCTCGACGCTCGGCGGCAACGTCGCCCGGGGGAAACGACGACCACCCGCACCAGTCCAACCGTGCGGTCGTTCGTCGTCATCGAGGGGAGCGTAAAACCGCAGCGCACCGACGCCGATCGACGCTCGGGTTCGGCGAGGATCGCGAATGGATCAACCTCTGCGAGCGCCAGTTCGAGCGCTGGCAGGCGCTGGCGCTGACCCGCTGACCTGCTGGCCCGCTCGCTGAGGTGCAGCGGCGCCGGCGAGTTGTGCGGACGATGATCCGCTCGACGGCCCCGACCTCGAGGGCCGATCCGATCCTCCCCGTCTGAACCAAGATCGACCTCTTCGGTCACGCTCAGCGCTGCCGCTGGTTGTGGTCAGGTGATCGTGAGCTGCTGGTGGGTGGTGGTGGTCCACCGGTGGTGGCGCTGGCGCACGGTCAGGGTGTAGCCCCCGGCTCGCAGCGGTCGCTGGGCGGTGAGCAGGAGCTCTGAGCGGCCAGCGCCGAGCGTCACGCTCGCCCCGGTGGCGTACACGGTCCTGCCCCGGGCGAGGCTGGCCTGCGTCGTCTCGGATCTGGTGGTGGTGAAGGTGACGGTGCCCGACACCAGCTTGGCGGTGCATTGCTTGTGGGTGATCTTGCGGCCCTTGACGGTGGTGGTGGTCGTCTTGCAGTTGACCAGCTCGATCGCCCCGGCTGGCCCTCGCGCGCCCGTCGCGCCGGTGGCGCCGATCGGCCCGGCGGGGCCGGTCGCGCCCGTCGGCCCGGGCGCGCCGGTGACGCCGAGCGGCCCTTGCGGGAGGCTGGCGCCGGTGCCCGACAGGGCCACGGTCGCGGGACTATTGGGATCGTCGCTCTCGACCTGCAGCGATGCGGTGCGCGACCCTGGTGCCTCGGGAGCGAATCGCACGGTGGCGAGGCAGCTCTCGCCGGTGGTCAGCGCAGCGCGGCAGTCATCGGAGCCGATCATGAAGTCGCCGGGGTCGGCGCCGGTGAACAGGAAGCCCGCGATCGTCAGTGAGGAGCCGGCCGCGGTGTTGGTGATCGTCACCGTCTGCGGCGGGCTGACCGTGCTCTGCGGCTGCGCGGCAAACGTCAGGTTCCCGGGCGCGACAGTCGCCGCCGGGGCCAGGTTGACATAGGTCTTGAACGTCAGGTCGTTGCCGGCGTCTGTCCATGCCGCCGGCGGCGATGGGCTGAAGAAGTGATCGCCGCCGGCATAGACGTTGCTGTCGATCAGCGACCAATCGTAGGCCGAGGCGCCGGTGGTGGTGGCCACGATCGCGTACTGCACGCCCGCCGTGACCGGTGGCGGCGCGGCGAAGTCGGCCTCGACCCAGGTGAGCGCGCCCGATGGGACGTTGGCAGCGGGCAGCGAGGCTTGGGCCAGCACGGTCGAGCCGGGCGCGCCGGCGCTGGTGTTGGTGAGCTCGATCGTCAGCGGGTCACCACCGGTCTGCGCGCTGTTGACTTGCAGTTGGACACGATCGAGCGGACCGGTGATCCCCGCGGTGAACGTCTGTGCGGCGCTGTTACCGCTGAACAGGCTTGACGGTCCCGAGACGAGGATCGCGTTGTCCTCCTGGGTCTGGGATTGATCCAGGACGTCGGCCTGAGCGACGCCAGCGCCGAGCGCGAGCGCGGCGACGCAGCCACACACCGAAAGCCGCATGAACACGTTCCTCATCGTGGACGCCCTCCGTCACCATCGTTCGTATGCCCGGACAAGGGACTCGCCCCTAGCGAGAAGCCTGCCATGGTCGCCCATTATCTACGCCCCGCGCAGCGGCGAGCTGATACTGACCGTCGGGGCGGTCGCGCCCGACCTGCTGGCCAACGACGAGCACGGTGTCGCCCGGGCCGGTCTCGTTGCTCTCGCTTGGGGAGATGCGACGCAACGCCCAGGCGGCCGCCAGTGCCCGCCGTTGCCAAGCGCTACCCGCCAGCCGTGCCGTCGACCGTCCCGGCAGCGGGCAGCTGTCGCCCTCTGCCGTGCCGTCCCCGCCACGACCCGGCCGGCAGCCACCCGGCCAAGGAGGCCGCGCTCCCTGAGCCGTGCTGGCGTGTCGGAGACGGTCGAGTGACAGCCGGCTGATGGGGGCGGCCAGCGCACAGGTGGGCGGGCTGTCGTCGTGAGCGGGATGGGGTCTGCGCGCAGATCCTGCTCGCGATCCTCGAGATGCTGGCTGCCGCGGGGGTTGCGCGGATGCGCTCGGCGGCTCCGTGATCGTTGCGCTCCCTAGATCTCGCCCGTCGTCCGCCAGCGAGATCGGTTGCCGGTCAGACGGTTGGCTGCGAGCTGGCCAGCGGCCGACGACGAGCGTCAGGACGGCACTGGACTCTCCGTGGCGTGGCTCGCTAGTGGGGTGGCATCGGGCTCGACCGGCGCTGTTGGGGTCTCGCCGGTGGTGCGGGTGAGGATCGCGCGGACGGTCCCGTGCGCGATCTGCGCGGCAGTGGCGATCTCGCGGTGTGAGAGCCCGATCCGCCCAGCACGAGCAATGGCCTGCTCGCATTCGCTGTCGGCCTCGCGCGTGCGCTTCGCCGCGCGGGCGACGTGGCGCAGCACGTCGGTGCTCAGCGCGCGGCGAGCGCGCAGCTCGCCGGTGCGCTCAGCATCGGCGAGCACGCTCAACGCCTAGCCGGCAGCGATCGCGGCGCTCGCGGCCTCAGCCACACGCCGCCGCGCCGCCTCCTCGGCGGACAAATCCTGTCCAGCCTACGCCCGGAGCCGGTCATGAGCAGCCGTCGCGATCGCCTCCGGTTCGGGCGAGAGCGGCTCATCGCCAGTGTGGGCAGTCGTCATCCCTACCTCCGTTCGTCATCGTCGCCCCACATGATGCGCGCCGGGCTGGACGCAGCACGCGGCCGC
>JBELAG010000485.1:0-3716 GCA_049509055.1 Solirubrobacteraceae bacterium
GCGCTGGCCGGCCCGGTCAGACCCACGGTCGGCGCCTGGTTATCGACGTAGACCGTCTTGGACAGGCTGGCGGGGACGCCGGCGGCGTCAGTCCCACCGATCTGCAACGTGTCGGCGCCCTGCGGGTACGCCGCCGTGGGCACCGGGTCGCTGACCGCAGCGGCAGCGCACTGATGCCATTCGGCGACGTTCGCGGTCGAGGAGCTGCCCGGCAGCCTCTGCCCGGCCAGTGAGGCGGTGAGCGAGCACATGCCCGACGGCGAATCCCCGGAGAACGCCAGCGTCCAGTTCCCGCGGATCCACCCGCTGGCCTGCCACAGACCCGACGGCGCACTCAACACCGGGCCGGAGGTCTCTTGGACCGAGAGGACAATTCCGAGCACGGTGATGTATGCGGTGTAGTTCGGGCCGCTACAGAGTGGCTTGCCGCATACCAGCTGGAATCCGAAGTCCGGCGAGTTCAGGACGGTGAACGACGCGCTGGTGTCGGTGGGCGTGATGTTCGAGCTGCCATCGTTCCAGTAGAAGTTCCCGCCGTAGTCGCCGAGGCTGCCGGCGTTGACGAATTCCGACTCCAGCGCGCCCGGCGCGACCATAGCCGCGACGATCGTCAAGCCGGCCGGGGCATCGGCTTGCCAGATGGCGTTCTGCCCCTGCCTGAACTCAGAGTCTGCATAGAGCGTCAGGCCGCCGCCTGGGCAGTTGGCCTGCACTTCCATCCCGAAGTTGGAATAGGCCTGGAACACCTCGTTGGGCACAAAGCCGCACGCGTCCACGGTCTCGTTGGCACGCGCGAGAGCGGGCATAGCGAGACAGATCGCGGCCGCTGCGAATGCGAGCGCAGGCGCTCTCACCGTGCCGATTCCGATCCGCCGAAGCCGATGTACAGAGCGCATCACACGCGTCAGGGCTGCGGGCACATGATCGCGACATTCACGGCGCGTGCCGGCGCGGAGAGCAGTACATAGGTGCCCGCGTCGTTCTTTGCGCCGGCGCTTGCCAGCTGTGCGCTGGCGTAGGAGAGCACACCGCCCTGAGTCGTGGTCGTGGCCAGCGCGAAACACGCCGCCGGAATCGGTTGACTCCACCCAATCAATCCCCCGGGACCAGCCCCCGTCGTCTCCCACGTGATCAGCCGCGCGGCGGGCCGTGATGCGACGATTTGTCCTTGGGCGTTGATCTGCACCCAGTCGCGCATGTATCCCGCGATCGTGTTGGGATCGAGCTTGATCGGGGTGATAGCGTGATTTTTGAGCTGTGGGTTTCCCACGCTGCCGGTCGGGATTTTGACTGCGGCGTAGCTTGTTCCGGCGAGGGAGACGAACAGTGCGACATATCCGACGGAGTGTTGGCGGGCGTGCGCCAGGAGCTTGGTCATAAGGGCCTCTTCCGTTCGGTGAATTGGTCGGTCACGAATCTGGCGAATGGCCAGGTCCGAGAACGCCGTTCTCTCCGAAAGCTGGCCGGTTGTTTGAGGTAGAGCTCTGGGCCGGGGTGCGGTTGACCACCGCGGTGGGCTCGACCGGCGCGGTGACCGCGGGCGTTGTCGCCGTCGCTGTCGCCGTCGTTGGCGCGGTCGCGTTGTGTGACGCGGCGGTTGTTTGACCGGCGCTCAGCGATCGTGCCGCTGATCGGCTGCCGGGAGGCCTGGTGACGGTGTCGGCACGCTGGGGGTGGCGACGCGCGGCGTGCCGGGTGTGTCGCGCTGTCGTGGTGTGGGTGCGCGCTGGTTGGTGGCTGGCCTTGGCAGCTTGGCTGCTCGCGCGAGCGGAAGCGGTCGCTGTCGTGAGCCCGACCGTGCTGTGGTTGCGACGTCCGCTGAGGTTGGACCCCGGTGCGGCACCCGGGAGCGCGTGGGCGGCGATGACGATCGCGATCGCCGTGACGATGACGCCGCCGCCGGCCAGCATGTGGCGTCGTCGGGGACGTTGGTCGGCGACGGCGATCATGCGCGGCAGTCGGGTGCTCACCGACTCTGCAGGCGGCCGGTCGACTGGCGCGTCGATCGTCGCTGCGTGTGGGCCGGGTCGATCGCTGACGGCACTCCCGGCGCGTCCGGAAGGGTCGGCGTCACGGAGCCTGGTCTGCGGGCCGGTGATGACGGTGGGTGCGGGTGGCTTCGGACTCGCGGTCAGGCCCGGTTCGCTGGGGTGATCGGTGTCGGTGGGCAGACAGAACCCGAGGATCAGGTTGCTGTGGGGGCTCAGCGCGTTAGAGGAGGCCAGCGATCCGAGGAGCTCGTCCGGCGTCGCCGCGGGGCCCTTGTCGGGCGCGGTCGGTGGCGTGGCGGGTTGGTCGTGGACGACCGAGAGGTCGCCACGCCGCCCGGCCTGCTCCCTGCTCCCGTCTTGATCCGGCGGCACCATTTGGATAGATCGGTAAGATCCCATCACAATGCGTGGTTGAACGCATGCGTGATCGAAACTCGGCGTAGTTTGCCTGCTGACGACCCCTATCTCACGATCAAGGACATCTGTGCGGAGCTGCAGCTCTCCCACGAGACCGTCCGCCAGTGGATCATCGCTGGCCGGCTGCCGTCGGTGAAGGCCGGCCGGCAGTACCGGGTGCGCCGCTCTGATCTGGAGCGGATGCTCGCCGCCAGCGACCGGTCACCGGCCGATGGGCCGTCTGGGCCTGCGGCGGTGTCCCCGAATCCGATGAGCCCCGGCGCGGGGCTTGACGCGGGGTTCATCCGGTGAGCGCGACCGACGCCCTGGCGCGGTTGCGCTCAGCGCAGACCAGCTGGGACCAGGCGTTGACCGCCCACCTGTCCGCGCCTCCGGCTCCGGGGTATGCCGAGCGTCTGTTGCAGCTCGCGCACGCGGCCGAGGAGCAGGCCAGCGCGTTTCGCTTCGCCGACCGCGAGGGATTGGCGTGGCGGCCGCTGCCCAACGCGTCGGCCAGCCTGCAGCCGCCGCCCGAGCTTCGCCCGGACTTCAACCGCACCGGCCCGCCCGAGTTGTGGGCGCGGTTTGATGAGATCGTCGCCGGGCTCGGGGTTGCGCTGGAGGGTGTCAGCAGCGTCCGGATCGCCCAGGTGTTTGACAAGCTGTCTGACTGCCTGACCGAGCTGGCGCACGTCAATCGCGAGCTGGACCGAGAACGCGCCCGCGAACGCCAACGCAGGACCCGCACCGCCCGCGGCTAGACGCCCGAGGCCGGCTACACCCCAGCGGCCGGCTGCGAGCCGTCGCACGAGCCCACCCACCGCCAGGCAACGCGGATGCATCGCTGGCATCGCCGATGCTCCAGCAGGCGCCGCGGCAAGCGAATCACATCGCGATCGGCAACGTGGCTATGACCAGCTGACCCCGGTTCTGCGCGTGTCAACGGCGAGGTCAGGGACGACATCGGGCCCGCGCGCTCTCGTATCGGCGTGCGGTGTCGCGAGCTCGCGGAGGCGCTGGAGGTCGGTGACCCCGAGTCCGTGGCCCGGGCCGAAGTGCACAAGCCAGCGCGTCAGCCAGTCGGGCCCCATCACCCAGGCGCCCGGCTCACCTGGGCGACACCACCAGCGCGGCTGCAGGCTGCTGGTGGCCAGCGCGCGGCACAGGCCGACCTGGACCGGCCCGGCGTACCCCGGCAGGGTCTCCTTGACGTGGGCGGCGACGTGGCTGGGGATCGGCAGCTCATCCCAGATCGGCGGTCCGCTCAGCGCCCACACCGCGAACACGCCCGTCTCACCCAGGATCAAAAACGGGATCCGGTGCCCGGCG
>JBELAG010000486.1:0-3704 GCA_049509055.1 Solirubrobacteraceae bacterium
GGCTGGCACGGCCACATCGAGGACAGCGCCTCGACGTCGACGCTGGCCGCGGTCATCGCCGCGCGCCATGCGACCGGCCGTGACCTCGTCGTCTGCTCCGAGCAGGCCCACTCCTCGGTGCAGAAGGCCGCGCGGATGCTCGGGATGCGGCTGCGTACGGTGGCGTGCGATGCCGAGCTGCGGATGGCCCCCGACGCGCTCGGCGACCTCGGCGAGGCGGCGGTGGTCGTCGCCACCGTCGGCACGACGGCCAGCACCTCGGTCGACCCCGTGCCCGAGATCGGCCGGGCCTGCCGGGCCGCCGGCGCCTGGCTGCACGTCGATGCGGCGTACGCCGGCAGCGCGATGGTGTGCCCCGAGTTCCGCTGGGCGTTCGCCGGCGTGGAGCACGCCGACTCGCTGGTCGTCAACGCCCACAAGTGGATGCTGACCGCGATGGACTGCTCGCTGCTGTGGAGCGGGCGACCGGACGCGTTGCGCGCGGCGTTCAGCCTGATCCCCGAGTACCTGCGCACCCCCGACGCCGAGGACGCGCTCTCGCTGAGCGAGTACGGGCCCGCGCTCGGCCGGCGCTTCCGCGCGCTGAAGCTGTGGGCGGTGCTGCGCTGCTACGGCCGCCAGGGCCTGCAGGCCCACATCCGCCACGGGGTCGAGCTGGCCCGGCGTTTCGAGCACCGGGTGGCCGCCACCCCCGGCTGGGAGCTGTGCGCCCCGCGCCGCTTCTCGGTGGTGTGCTTCCGGATGGTGGGCGACGACGAGCGCAACCGCGTGCTGCTGGCGCGCGTCAACGCCACCGGCGAGATCTTCATCTCGCACGCCGTGCTGCACGGCCGCTACGTGCTGCGCCTGGCGATCGGCCATCCGGCCACCCGCCCGCAGGACATCGAGCGCGCCTGGGACGTGCTGCGCCGCGAGGCGGAGGACCTGGCTACTTGAGCTCGGCCGAGGTGAGGCCGAGCAGCAGCCGCGCGACGATCAGCAGCTGGATCTGCTGGGTGCCCTCGAACAGGTCGAGGATCTTGGCGTCGCGCGCCCACTTCTCCATCAGCTCGCCCTCGCCGTACCCGGTCGCTCCGCACAGCGCGACGCAGCGCAGCGCGACGTCGGTGCCCATCCGTCCCGCCTTGGCCTTGGCCATCGAGGCCTGCAGCGAGTTCGGCCGGTGGTTGTCGGCCATCCAGGCGGCCTGCAGGGTGAGCAGGCGGGCGGCCTCCCAATCGGCCTCCATCGCGATGAACTCCGCCGCGGCCGCGCTCTGGTGATGGACGGGGAGGTCGTAGTCGATCGCGATCCCGGCCTGTGTCAGATGGTCGCGCGTGGCCTCCAGGCAGGCGCGAGCGACGCCGACGGCCATCCCGGCGACCAGCGGCCGGGTGTTGTCGAACGTCTGCATCACCCCGGCGAAGCCCCGGCCGGTCTCGATCTCCGGGCTGCCGAGCAGGTTCTGCTTCGGCACCCGGCAGTCGCGCAGCGAGAAGTTGGCGGTGTCGGAGGCACGGATGCCGAGCTTGTGCTCGAGCCGGTCGAGCGTCAGGCCGGGGTTGTCGCGCTCGACGACGAACGACTTGATCGCGGCGCGTCCCTGCGAGCGGTCGAGCGTCGCCCAGACGACGATCAGCTCTGCGCGATCGCCGGAGGTCACATAGATCTTCTCGCCGTTGAGCACGTACTCGTCGCCGTGCAGCGCGGCGGTCGTGCGGATCGCCGCGGAGTCCGAGCCCGCCTCGGGCTCGGTGATCGCCATCGCCGCCCACTTGCCGCCGAAGCGCTGCAGCTGCTCCGCGTTGGCCACCGCGGCGATCGCCGCCTGTCCGAGCCCCTGGCGGGGCATCGACAGCATCAGCCCGACGTCGCCCCAGCAGAGCTCGATCAGCCCCAGCAGGCTGGCGAGGTTGCGCCCGTTGCGGTTCCCGGTCTCGCCGGCCCGGTCGTCGCGCGACGCAACGCCGTTGGCCGCCCCGCCGACCGCGCCGGCGCCGGCGCCGCCGAGGGCTCCGCTCTCGTTCATGCCGTCGATCACCGCGGCGAGCATGTCGAGCTCCTTGGGATAGGCGTGCTCGGCGCTGTCGTACTTGCGCGAGTTGGGCCGGAAGATCTCGGTGGCGACGTGGCGCGACTGGGAGATCAGGACGCCGAACTTGCCGGGGACCTCGAGGTTGATCATGGCGGTGTGGCGCTCTAGACGAGCAGCGCGCCCTCCATCAGCCCGGCGGCGCGCAGGTCGCGGTACCAGCGCTCGACCGGATGCTCCTTGACGTACCCGTGCCCCCCGAGCAGCTGCACGCCGTCGGAGCCGATCGCCATCGCCTTCTCGGCGCACAGCCGGCGGGCGAGTGCGACCTCACGAGAGTACGGCAGCCCCTGATCGACGCGGGCCGCCGCGCGATAGGTGGTGAGGCGCAGCCCGTCGAGCTCGATCGCGATGTTGGCGACCGCGAACGCGACCGCTTGGCGATTGGCGATCGGCTCGCCGAACGCCCGGCGCTCCTTGACGTAGCCGGTCACGTACTCCAGCACCGCCTGGCCGGTGCCGACGGCCAGCGCGCACCACGCCAGACGGGAGAGCGCGACGCACTGCGCGAACGTACCGGGGTCGCCGCCGCCCAGCAGCGCGGTCGCCGGCACCGTGACGCCCTCCAGGATCAGCCGGCCGGTCGCGGCCGCGCGGACGCCCATCGCCGGCTCGGGCTCGATCGAGATCCCGCCGGTCCCGGGCTCGACGATGAACAGCGCCGGGCCGGAGCCGTCGAGCTCGGCGGCGATCACCAGCAGCTCGGCCTCGGCGGCCCGGGGCACGAGCGCCTTGACGCCGTCGAGCACGTAGCCGCCGCCGGCGCGGCGGGCCCGGGTGCGCAGCGCGAACGGGTTGAACAGCGGTCCCGGCTCGAGCACCGCGAGCGCCGCCGCGGGCACGTCGTCGCCGACGAACTCCGGCAGGTAGCCGGCCTGCTGATCGGCATCGCCCCACAGGCTGATCGCGGTCGCCACCGCCGCCGGCGCCAGGCACGCGACGGCGATCCCCATGTCGCCCCGGGCGAGCGCCTCGATGAGCAGCACCGCGGTCGTCGCCGAGCGCTCGGCGAGCGCTCCGCCGAGCTCTTCGGGCACGCCGACCATCGTCACGCCGAGCTCGTTGGCCTGCTCCAGCAGCGCGGGCGGCGTCGCCCGGGCGTCGTCGGCGTCGGCCGCGGCGCCGCGCAGCCGGGTGAGCGCGAAGTCGCCGGCCGCGTCGCGCAGCATCGCCTGCTCGTCGGAGGGCGTGATGTCGAACAGGTCCCGGCGCTGCGCGCTGGGCTGGCGCGCCGAGCGCGACCGGCGGTCGGCGGCCGCGAACGTTCGTCCGGCGCTCGCCGCGGTGCGGGCGGTCGTCCTCGAGGCGCCGTGCAGCAGCCGCACGGTCGGGTCGCGCAGGCCGAGGCGGTCGATCGCGGTCGAGGACGCGACCCGGTTGAGCGCGCGCAGGCCGGCGGCCATGCTCCGCTCGGCGATCTTCGGTGGGGACGCCATCGATGGGGATCATATCACGATTCGTTGTCACGTCGTTTCGTGTAATGCTGAACGCCGGCGTATATCTGAGGCTCTTACGGAGTTCTTACGATCCGCGGGGCATCCTGAATCCGGTATGCGCGTTCTGATCGCCGAAGACGAGGTCCGTCTCGCCGACGCGATCGCGCGCGGGCTGCGCCGTCAGGGGATGGCGGTCG
>JBELAG010000487.1:0-3659 GCA_049509055.1 Solirubrobacteraceae bacterium
TGGACAGCCCCGTTGTCAGTCGTGCGGTGAATGCCGGGTCGGCCTGTGCGAGCAGTCGGGCGACGTGATCGAACGAGCTGCCCTTCCTGGACTATGGTGCGCCCCGAACTATGTTGCGCTGAGGTGGAGCTTTGCTCGTGAGCGGCCGCGCGGTCTGGTGATTCCTGCGGCTGGCTGAGCGCGAGCGCAACATATTTCTGGCGACCTGATCGAGTCGTGCCTCCTGTCAATTCCGAGACGGAGGCATTGCTGATGTCCGATCAACCAGCACCGGAGCGTGTCCGGGTGAGCGGGCCGTTGGCGGGGCTCGCCGATGGGTTTCGCGTCGATCTCCTCGAGCAGGGCTACTCGCTGTGGGGTGCCCAGGAGCAGCTGTATCTGCTCGCGCACGTGAGCCGCTGGATGGAGTCCGAAGGGCTCGAGGTCGCGGCGTTGACGCCGGACCGGCTGGCGCGGTATTTCGTCTGGCGTCGACGGCAGGGCTACCGTCACAGCCTGTCGCTGTTGAGTCTGCGCCGGCTGCTGCGCTATCTGGGCGGGCTCGGCGTTCTGCCGCCGGTTGACGCGGTCCCCTCGGCGGTTGATCGGCTGCTCGGCGAGTTCCGGGATTATCTGCTCCAGGAGCGGGGCCTGAAGGCGACCTCGGCCGCGCAGTATCTGCCGACCGCGCGATTGTTTCTGTCCGAGCGCTCAGAGCCGCTGGAGGAGAACCTGGCGCGGATGTCCGCAGCTGAGGTCAGCACGTTCGTGCTGCGGGAGGCGCGCCGGCGTTCGGTGCGGTCGACCGAGACGGTCATCTACGCGCTGCGCGCGCTGCTGCGGTTCTTGCACGTGATCGGGTTGATCGGCGAGCCGTTGGTGGAGGCGGTGCCATCGGTGGCGCGGCGGCGGGAGGATCTCCCGCGCGCGTTGCCGGCCGGCCAGGTGAAGCTCTTGTTGGACGGCTGTGATCGCGCGACACCCACCGGGCGTCGCGACTACGCGATCGTTCTGCTGCTGGCCAGGCTGGGGGTGCGTCGCTGCGAGGTCGCCGCGCTGTCGCTCGACGACATCGACTGGCGGGCGGGCGAGATCGTGATTCATGGCAAGGGATCGCGGATCGACAGGTTGCCGCTGCCCTGCGATGTCGGCGAGGCGATCGTGGACTATCTCCGTGATGGCCGCCCGCGCGTGACCGATCGGGCGCTGTTCATCACCGCGTGCGCGCCGCTGTGTGGCATCACGCCGCCGTGCGTCACCGATGTGGTGCGGTATGCCTGCGTGCGGGCGGGGATCGCCCCGGTCGGTGCTCATCGCCTGCGTCACACGGTCGCGACCGAACTGCTGCGTCATGGTGCTGGCCTGGTCGAGATCGGCCAGGTGCTGCGCCACCAGGACCAGACCACGACCGCGGTCTATGCGAAGGTCGATCGGGCGGCGCTGTCGCCTTTGGCGCTGCCGTGGCCCGGGAGCGACCGATGAGCGCGTTCTCAGATGCCGTGGATGCCTATCTCGCGATGCGTCGCGGACTGGGCTATCAGCTGACCGAGCACGGCCGGGTGCTGCCGCAGTTCGCCGCGTTCCTCGAGCAGCACAACGCGTCGTTGATCACGACCGCGCTGGCGCTCGAGTTCGCGACCCAACCGGCTGAGGCGAGCGTCGTGTGGTGGCATCAGCGGTTGGCGATCGTGCGCGGGTTCGCGCGCTATCTGCAGGCGTTCGACGCTCGCCACGAGATACCGCCGGTCAACCTGCTGCCGGCCACGTTCCGCCGCGCGAGGCCGTACCTGTTCTCCGAGGTGGAGATCGAAGCGCTGCTGGCAGCGGCGCGGTCGATGCGCCCGCCGCTGCGCGCCGCCAGCTGCGAGGCGCTGATCGGGCTGTTGGCGGTCAGCGGGATGCGCGTCTCGGAAGCGTGCGGTCTTGACCGCACCGATGTCGAACTGACCGAGGGCAGGCTCACCGTCCGTCATGCGAAGAACGGCCGGTCGCGCGAGATCCCGCTTCACCCCAGCACGGTCACCGCTCTCGATCGCTACGTCCGCGCGCGCGACGAGCTGTGCCCGCATCCCAAAGACCCGGCCGCGTTCTTTCTCTCCGGCTGGGGTGGACGGCCGAGCCGGCAGATGGTCGGGCACTGGTTCGATCAGCTGCGCCGCGCGACCGGCCTGGACCTGGAGACGCTCGGGCGTCGCGCCCGACTGCACGACATCCGTCATGCCTTTGTCCTGCGCACGCTGCTGGGCTGGTATCGCGACGGCGTGAACATCGAGGCGCAGCTGCCGCTGCTCTCAACGGTGCTCGGGCATGTCCATCCGGCTGACACGTTCTGGTATTTCGAGGGCGCGCCCGAGCTTCTCGCGTTGGCGTGCGAGCGGCTCGAGCAAACCTGGCAGCAGGCCTCCACAGACCAACCCACCAACGCCCAGGCGCGCATGCCGCTCTCCTGGGAGCGCTCCCGACGCAGGCGACCACGCCAGATGCACCGAGGAAAGGGCCAACGATGAGCGCGCTCCCACCACTGCTCCAAGCCTATTTCACCGAGCGTCTCGCTCACCAGCGCGACGCCAGCCCGCACACGATCACGTCATATCGCGACAGCTTCCGGCTGCTCTTGACGTTCCTGCACGAGCAGACCGGCACGCCGCCATCAAAACTGCAGCTTGAGGATCTCAACCCGGAGAGGATCTCCGCATTCCTCTCCTATCTGGAAAACGAGCGTGGCAACAGCGTCCGCACCCGCAACGCCAGACTGACCGCGGTCCATTCGTTCTTTCACTTCGCGGCATTGAAAGCCCCGGAGTGCTCGGAGCAGATCACGCGGGTCCTCTCGATCCCCGAGAAGCGCTACCAGTCGACGCTGATCAGCTATCTCAACAAGCCCGAGATCGACGCGCTGCTAGCCGCACCGGACCGCTCCACCATAACCGGCCGACGCGACCACGCGCTGCTACTGCTTGCGATCCAGACCGGGCTCCGGGCCTCCGAGCTCGCCAGCCTGCGCTGCGAAGACCTCAACCTCGGCACAAGCGCCTGGGTGAGATGCGAAGGCAAGGGACGCAAGGAGAGGTGCACCCCGCTGACCCGCGTCACGGTCAAGGTGCTGCGCGTGTGGCTGCGCGAGCTCGGCGCAGACCCCGCCGGTCCGCTGTTCCCCAGCCGCACCGGCGGGCACCTCACGCGCAGCGCGATCTGGCGACTGGTCGCCAAGCACACCACCACCGCCCGCGCCCGATGTCCGTCGCTGGCCGCCAAGAACATCACCCCGCACACACTGCGCCACACCGCGGCGATGCAACTGCTCAGCGCGCCAGATCCGGTCGATACCGCCACCATCGCCCTGTGGCTCGGCCACGAGACGCTCGACACCACCAACAAATACCTGCACGCCGACATGGAACTCAAGCGACGGGCCATCGACCGCACCACACCACCGAACGTCAAGCCCGGACGCTACCGCCCACCCGACCGGCTGCTCGCGTTCCTCGAGGACCTCTGAAACGCGAAATATGTTGCGGTCACGAGCGCGATCTCCTCCGCAGGCCGCCGCGCCAAGCGTCAGCGCAACATAGTTCGGGGCGCACCATAGTCCAGGAAGGGCAGCTCGTTCGATCACGTCGCCCGACTGCTCGCACAGGCCGACCCGGCATTCACCGCACGACTGACAACGGGGCTGTCCA
>JBELAG010000488.1:0-3655 GCA_049509055.1 Solirubrobacteraceae bacterium
CACCCGGACGGCCTGGGCCCGACCGTGTTCTGTCACGGATCCCCACGCAGCGACAGTGAGATTTTGACCACCGAGACCACCGAGCAGCGGCTGCGGACGATCATCGAAGACGTCGATCAGAGTGTGATCGTCTGTGGCCACACCCACCGTCAGTTCGATCGCCGGGTCGACCGCTGGCGAGTCGTCAACGCCGGCAGCGTCGGGATGCCCTACGAGGGCCGGCCCGGCGCCTATTGGGCTCTGTTCGGGCCTGGCGTCGAGTCGCGACGGACCGAGTACGACCTCGACGCGGCCGTCGGGGAGTTGCGCGCCGGCCGGTATCCGGATCTCGAGGAGATGCTGAAGGAGAGCCTGGTCGAGCCGGCTGACCCCGACGACGTGGCTCGGTTCTTCGAAGGCAGCGCTGCCGGCGCTGGTTGAGACCGGGCCTCGACCAGCGACTCTCCGCGGCCCGAAGCAGAGCTTGAGATCGTCGTCGCGATCGCGTCGGGGCGGCTAGTGGGGGCCGGCCTCGAGCTCGCTGATCCGATCCAGCAGTTCGCAGACGAGCACGGCGCCGGCGTAGTTGAGCCCGAGGTCACGGCGCAGCCGCTCCGCCCGCGCCACCCGCGAGGCGTTGGCCGGATCAAAGCGCTCGGCGTCGGCATCGGCCGGGTGCGGCTCGATCAGTCCGAATTCCACGTACCTCCGCACGTGCACGATCTTGACCCCGGCCTGCCTGGCGAGGACGGTCAGCTCGACCACCTCCCCGGCGGCGAGGTCGCGATCAGTCGGCTCGCTGTGCGGGTCTGCGTTCATGGTCGCCCCTTCTCCGGGTCGCGGTTCGAGCTTTCGGCGAGCTGCTCGTAGAGCTCGCGCTCACGATCTGAGAGCTCCTTCGGTACGACGATCTTGACCAGCGCGTGGAGGTCACCGTGACCGCCACCGCGCCTGGGAAGCCCGCGTCCGCGGAGCCGCAGCCGGCGGCCGCTGGAGGAGCCCGCCGGCACCCGGACCCGGGCCGAGCCGGTCGGCGTCGGTACCTCGACGGTGGTCCCGAGGGCCGCCTGGGCGGGTGTGATCGGAAGCTCGACGTCGAGATCATCATCCCCGCGGCGACGGAAGCGCGGATGTGGCTTGAATACGACGCGCAGGAACAGATCGCCGGGCGGACCACCATCGCGCCCCTCCCCCCCTTGTCCCGCCAGACGGATCAGCTGCCCGTCACGAACGCCGGCGGGAAAGTTGGCGTTGACCTCACGGCCGTCCAGAGTCAACCGCCGCCGCCCGCCGGCCAGCGCGTCCTCGAGCGAGACCTCCAGCAGCGCCTCCCGGTCGCGGCCGCGCAGCGGCCCGCCCGCGCCGCGGACTCGCGCGCCGAACAGCGCCTCGAACAGGTCATCGCCGAACTCCGCACGCGTGGCGTCGCCGTACCCCTGGTCGGCGAAGAAGTCCTCGAATCGCTCCTCGGGCGCCTCGTGCTCCGCTTCGCGCCAACGGGCGCCGAGGCGGTCATAACGCTCTCGCTTCTCGGCATCGGACAGAACCTCATAGGCCTCGCCCAGCTCCTTGAAGCGCTCCTCGGCATCGCTGTCGGCGTTCAGATCCGGGTGGTACTTGCGCGCCAGCTTGCGGTACGCACGTCGGATCGCGTCGTGGTCGGCGTCGCGCGGGACGCCCAGCACCTCGTAGTAGTCCGTGAAGCTCAGCGGCATCGGTCAGCGAATCCTCGCTCAAACCAGCCGGCCGCGACGCCACCAACCTCCCGGAGGTGCTCTGAGCACCCCGCCGCGGGCCGAACCCCGGTCGTTCGAGGATCTCCTGGCCGGCGCCGGCCGGCGCCTGGTCCGGGTCGTCGAGACCGACACCCCGCTCAGCGCCATCGAAGCGACTCTGCACGAGTGGCCCCGTCCGTACGCTTGGTGGGTGTCGGGCCCGGGTAGCCTGACTGCCGTCAGCCCTACGTTGCCGAAAGGGGATCCGCCGTGCCGATCATCATCAACGGCCGCGAGGCGCCGGTGCCCGCCGACGCTCGTGTCTCGCTGCTTGACTTCGTGCGTGAGCATCTTGGGCTCTATGGCACGAAGAAGGGATGCAATCAGGGCGCGTGCGGTGCCTGCACGGTGCTCGTCGACGGGGAGCGGATCCTGTCGTGCCTGGCTCTCGCCGTCCAATACGACGGGCGCGAGGTGACCACGATCGAGGGGCTTGCGGACGCCGGCGCGTTGCACCCGCTGCAGCAGGCGTTCATCGACGACGATGGATTTCAGTGCGGCTACTGCACCCCGGGCCAGATCCTCTCGGCGGTCGGGATGGCGGCAGAGGTGGCCCGCGGGGTGCCCAGCCACGTCACCGCCGATCTCGGGGCGACCAGCATCGCGCTCGATCACGACGAACTGCGCGAGCGGATGAGCGGCAACCTGTGCCGGTGCGGCGCCCACAACGGGATCGTCATGGCGATCGCCACGGTATACGCGGGGTCGGAGGCGTGATCGAGCTCACCTACGCGCGCGCAGCCGACGCCGCCGACGCGATCCGCCGCGCCGAGGACGAGCACGCCAGCTATCTCGGTGGCGGCACCAACCTCGTCGACCTCATGCGCGAGGCCGTCGAGGCTCCCTCGGCGCTCGTCGACGTCACCGGCCTGTCGGCCGAGATCGAGGAGACCGACGACGGCGACCTGATGATCGGGGCGGCCACGCGCAACACCGCGGTGGCCGAGCACCCGGTGGTCCGCACGCGCTACCCGATGCTCACGCGCGCGATCGTCGCCGGGGCCTCGGCGCAGATCCGCAACATGGCGACGGTCGGGGGCAATCTGCTGCAGCGGACCCGCTGCACCTACTTCTATGACACCGACGGCTCGCGCTGCAACAAGCGGTCCCCGGGCGAGGGCTGCGACGCGATCGACGGTTTCAACCGCAGGCACGCGATCCTCGGGGCCTCCCCCGCGTGCGTGGCCACCCACCCGTCGGACATGTGCGTCGCGCTCGCCGCGCTGGACGCCGTCGTCCACCTTCGCAGCGCGTCAGGGGAGCGCAGCGTCGCGCTCTGCGACCTGCACACGCTGCCTGGGGATCGTCCCGATGTCGAGACGGTGCTCGAGCCCGGCGAGCTGATCACCGCGCTGCGGCTGCCCCGGTCCGATCTCGCCACCCGTTCGACCTACCGCAAGGTCCGCGACCGCTCCAGCTACGCGTTCGCGCTCGTCTCGGTCGCCGCCGCGGTCGAGCTCGACGGCGAAACGATCACCGACGCGCGCCTCGCGCTCGGCGGCGTCGCCCCCAAGCCGTGGCGGGCGTGGCGCGCCGAGCAGGCGCTGCGAGGCGGCCCGGCGACCGAGTCCAGCTTCCTGGCGGCGGCCGATGCCGAGCTTGCCGGCGCCCGTCCACTCGCCGGCAACGCGTTCAAGGTCGACCTGGCCCGCCGCACGCTCGTGGCCGTCCTGCTCGGGTTGACCGAGGGAGCCCGCCGATGAGCGCCGCAGGATCCCGGCCCGCGGTCCCGACCGCCCCCGAGGGCTGGACGCCGAACGCCGGCCCCGATCCGGTGCTCCGCGCCCCGCACGGCCTGATCGGCGCGCAGGTGTCGCGCCTGGACGGGCCGCTCAAGGTCCGGGGGGAGGCCCGCTTCGCCGCCGAGCACGTGCTCGACGGCATGGTCTACGCGGCGCTGC
>JBELAG010000489.1:0-3646 GCA_049509055.1 Solirubrobacteraceae bacterium
CGCGACCAGGTCGTCGGGCTCCAGGTGGTGCACGTCGGACTTGCCGCAGGCCCGGGCGAGCGAGGTCAGCTCCATCGTCAGCGCCTTGAGGTAGTTGGTGACCCAGCGGGCACCGGTCTCCGGGTCGAGCCGTTCGCTCAGCTCCGGGTCCTGGGTGGTCACCCCCACCGGGCACATCCCGGTATGGCAGTGGTGACAGCGCCCGGGCACGGTGCCCAGGGCAGCGTATCCCGGCGTCGCGTCCACGTCCTGGTCGCCGTGCCGGTACGACGCCTTGTTGCAGCCCAGCGCGACCAGCGCGCCCACCCCGATGGACACCGCGTCCGCGCCCAGGGCCAGCGCCTTGGCCACGTCGGCGCCCGAGCGGATGCCGCCCGAGACGACCAGCTGCACCTCGTGCTGCAGGCCGATGTCGCGCAGCGCCTCGGCCGCCAGCCGCACGGCGGGCAGGGTCGGGATCCCGGCGTGCTCGATGAACGCCGTCTGGGTGGCTCCGGTGCCGCCCTGCATCCCGTCCACCACCACGACGTCCGCGCCCGCCGCCACGGCCAGCTTGACGTCGTGCTCTACCCGGGTCGCGCCCAGCTTGACGTACACCGGCTTCTCCCAGCCGGTGGCCTCGCGCAGCTCCTCGATCTTGATGCGCAGGTCGTCAGGCCCGGTCCAGTCCGGGTGGCGGGAGGCGGACCGCTGGTCGATGCCGGGCGGCAGGGTGCGCATCCCGGCCACCCGCTCGCTGACCTTCTGGCCGAGCAGCATGCCGCCGCCGCCGGGCTTGGCGCCCTGGCCGATCACGACCTCGATCGCGTCGGCGCGGCGCAGGTCGTCGGGGTTCATCCCGTAGCGCGAGGGCAGCAGCTGGTAGACGAGCGTGGTCGAGTGCTCGCGCTCCTCCGGGGTCATCCCGCCGTCGCCGGTCGTCGTCGAGGTCCCGACCTCGCTGGCGCCGCGGCCGAGCGCCTCCTTGGCGTTGCCCGACAGCGCGCCGAAGCTCATCCCGGCGATCGTGATCGGGATGTCGAGCTCGATCGGCTCGCGGGCGAAGCGGGTGCCGATCGTGACGTTGGTCGCGCAGCGCTCGCGGTAGCCCTCCAGCGGATAGCGCGAGACGCTCGCGCCGAGGAACAGCAGGTCGTCGAAGTTGGGCACCCGGCGCTTGGCGCCGAAGCCGCGGATGTCGTAGATGCCCTCCCGGGCGGCGCGCTGGATCTCGGCGATCTCGGCCCGCCCGAACGTCGCCGACTCGCGCAGCGCGGGGCGCCACACGCTCTCGGCCTGAGCTCCCTTCCACGGCGCCATCAGTAGGCCCCCACGTTGTCGACCTTGAAGTTGTAGAGCTGCCGAGCCGACCCGTAGCGGCGATACTGATCGGCGTCGCCGTCGATATCGGCGGCGGCCAGCAGCCCCGCGAGCTGCGCGCGGTGCTCGGGGCGCATCTCCTTCTCCACGCAGTCGGCCCCGAGCCCCGCGACGCTGCCCCGGACGTAGATCCGCGCCTCGTACAGCGAGTCGCCGAGCGCCTCGCCGGCGTCGCCGCACACCACCAGGCAGCCGGTCTGGGCCATGAACGCGCTCATGTGCCCGACCGACCCGCGCACGACGATGTCGGCGCCCTTGAGCGAGATCCCGCACCGCGCCGACGCGTCGCCGTGGATCACGAGCAGCCCGCCGCGGGCGGTCGCGCCCGCCGCCTGGCTGGCGCTGCCCTCCACCACGACCGTGCCCGACATCATGTTCTCGGCGACCCCGACGCCGCAGTTGCCGCGCACGCGGACGGTCGCCCGCTTGTTCATGCCGGCGCAGTAGTAGCCGACATGGCCGTCGATCTCGACCTCGGTGTCGGCGTCGACCCCGACCGCGATCGCGTGCCGGCCCCCGGGATGCAGGACCCGCACGTGGTCGGCCGGCCGCTCCTCGTGGAGATGGCGGTTGAGCTCGCGCACGGTGTCGGTGCTCAGGTCGAACACGAGCTGGGCCTCGTGCAGGGTCTCCGGCGTCGCCATCAGGCCACCAGCGCCGTTCCCCAGCTGTACACGCGGCCGGGCTCGGGCTCCCACATGACCGCGTCCTCGGCGCCCGGCAGCACGGCGATCGCGCGGTACTCGGAGGCCATCGCCACCCACTCGTCGGTCTCGGCCATCACCGCCGGCTTGCAGGCGATCGGGTCGCGCAGGACCGCGAAGCCGTCGGCGGTGCCGACGCAGAAGGTGTAGAAGCCGTCGAGGTCGCGCAGGCAGCCCTCGAGCGCCTGCTCGAGCGTCGCGCCCTCCCGCAGCCGCCAGGTGAGGTAGCCGGCGGCGACCTCGGTGTCGTTGTCGGTCTGGAAGCGGATCCCCTCGCGCTGCAGCGAGCGCCGCAGCCGGTTGTGGTTGCTCAGCGAGCCGTTGTGCACCAGGCACAGGTCCAGCCCGGTCGAGAACGGGTGCGAGTGCTCGGTCGTGACTCGGCTCTCGGTCGCCATCCGGGTGTGGCCGAGCGCGTGCGTGCCGCCGATCTCCGACAGCGCGAAGCGGGTGACGAAGTCGACCGGCAGCCCCGCCTCCTTGTAGATCTCGATCGTCGCGCCCGCGCTCATCATCGTCAGCTCGGGATGGGCCTCGCGCAGCCACTGCCCGATCGCGGCCGCCTCGCCGTCGACGACGAACACCGCGTGGGTGGCGCGGACACCGGTGAGCGCAGCGTCGCCGAACGTGCGCGCCAGCTCGGCGCCGAGCTCATGCCAGCCGGGCTGCGCGGCCGCCGCGTGCAGCGAGACCTTGCACCAGCCCTCCGGCGCCGGGTCACGGTAGAACGCGGCGCCGGCGCTGTCAGGCCCGCGAAACGACAGCTGCTCGAGCATCTGCGCGAGGTGGGCGCCGAGCTGTGAGCGCAGCGCATCGGTCTTGGTGTACAGCCCCGCGATTCCGCACATGGCGGTCAGCGTAGTCCGTCCCGGCGCGCCCCCACAATGGCGCACGCGCGCACACTTTGCCTTCGGAATGTGGCCGTGCGCGCCACACGTCGCGCCTGGAAGTGTGGCGCGACCGGCTACTTCAGACCGGCAGTCGCCGCTGCGCGCGGCGGACGGCGTGCAGCGCCTCGCGCAGATCGCTGCGGGCGATCGGCGCCAGCGACCCCGGATCGATCAGGTTGTCGGCGGGCAGCCCGGCGGCGATCCGCTCGCGGTGATGATCAAAGCGCGCCCGGGTGATCACCTCGAAGGCCTCGCGCAGCGCGTCGGCCTCGTCGCGGTCGATCCCGCCCGCCGCGGCCGCCGCCTCGATCCGGTCCACCGTCGGCGAGGTCGTCACCCCGGCGGCGAGCGCGTGATAGCGGACGAGGTTGACGAGCGGGATGATCGCCCCGCGCTTGACGTCGAGCCGGCCGGCGTGCTCGCCGTCGCGTTCGGTGGCCAGCTGACCGCGGAAGCCGAGCGCCACCGGGAACCCGCTCGCCGCGCGGGCGAGCAGGTGCATGAACGGGGGATGCTCGCGCGCGGTCCGGATCCGCGCCGACAGCTCGGGCGCGATCGCCAGGCCGCCCGCGGCGGCACGGAAGTCAAAGCACACCGTGGCGCGGACGAGGTGGGACTCGCTGGGCTCGGTGAGGCATTCGTCGAAGGTGCGCAACCAGCCGGCCTTCGACATCCGCCACAGGCGGTTGCCGG
>JBELAG010000049.1:0-22586 GCA_049509055.1 Solirubrobacteraceae bacterium
GATGCAGGTCGCTGAGCACGTGCAGGCGCACGCCGCCGCTACCCGCGGCCGATGAACGGCATCGTCGTCGCCATCACCGTGAGGAACTGCACGTTGGCGTCGAGTGGCAGCCCCGCCATGTAGAGCACGGCGTCGGCGGCGTGGCCCGCGTCCATCATCGGCTCCCGGAGGATCGAACCGTCCGCCTGCAGAGCGCCGCGGCCGATGCCGGCGCTGAGGTCGGTGGCGGCGTTACCGATGTCCACCTGGCCGCACGCGATCCGAAACGGCCGTCCCTCCAGCGAGATCGACCGCGTGAGGCCGGTGATCGCGTGCTTGGTGGCGGTGTAGGCGACGGCGTGCGGTCGCGGGACGTGGGCCGAGATCGAGCCGTTGTTGATGATCCGCCCGCCCTGGGGTCGCTGCGCCTTCATCGCCCGGAACGCCGCCTGAGCGCACAGGAAGCTGCCCGTGAGGTTGGTGTCGAGCACCGCGCGCCACTGGGTCAGCTCCACCTCGTCCAAGGGTGCCGCGGCGCCGAACATGCCGGCGTTGTTGAACAGCAGGTCAAGGCGCCCCCACCGATCGCTGACGCGGTCAAACAGCGCCTGCACCGCCCCCGGGTCGGTGACGTCGGTCGAGATCGCCAGCGACTCCCCGGACGCGACGTCGCCGGTGGCGCGCAGCGCGTCCTCGCGCCGGCCGGCCAGGGCGACGCGATAGCCCGAGGCGAGCAGCCTTCGCGCGACCGCCCGCCCGATCCCCGAGCCGGCGCCGGTGACGATCGCGACTCGCTCGGTCATTGCGCCACATGCTCGCACGGCGGGCTCGGTCGCCGTCGATCCTCGCCCGCAAGACTGCCGGGCATCGCGGGCTCCGTGACCGGCGCCCGCTGGGGACCCGACTCCGCGGACTTGCATTTCGGCCGCCGTGGCCCACACTGTGGAGATGGACAAGCGCGAAGAGCAGGCGCGGATGCATGACCAGGAGAACCGCGCCGAGATGCAGATCCGCCGGGAGGAGCACAGCCTGGAGGCCGCGGAGCGCACCCTGGAGCACGAGCTCAAGGCGTTCGACGAGGCCGAGGCGCAGGCCAAGAAGAAGATCGAGGCCGAGCTTCGCACCGAGCATCAGGGTCACGAGCCCGAGCGTCGCCCGGCCTGGCTCTCCGACGAGCCCGAGGCCGATCCGCCGGTGCACTGAGCGCCCGCGGCGGGGTCGCGGTCGCGCGCCGGTCAGCGCGCCAGGATCGCGTCGACCTCGGCGGCGGTCGGCAGTGACGGCTGGGCGCCGGGTCGCGACGCGGCCAGCGCGCCGGCGGCACACGCCCTGGCCAGCGCCGCGCCGTGGTCGCGGCCCTCCAGCAGCCCGACGACGAGCGCTGCGCAGAACGCGTCGCCGGCCGCGGTGCCGTCGACCGCCGTCACCCGGGGTGGCCTGGCCCGCGCCAGCTCGCGCCCGCTCGCGCGCAGCACCGCTCCGTCCGCGCCGAGCGTGAGCGCCACCAGACCGGCGGGCTCGCCGATCTGCTCGTACTCGTAGCGGTTGACGACCAGCAGGTCCGGCGTCACGCGGAGCGGGCCACGGGCCGGCGCGGCGTTGAGGCAGAAGAACGGCGCGCCCGCGGCCGCAGCGGCCACCACCTCGGGCTCGATCTCCTGCTGGCAGATGACGGCGTCGGCCTCGCCCACGTCGACGTCGGCGGCCGTCAGCCGGCGATTGGCGCCCGGCGCGACGACGATCACGTTCTCGCCCCCGGACTCCACCAGGATCACGGCCACGCCACTCTCGCCGTCGTCACGCGAGACGCCGCTGACGTCGATTCCCTCGGACTCCAGCGCCCGCAGCGCGAGGTCGTCGCGCCCGATCCTCCCCACGAAGCGCACGCGCGCCCCGAGCCGGGCCGCGGCGACGGCCTGGTTGGCGCCCTTGCCGCCGGGTATCCGCGTCAGCCGCGCGTCGGTGACCGTCTCGCCGGGCCGGGGCAGCCGCTCGCACCGCGCCACGAGATCGATGTTGGCCGACCCGACCACGGTGATGCGCGGACCGGGCGTGGCTCGTGAGGGCGTGCTCATCGGCGGGGGTGGACGATACGCCCGCTCCCCGCGCGTGACCCGCCCGCGGATCTGCCACCCTGTCGGGCATGCAGCTGCCCCGCATCGGCGTCTGGACGTCCTACCGGGCGATCGGCGAGGACAACGCCGCCGAGGCGGCGCAGCTGGCCGAGCAACTCGGACTGGCGTTCTGGCTGGGCGGGTCGCCGCAGCTGCCAACGTTGCGCCCGCTGCTGGACGCCACCGAGCGGTTGATCGTCGCCACCGGCATCGTCAACGTGTGGCAGTACGAGCCGGGTCGGTTGGCGGCTGAGTACGCGGAGCTCGCCGACGCGTTTCCGGGTCGGCTGCTCGTCGGGATCGGGATCGGCCATCCGGAGGCCACCAGCGACTACGCGCATCCGCTGGCGACGATGCGCGGGTTCCTGGACGGGCTCGACGCCGCGACGCCACCGTTGCCGGTCCAGTCGCCGCTGCCTGGCGGCGCTGGGGCCGAAGATGCTCGACCTGTGCGCGGCGCGCACCCGCGGCGCGCACACCTATTTCGTGCCGGTCGCCCACACCCGCGGGGCCCGCGAGCGGATCGGCGCCGACGCGACGCTGGCCGTCGAGCTGGCGTGCGTGCTCGACGATGACGACGACCGCGCGCGCGCCGCGGCGCGGAGCTACGCCGCGCTCTACCTGGGGTTGGGCAACTACACCTCCAACCTGCTGCGGTGGGGCTTCAGCGCGCGCGACATCGCCGACGGGGGCTCGGACGAGCTGATCGACGCGATCGTGCCCCACGGCAACGCCGGTGCGATCGCCGCGATCGCGCGCGAGCACCTCGCCGCCGGTGCCGACCACGTCTGCCTGCAGCCGGTCGGCGTCACCGGCGTGCCCCGCGCGGAATGGACCGCGCTGGCCGCCGCGCTGAGCTAAAACCGCGCCGGGCGCCCGCTAGGCCGGGGCCGGGACGACGTCGGCGTCGACCGGCTCCAGCCCGAGAATGGAGGCGAGCCCGTTGGCGGCATCGACGATCTCATCGAGCTCGGCGAGCAGCGCGGCGCCGTCCGCGTCGCGCGGGCAGTCGCGCTCGAACCGCTCGTAGGCCGCTCGCAGATCGGGCAGGGCCGCCACCGGCGTCGGATCTGCGCCCACCCGCAGCGACCCATCGACGATCGCCAGCAGCTCGTCGACGGCCGACACGAAGGGCGCCAGCGCCGGCAGCGACGGTCGCTCGCGATCGTCCTCGGCATCGAGCCGGAGCACGTGGACGGCCTGGACGAGCCGCCGCAGCGCCGCCAGCGCGCCGCGGCTGCGGTCGGCGTCGATCCGGCGCGTCCGCGGCTCAGACAGCGAGGCGGCGATCCGTGACTCCGCCCGGGTCCGCGCCAGCCGCGCCGCGCGCGAGAGCGGGCGCAGCTGGTGCTCGTGCGCGCGGCGGCCCTGGACGACGGCCGCCAGGACGCCGTCGAAGTAGGCGCCCACGGCGGCGACGAGGTCGGCCAGCGACTGCCACGCGGGCTCCCGGGACCAGGTCGGCCACAGCGCGTAGGCGAGCAGGCCGAGCGCGCCGCCGACCAGGGTGTCGAGCAGCCGCGCCTCCGCGGTGGCCAGCGTGTCGGGACTGATCGCGTTGAGCAGGAACACGACGAGCGCGGTGATGAACGCGAAGCCGGCGGCGAAGCTGGCGGGGAACACCGAGTACCCGACCCACGCCAGCAACCCGACGAGGATCGTGATCACCCCCCCGGCGGGGTGCAGGGCCACGACGATCGCGCCGGCCAGCGCGACGCCCGCGGCCGTGCCCAGCGCCCGCTCGGTGCCCCGCGTGAACGTGGCGCCGAACTCCGGGCGCAGCACCGTGGCGGCCGCCACGACCATCCAGTAGCCGCGTTGCAGGTGCAGATGCCGGGAGAGGATCTCGGCCACGACGACGACCACCGCGAGCCGCAGCGCGTGTCGCCCCGCGGGCGACGTGCGCGACGCGTTGGCGGCGAGCTGCGCGAGGTCGGCGCGCAGCCGGACGAGCGGGCGATTGGTGCGCCCGAACGGACGGCGGCGACGCAGTCCGCCGCCCTCGCCGGCCGCCGGCGCGAGCGTGGCCATCGCGCGAAGCTGCCCGTTGAGGGCGGCCAGGCGGCGGGCCATATGGGGCGCCGGCGACCACGCCGGCGGGCCGTCCGCGGCCGCCGTGCGCGCCGCGGTCTGCGCCCGCGTGCTCAGCGCGGCGCGGCGCGCCAGCAGCTCGTGGGCGTCGTCGCGGTCGCCCTCGATCGCGCCGGCGGCCAGCTCCAGCAGCTCGGCCGCGGTGGCGAGCGTCTGGCGGGCGGCCTCGTCCCCCGGCGCGGCACCGCCCGCCGCGGCCGCGCGTTGCCGGCGCAGCAGGGAGTGGATCGCCGCGACCGTGACGCGCATGCGGTGGCCCTCGGTGACAAGGCTGCGCAGGGTCATCAGCGCCGGATCGCCGAGCAGCGCGGGCGACGCCAGCATCGCCTGAGCATCGTCGAGTGCCGCCCCGGCGGGCAGCGTCGAGGGCTCGCCGGGCGCCGCGGCGAGCCGCGCCAGCGCTCGATAGGCGGCCGCCGTCGCGGCGCGGTGCGTGCGCAGCGGCAGGGGCCAGCGAACGATCGACAGGAACGCGACCTGGGCGAGGCCGCCGGCGAGCACGAGCCCGGCGATCCCGAGTGCCGCTCCGGCGGGCTCGCTGAAGCGCCCGAAGACGACCACGGCGATGACCGCCTGGGTCCCGAGGACGCCGCCGCGGTTGCCGACGCCGACCAGCAGGCCGCCGACCAGCGCCCACGCGGCGACCACCGCGAGGTGCAGCCAGGACACCGATCCGGTCACACATCCCACGAACGTCGAGGTCGCCATCAGGGCGGCGTCGGTGGCCATCAGCGCCAGCGGCGGGCGCCCGCCCGCGGTGCGCCAGGCGATGCCGACGAGCATCGCGCCGGCGCCCATCGTCACCCCCGCGACCGGGTCTCCCGCGGCGATGCCCCCGCCGAGGACGGCGGTCACCGGGATCGCGGCCAGCAGGCCGCCCGAGGGCGAGACCATCGACCGGTCAAAGCGCGCGGCGGCGCGCACCGCCGCCGTCAGCGCCGCCGGCGAGCCGTCCGGCGCTGCGCCCGTCCCCGAGGTCACCGGCGAACGATGTTGATGAGCTCCTCGCCGGCGCACCAGCGGGCGAGCTGCTGGCCGGCGAGCTGCGCCGCGCGCTCGTGGCCGCGGGGCGAGTCGCCGGCGATGTGGGGGGTGATCGACAGCACGCCGGGCGCGCTCCACAGCGGATGCCCGTCGGGCAGCGGCTCGGGGTCGGTCACGTCGAGGACCGCCCGCAGGCGTCCGCTGCCGACCTCGGCGAGCAGTGCATCGGTGTCGACCACGGGACCACGGGCCGCGTTGACCAGGAGCGCTCCGTCTCGCATCGCCGCCAGCTCGCGGGCGGAGATCAGGCCGCGGGTGGCGCCGGTGAGCGGGGTCAGCAGCACGACGGCGTCGGCGCGCGGCAGCAGATCCTCCAGCTCGTCGATGCCACGCAGATCGCCGCGCGCGTGTGACGCGACGCCGATCACCTCCACGTCGAGGGCCTGCAACCACGATCCGAGCAGCCGCCCGATCGAGCCCATGCCGACGATCACCACGGCCGACCCGCCGAGATCGGTGAGCGCGCGCCGGTGCCAGGTGCGCGACCGGGCGCATTCCAGCAACCGGGTGGACGTTCCCAGCAGCGCTCCCAGGATCCATTCGGCGACCGGCGCGTCGCGGGCGCCGCGGGCATTGCACAGGGTGGCCTGAGCCGGGACGTGGCGCTCGATCCAGTCGGTCCCGGCCGACAGGACCTGGACGACCGCGAGCTGCTCCAGCCCGGCCAGCCGGTCGACGATGCTGCGGTCCCCGGCCTCGGGAACGAGGAAATCGACCGCGTCGAGATCGGTGTCGGGGTCGAGCGGGAGCACCTGCGCCCGCTCGGGCGCCCGCGCCCGCACCGCGCCGAGCGCCCGCTCGGTGACGGCCGCTCGAACTGGTCGCTGCGACGGCGGGGGAGGCGTCACGGGATGCAGTTCAGCATAGGAGCGCCACGGTCGCGGCGCCGTCGGGCGCGACGATCGGCGACGCTATGACGATGCCGGTGACCGACGCTCTCCCGCCTGCGCGCGCCGTGGTGTTCGACTTCGGCGGGGTGTTGATGGATTGGAACCCGCGCTACCTGTATCGCAAGCTGTTCGGCGACGAGGCCGCGATGGAGCGGTTTCTGCGCGAGGTCTGCACGATGGAATGGCACGCCGCCCACGATCGAGGCGTGCCGTTCGAGCAGTCCTGCGCGGCGCTCGCGGCCGGCCACCCCGAGCAGGCGGAGCTGATCTGGGCCTGGGGGCGGCGCAGCGAGGAGATGGTCGCCGGTCCGATCCACGGGACGGTGGAGATCCTGCGCGCGCTGAAGGCGCGCGGGGTTCCGTGCTATGCGCTGACCAACATGGAGACCGAGACCTATGCGCTGCGCCGGGCGCGGTTTGACTTCATGAACTGGTTCGACGGCACCGTCGTCTCCTCGCACGAGGGCGTCATCAAGCCCGACTCCGAGATCTTCCAGCGCCTGCTGTCGCGCTTCGGTCTGCGGGCGCAGGAGACGCTGATGATCGACGACGCCGCGCGCAACATCGAGGCGGCCCGGCGGCTGGGCATGCAGACCGTTCTGTTCACCTCGCCCGATGAGCTGCGCCGCCGTCTGGAGGACGACGGCCTGCTGGCGCGGGTCTCTCCGCGCTCGGGCCGGTGAGCACGCTCGACCGTCGCTCACCCGGTCGGTAGCGACCCACCGGCGGGCGGCGCCCCCTCGCTGTCTCGGAAACGGGGCCAAAGCCGTGCATTGTCGGGTCCGGCGCTCAGCCGGCGCGCGCTCCCGCCGAAATGCTCCATGCATCCGTCGGACGCGGCGGCGCCATCGCTCGAAACCGTCCGGTCCCTCCAACCGCTCTCACGACTATGAACTCAGCCTGCCGCCGTCTGATGTCCGTCTCGTCCACCGCCGCGTTGCTGCTCGTGCCCGCCACGGCCGTCGCCGCGCCCCACCGCGCCGCGCCGCGACGTTCGACTGCGCATGTGATCACGCGGGCGGCGCAGCCGACCTGTCCGCAGGGCACGGTCAGCGAGCCCTTCGCCCAGTGGGGAGACACATCCACCTACCAGCTGATCCCCGACGGCGACTTCGAGAGCAGCGGCGCCACCTTCGCCGGTGGAGCGGCGCGCGTTGCCGGAAGCGAGCCGTATGCCGCGACCGGCGTACTCGGCCAGTGGTCGGTCTCGCTTCCCGCCGGTGGGTCGGTAACCTCGCCTTCGATGTGCCTGGATGCAAGCGAGCCGACGCTGCGCTTCTTCACGCAGGGGTCGGGCAACGTCCTCGTGCAGATCGTCGACAACGGAGTCTCGATCCCGGTGGGGACGGTGTCTGCGGCGAGCCGATGGCAGCCGTCGCCCGTGGTGGTCACGGGCGCCCCCATGCTCGGCCCGCAATCGGGCGGAACCGCCCAGGTGTCCGTGCGCCTCACGGCCCTGAGTGGCAACCCGCGGGTCGACGACGTCTTCATCGACCCCTGGAACCGCGGCTGACCAGCTTCATGGCCGGCGGCGACGCCGCCGGCTCTGGGCCGCCCGGCCGACACGCTGACCCCGGCACGCCGCGTCGAGCGATGCTCCTCGACTCATACGAGACGCCGGGAGGCGAGAGCCTGCTCAGATCGGCCCAGCAGCGCCATGCGGAGGCCGCCCTGAACCGGCGGGTGCTGGCCACCGAGGCGACGGCGGCGGTCGTGTTCCTGATCGCCGCGGGTGCGCTCGCCGGACTGAGCCGCTGGGACCGGTCGCTGAACGTCGTCGTGCTCGGGCTGTGCGCGGTCGCCTACGTGATCGCCGCCCGCGTCCGCTTCCCGGTGGGCAGCGCCTGGACGGCGCCGACCCAGCTGGTGTTCGTGCCGATGCTGTTCATCCTGCCGCTCGCGCTCGTCCCGCTGCTGGTCGCCGCGTTCTCGGTGATCGCGTTGTGGTCGGACGCGCCCGGCCGGCGGCCGAGCGTCAGCCGGACGGTGGCGCGGGTCGGAGACAGCTTCTACTCGCTCGGCCCGGTGCTGGTGCTCGTCCTCGCCGGACACGAGCGCTTTGACTGGAACCAGTGGCCGTGGCTGCTCGCCGCGCTCGCCGCCCAGATCGTGATCGATGCCGGCACCGGTCTGGCGCGCACGTGGTTCGCCGAGCGGATCAGCCCCCGTGAGCAGCTGCAGATGGGCTGGCTGTACATCACCGAGTCGTGCCTGTCGTGTGCCGGACTGGCGATCGCCGCCTCGGCCGCCCGGCGACCCGGTCTCGTGCTGCTCAGCCTGCCGCTGGTGGCGCTGCTGTCGCTGTTCGCCCGCGAGCGCCGGGAGCGGCTGGAGCGCACGCTCCAGCTCAGCCTCGCCTACAACGGCGCCGCCCACGTCCTCGGCGATGTCATCGACGCGGTCGATCACTACACCGGCGTGCACACCCGGGAGGTCGTCGGCCTGTCGGTCGAGGTGAGCCGAAGCCTCGCGCTCGACGCCACCCATCAGCGCGACGTCGAGTTCGCCGCCCTGCTGCACGACGTCGGCAAGATCCGCGTTCCCAACGCGATCATCAACAAGCCCGGCAAGCTCGACGACGACGAGTGGGCGGTGATCCGCCGCCACACGATCGACGGCGAGGCGATGCTCAAGAAGGTCGGCGGCACCCTGGCCGGCGTCGGCCGTCTCGTCCGCCACTCGCACGAGCGCTTCGACGGCCTCGGCTATCCCGACGGCCTGGTCGGCGAGGACATCCCGATCGAGTCCCGGATCGTCTGTGTCTGCGACGCCTTCAACGCGATGACCACCGACCGGCCCTACCGCCCCCACCGCACCGAGTCGGCCGCCCGCGCGGAGATGCGCCGCTGCTCGGGCAGCCAGTTCGACCCGGTCGTGGTCGACGCCCTGGAGCGCGTCCTCACCGAGCGCCCCGACGCCGACGAGGCGATCCGCCGCGAGGTGGCCGAGCTCGCCCTGGCCACTCCCCGCAAACGCTGATCGTGCCGGCGATCGACGCGCCGGGACCTACAATCGGTCACCGGGCCCCCATGGTCTAGCGGTTAGGACGCCTGCCTTTCACGCAGGAGAACGCCGGTTCGAATCCGGCTGGGGGTATTCTCGGATCGTCCTGGTAGCGCGGCGTTTTCGCGCTCGCGCTGGTCCTCCAGAGCGTCGATCGCCATGTTCACATCGCGCAGCTTCTTCTACAGGTTGGTTCTCGGCGCGGTCGTGCTGGCAGTGGTGATTCCGGTTTGGGAGGGTGGGCATCGGCCGATGTGGCCGGTGGCCGCCGTTACCGTCTTCGTCGTGACCGTTGCCGGTGTCGTGTTGGCCCGGCAACCCGGGCTCCGAGACTGGTTACGCCGCCGATAGCCGGATCTAGCCGCTCGCTCGGCCAAGAAGGCCGGTGACCGCGGCGCCGGCCAGATGGTCAGGAGCCGGTCTGGGAGCTTGATTTGTACTCGGTGGTGGCGATGCGATATCCGATGCCGGGCGTCGTCTCGATGGCCTGTGGTTCTCCGAGTTTGCGGCGCAGTCTGCCGATCGTGACCTTGACGGTGGTGGTGAACGGGTCGGCGTTCTCGTCCCAGGCCTGCTCGAGCAGCTTCTCGGCGGTGAGGCCGCCGGGGCTGGCGCTCAGCAGCGCTTCGAGGACGGCGCGTTCCTTGGGTGTGAGGTCGATCGAGCGGCCGGCGCGGCTGACCAGCCCGGTGACCGGGTCGAGCTCGATTCCGCCCGCTCGCAAGGTCCGGGGCCGGGCTCTCGGTTTGCGGCGGCTGAGCGCGCGGACACGGAGGACGAGCTCGGGGAAGTGGAACGGCTTGGGGAGGTAATCGTCGGCACCGAGCGTGAGCCCGGCGACGCGGTCGTCGGGTGTGGCGGCGGCGGTGAGCATCAGGATCATCGACGGCTCGTCCGATTCGGTGATCATTCGGCACAGGGTGTCGCCGTGGATTCCTGGGAGATCGCGGTCGAGCACGACGACGTCATACGGGTTGACGTTCAGCCGGCGCGCGGCCTCGGTCCCGTCGTAGGCGATGTCGACGGCGATTCCCTGGTCGCGGAGCCCTTCGGCGATCCAGTTCGCCAGCCGCGCCGCGTCCTCGACCACGAGAACCCTCATGCCGGTCCGCTCGAGGGGCGCCGGTCCGGGGCGGCCGGCAGGGTGATGACCGCGCCCAGCCCGCCCTGCTCACGGGCGTAGAGCCTGAACTCGCCGCCGTGCGCGGCGCCGATCGCGGCGACGATCGAAAGCCCGAGTCCGTGCCCGTTCTGGGAGCCGGTGCGCTCGGCGCCGAGGCGCCCGAACGGCTCTGAGAGCTGCGCGACCGCCGTCTGGTCAAGGACCGAGCCGGCACTTTCGATCACGAGTCGTGCGGTGTCCCGGTCGGCGTCGCAGGTCACGTTGATGAGACCGCCGGGCACGTTGTGCCGCACGGCGTTGTCGACCAGGTTCTCGACCATCCGTGCCAGCAGCGTCTCCGAGCCCGCCACGCGAGCGGGCCCCAGGGTGCGGTGCAGCTCGAGCTGCTTGGCGGCGATCGCTTCGACACGGCGAGCGAGCGCGTCATCAACGACCTGCGCCAGCGATACCGATGTCTCCTCGCCCAGTGCCCCGTGCTGGGCGCGCGCCAGCACGAGGAAGCTCTCGAGCAGGCGATCGGCCTGGTCGAGGTCCTCACGGAGGCTCGCGTCCAGCGCCTTCACCTGCGGCTGGGAGGCCAGCTGGGGTTTGGTGAGCGCGACGTCCAACGCGGTACGCATCGTGGTCAGTGGGGTGCGCAGCTCATGCGAGGCGTTGGCGACAAACCGTCGTTGCGCTTCGAACGCGGCCTCCAACCGGGTCAGCAGCCGATCGATCGTGTCCGCGAGCCGGCGCAGCTCATCCGGTGGGCCACCGATCGCGAGGCGCTCGTGCAGGTTCTGCTCAGAGATCCGCTGGGTGGCCGTCGTGATCGTGCGCAACGGCTGGAGCACCCGCCCGGCGATCACCCAGCCCAGCCCGAGGGAGATGACCGTCATGATCGCCAGCGCGACCCCGGACTCGATCTCAAGCTGATGCAGTTCGCTGACCTGCTGCTGGGTCTCCACGAGCCGCAGGAACTCCTGCCCGGCCGCGGACTCGAGGATCCGGCGAACCCCAGCAGGCACGCCCGGCACGTCCAACCTCAGACGCGACAACGTCAATGTGGGAGCAGTCGAGGTCAAGGGGGAACGCGGCCTCGTCAGGCGGGGAGCCGGCGGCAGGATCGTGCCGCTCCCCGACGACGGTCCGTTGCCGCCGGGCCCGCCGTGGAGGGTGATACCCCCGCTCCCGGTGATGTTGTGCGAGACCAGTTCGTAGGTCACGGCCAGCAACCCGGCCCCACACGCCAGGAACATGCCGCCGTAGAGCAGCGTCAGCCGCCACCGGACCGTGGTCCGAGGATGGCGCAGCCACGAACCGAGGCCCGGGCGCTGTGTCGGCGAATCTGTCACCGAGCCTCGATCGTAGTCAGCCCCGGTGACGGCCGGGTGACAGCGTCACCGCCGTGTCACCGCGGCAGGCCTACAACCTGCCGATGAACACGATTTCCAGGTATCGCATGAGCTCGCGCTCCACCGTGATCGCGGTCCTCGCCGGCGCGACGATCGCGGGGTGCGGGTCATCCGAGACGGCGAGCCGCTCGTCACGCGCGGCCGGCGTCCCCGACACGATCGAGTACGCCGCGTGCCTGCGCGCGCACGGGGTCCGCAACTTTGCGGACCCGAGCGGCGGCGGCGGCCTTCAGATCCCGAACGACATCAACCCAGCCGCGCCGGCGTTCCGGACAGCCCAGCGGGCTTGCCGGTCGCTGATGCCGGACGGCTCCGGCGGCCCGGGCGTCGCGACCGCACAGCAGAAGCAGGAGATGGTGCAGGAGGCGCGATGCATGCGAGCGCACGGCGTACCCGGCTTCCCCGACCCGGTCAGCTCGCCGCCCACGAACTTCGCAGGCGTGGCGGAGGCGTTCGGCCGCCCCGGAGCGTTTGTCGTGATCCCGGTCACGCTCGACCCGCAGGCGCCGAGGTTCAAGCAGGCCGGGAGGGCCTGCCATCTGCCAGATGCCGAGTTGGCGTCGTCATGAGGGCTCGCTCGATCGTCCTGGCCGTCCTGGCCGTCCTGGCCGCGGCGACGGTCGCCGGCTGCGGTTCATCAAACACGCCGCACGCAGCAGCCGGCGACCACGCCGGGGTCACATTCGCAACCTGCATGCGCACCCACGGCGTTCCCGGCTTCCCCGACCCGGAGGACGCAGCCGACATCCAGATCCCCACCATTCTCATGCATAATCCCGCGCCGGCCTTCACTTCCGCGATGGCGGCGTGCCAGTACCTCGTCCCGCCCGGCGGCCCACCCGTCGCCACCGCCGGCCAGAAGGCGGCAGCGCTGAAGTTCGCGAAATGCATGCGCCGGCACGGCGTCGATCACTACCCCGACCCGACCTACCAGGACGGAGCCGAGGTACCCCCGTTCATCGCGGACCCCGCGTTGGACCCCGCCTCACCAGCGTTCGGGGCCGCCTCCAAGACATGTCAATCGGAGTGATCCGCGACCGAGTACCAGCCACCGCGTGCGTAGGCGGGTGTTGGAGGACTGCGCGAGGGACATGGCAGCATCAGCCGGATGCTTCAAGCGCGCCACTGCGGGCAGCTCCTCAGCGGTGCTCGGCGGAACCGAGAACGGCCGCCTGATCGCGACCGTGATGGTGGGACATGACGGACACCGCGGGTGGGTCTACTACCTGGCGGTCGAACCGGATGCGCGCGGTGAGAGACGGGGGGCGGCGATGATGGAGGCCGCCGAGGGCTGGCTGCACCAGCGGGGCATCCCGAAGCTCAACCTCATGATCCGCAGCGACAACCTCAGCGTCCAGGCGTTCTACGAGGCCATTGGCTACACCCACGATCAGGTCGTCGTCTACTCGCGCCGCCTCAGCGCAGACGACGAACAGCTCCGCTGAATGATGCGCGTGGACACTCGATTGTGAGCAACGCTGGCAAGCATCTCGCGGAGGTCGACGCTCTGGACGTCGGTTGGCAGCGCGAGCGCCCCCGATGCTCGTCTGTGCGAGCTGCTTGACGCCCAGATCGCCGTGCTGTCCGATCGCTATGACCGGCTCTCAGCCGGACACCGAGCCCACCGTTCACACGACATGATCCTCGAGCTCGGCGTGCTCGGGCCAATCGACGCCGGATCTCGCGATCCGGTCACCGCGACCGTGCAAGCGGCCAATACCGACGCGGCTACGGTCGGGGAGCGGATCGGTATCGCGCGCCTGATGGTGCGTGACGCCCTCGCGGTGGTGTTGGAGCAGCGTCGCACGCGTGGCGAGCCGATCCCCGGGACCGGCTGGGCGCTCGTGGAATCGGTCGAGATTGCGGCTTGAACAAGCGGGACCTCGAGCGGTCATCTCAGAAATCACGGTTGCGCTCTGGTGCGTGAAGGCGCGAACCATGAGATGTGGGAGAACGCGGCGAGCGGGCAGCGGGCAACGGTGCCCCGCCCGGCGAGATCAAGACGCCGTGGGACGATAAGCAAGCAGGCTGGACGTCCGGTCGGCGTTTCGATCCGGGAGGTCAGGCGCAGCCGGGTGAACGCCGCGATCCGGTAGAGCTCGGCGTCCCGGCGATTCTCGTGCCGACGTGCCGTCAACTCGTCGTCGCCGACTCACGCGGCGCAGAGCAGCCTGCGGCAACCAGGGTCGACGGCTTGGCGTCCGGCTCGCGCTCGAGGTGCAGGAGAACACCGGCTCGAATCCGGCTGAGGGTATCGCCGACGTGCATCGCCGATGCGTGCGCGGATCGTTCGCTCTACGATGTCGCGGTGGCTGCTCGTTGCGCCGGTTTGTCCCACCGACACAGTCGCGCCAGGGGCGGGTGGTGCACGACGTCGAGATCGGGCGCGACGAGGATCGTCTGATGGTCATCGATCGCGATCTGGCGCGCGGCGCGCGCGCCGTGCGGCTCAATCGCATCTACGCGACGCTCGCCAAGGCAGACGAGGCGATCGTGCGTATCAGGCAGCGCCTTCCTCTGTTCGAGGAGGTCTGTCGCGCCCTGGTCGAGGACGGAGCGCTGCGGATGGCGTGGGTTGGTGAGATCGACGATCACGGGTGGATCGTCCCTGTCGCCCACGCGGGAGCGGGGCAGCGCTACCTCGATGGCATCCGGGTCTCCGTGCTCGACGTTGCGGAGGGCCAGGGGCCGATCGCCATCGCCGCGCGCGAGCGCCATCACGTGCTCACGAGCGACGTTGCGACGGATGGAGGGATGTCGGTCTTTCCCCTGGTGGTCGAAGACCGTTGCGTGGCGGTGCTGACGGCGCATGCGTCGGAGCCGGGGTTCTTCGACGATGAGCAGGTCGCGATGTTCGACCGGGTGGCGGTTGATCTCTCCTACGCGCTGGAGGCGATGCAGCGTGACGAGCGACGTCGGGAGGTCGAGGCGCAGCTGCGCGCCGGCGAGGAGCGCTATCGGCGCGCTCTCTCGGCGCTATCGGAGGGGATCGTGGTCCAAGGCAAGGACGGAGCGATCACCAGCTGTAACCCGGCGGCCGAGCGGATCCTCGGGCTGAGCGTTGATCAGATGACGGGTGTCCGATCGACCGATCCGCTCTGGCGGGCGGTGCACGAGGACGGATCTCCGTTTCCCGGCGAGGAGCATCCGGCAATGGTCACCCTTCGGACCGGCACCCCGCAGGAGAACGTGATCATGGGGGTGCACAAGCCGGACGGGTCACTGAGCTGGATTTCGATCAACTCGGTCGCCTTTCCCGATGTCGGAGACTCCGGCGCGAGCGCCGTCGTCACGTCGTTCGCGGACATCACGGCAGGTCGGGATGCCGAGGCGAGGCTGCGGGAGGACGAGGAGCGCTTCAACGCCGCGATCGGAGCGATGCGGGATGCGGTCGCGATTCTGTCCCCCGTCCGCGACGAGAGCGGCGAGATCGTCGATTTCCGCTACGACTACGCCAACGAGGCGCACTGTGAGCTGGTGGCGCGCGACCGTGAGCACCTCCTCGCACGACGGGTTGACGAGGTGCATCCAGGGTGGGCGCGAAGCGCGCGCTTCGAGCTTTACCGGCAGGCGATGCTGACGGGGGAGCCCTGCCGCTCGGAGGACTTCCACCCTGAGCAGGCGTGGGGGACGGTGTTCGCGCGCCGGGAGATTGACAACTTCGTCGTCCGGGCGGGCGAGCTACTGGTCGTCTCGGGGCGTGATGTCACCGACCGCCGGCGCGCCGAGGCGCAGCTGCGAGCGAGCGAGGAGCGTTTCGATGCGGCGGTCGGGTCGATGCTCGATGCGTTCACGATCATCTCACCGGTCCGCGACGGCGAGGGCGAGATCGTCGATTTTCGCTGGGAATACGTCAACGATGCCTATTGCGAGCTGGTCGGGTTCGATCGCGGCGAGCTCGTCGGCCATCGCCTCGTTGAGCTGTTGCCGGGCTTCCCGGCCAGCGAGCGCTTCGCCTTGTACCGGCGCGTGTTGGAGACCGGCGCGCCGTGCCTGAGCGTCGACGTCGCCGAACCTGAGGCGTGGCTCGGAGGGCGGGTGGCCAGCCAGGTGCTTGACACGATGATCGTCGCAGCGGGCGAAAACGTCGTAGTCACGGCGCGTGACGTGACCGAGCGCCATCGCCTCGAGGAGCAGCTGCGCGCGAGCGAGGAACGGTTCCGCGGCGGGTTTGAGCATTCGCCGATCGGGATGACGCTGACCAATCTGGACGGCACATGGGAACGGGTCAACGCGGCGTTCGCGCGGATGCTCGGCTATGAGGACCCGCAGGAGCTGGCGGGTGTCAACTTCGCGTCGTTGACGCATCCGGACGATGTGGACGTGTTTGACGGATTCCGCCAGATGCTGGAGCATGATCGATCGTACACGGCCCAGAAGCGCTACCTGCGCCGTGACGGCGGAGTCGTGACCGTGATCCTCGTAGCCACGACTCTCAGAGACGAGCAGGGGCATCCGGTCGCGTTGTTCACTCAGGCGGAGGACGTCACCGAACGCGAACGGGCTGAGCGGGAGCGCGAGCGGGCACTCGCCGAGCTCGAGGAAGCCCAGCACATCGCGCGGCTGGGGTCGTGGCGGTGGGATCCCAGCGCTGGGAGGCGGGTCTGGTCGGCCGGGATGTACCTGGTCTACGGCTGCGATCCCGCGGCCGGGCCGATGGACACGGCACAGTCGTTTGCGTTCGTGCACCCGGATGATCTGGAACGAGTTCAGCGCGCGTATGCGCGCATACGCGAAGGCAGCGTGGGGTTTGAGCTCGACTACCGGCTCGTCACCGCTGACGGCGTGACGCGGCCCGTGCACGCGATCGCTCGTCCGGATCCAGACGAACCCGGCTGCTACCGCGGAACGCTCCAGGACGTCACCGAGCGCACCCGCAACGAGCTCGCGCTGCGGCAAGCTCGCGAGCAGCTCGAGCTCGCGCAACGGATCGCGGAGCTCGGCTCGTTCTCGACCAACCCCGCCTCCGGCGAGACGGTGTGGTCGGCGGAGCTGTTTCGCATCTTCGGTCGCGACCCAACGGACGGCCCGCCGGCCGCCACCGAGCTGGTCTCCTACGTGGACCCGGAGGATGCCGAGCTCGTGCAGGCCGCGTACGAGGGCGTGCCCGCCGACGACACGCGAGCTGAGCTTGACTTTCGCGTCCGTGCCGGCGACGGCGCCGAGCGGATCGTGCACATGATCGTTCGTCGAGACCCGGACCGGGCCGGCTCGTGCTCGGGAACGGTGCAGGATGTGACGCGACTGCGAGCGGTGGAGCAGGCGCTGCGTGAGCAGAGCGCGCAAGCCGAGGCCGCGAACCGCGCCAAGAGCGAGTTCTTGGCGCGGATGAGCCATGAGCTGCGCACGCCGCTCAACGCCATCATCGGGTTTGGCCAGCTGTTAGAGCTCGGTGAGCTCACCGACCAGCAGCGCGAGTGCGTGGACTACGTCCTCAGCGGCGGGCGCCATCTGCTCGGGCTGATCAACGAGGTGCTCGAGCTGGCGAAGATCGAAACGGGGCGGACGAGCATCTCGGTCGAGCCGGTCGCGCTGGCTGACACGGTTGGTGAGGCGCTCGCGCTCGTCGGGCCTCTCGCCGGCGAGCGGGATGTCACGCTGGCCAGCCACACCGACGGGCTTGGGCACGACGTGCACGTGCACGCCGACCGCCAACGCCTCAAGCAGGTGCTGCTCAACGTGCTCGCAAACGCGATCAAGTACAACCGTCCGGGCGGGCGCGCCGATGTCTCGTTTCAGGTCACCGACACCGGTCGCGTGCGAACGACAATCGCCGACACCGGCATTGGCATCCAGCCCGAGCAGATGGTCAAACTGTTCGAGCCGTTTGAGCGACTCGGCGCCGAGCACACCCAAATCGAAGGCACCGGCCTCGGCCTGGCGCTGTCGAAGGGGCTGGTCGAGGCGATGGGCGGGACGATCGAGGTCGCCTCGGAGCCCGGCAGCGGCACCGCGGTCACGATCGAGCTCGCCGGCGCTCAGCGACCAACCGGCGAGAACGAGCCCGGACTCGATGATCGAGAGCCGACCGAACCCGCTGACCGCGCTAGCAAACGCCAGGTGGTCCTTTACATCGAGGACAACCTCTCCAACCTCACCCTCGTGGAACGGATCCTGCAGCGCTATCCCACGGTCGAGCTGCTTCCGGCGATGCAAGCGACGCTCGGGCTCGAGCTCGCCCGCCGGCACCTCCCCGACGTGATCGTGCTCGATCTGCACCTCCCCGACATGCCCGGTATCGAGGTCCTCAAGCGCCTCAAGGCCGGGCACGCGACCCGCGAGATCCCAGTTGTCGTGCTCACCGCAGAGGCCAGCAAAGGCCAGTCAGAACGCGTGACGCAGCTCGGAGCCGCCGCGTACCTGACCAAGCCCCTCGACGTAGCCGGATTCCTCGACGTGATCGCCCACAACATCGGCGCAAGATCGCGGCGAATTCCAGACCGGTAGATCGTCAGGGTCGTGCGGCGGTTGCGCTGTGAATGGCGTCGTGGCGCCGGGATAACTCCTGCTTGTGAGGCTGTTGTCAACCAGATGAGGAGGAGAGGATGGGCTTTCTGACCGGCACTCGAAGCGCAGGCCGTCCGGCTCGCCGCGGCCCTCGGTGGCGGCCCGGTGCTGACCGTCGCGATCGGTGATCGTCTGCGCCGATCCGCGCGAGGAGACGCAGGACGCCGGCCCTCCCGCTGCGCCCTCTCCATGTGCGGACGGGCGACATCCTCCTTCACGTCGCCCTTGGCAAACCGCACCACCGCGATCTCCCGCGCCTTCGCGAACGCGTTGATGTGCTCAACATAGGCGCGGCCGATCGCACCCGCAACGAGACGTGATCGGCGAGTAGGCATGAGGATTCGCACCGAGGAGCGCAGGCCGGCGCGGATCCTGAATCGCCCGGGCTCAACCTGGGAGGATGAGCGGCCAACGGCGCTGGAGAAAGGGGACGGGGCGGCCGCGGTGGCTGAGCGGTTCGTCGTGTGACCGGTGGTCGTCTCGTTTCGGTGTCGGTCGCGCCAGGGCTTGCCGCTGTGGACGGCCGTGACCTGCACGAGGCCCGGAGTGCAAGTCGGCGGTCCCGCGGCCGGCGTCCGGTCGTCGGCCAACGTCCATCGGTGCGCGATGATCGGGGAGGTATGGACGTTGACCGCGATGGTCGAAGCAAACGTCCATCGGAGGCTCGTGATTTCGCTGCGATGGACGTTGACCTCGACCACGGACGCAAACGTCCACCCGAGCCCGCCAACGGGCCGGCGACGGACGTTTGCGTGTCGGTTCGCCCTCGCCCGGTCGACCGCCGGCCGCCCCGCGGCGACGCTGTCGGCCACATCCCGCGCGCGGCACGGCGTCAGTCGCGGGGCCGCCGCCCGCTCGCCGACAGCGGTCCAGGTCGCGGTCATCCACGGCAGGAGACCCTGCCGTGACCGGGTAGCCGCCGAGGAGACGAACCTCCGCCCAGCCGCCGCCGAGCACGCCGCCTCGACCGGGTTGTCACCATATGTGCAGCGCATCCACCGGACCACGACGAGAAGGAGAGCGAAGAGATGGCTGCAACCGAGAAGGCGATCCTGGCGGGCGGGTGCTTCTGGGGTGTCCAGGATCTGATCCGCAAGCTCGATGGCGTGAGCGCCACGCGCGTCGGATACACCGGCGGCGATACGCCCAACGCGACCTACCGCAACCACGGCTCACACGCGGAGGCGATCGAGATCCTGTTCGACCCGGAGCGGATCTCCTACCGGGACCTGCTGGAGTTCTTCTTTCAGATTCACGACCCGACGACGAAGAACCGTCAGGGCAACGACGTCGGGGCGAGCTACCGCTCGGCGATCTACTACGTCGACGACGAGCAGCGCCGGATCGCGGAGGACACGATCGCCGATGTCGACGCCTCCGGCCTGTGGCCGGGCACGGTCGTCACCGAGGTGGCGCCCGCCGGGCCGTTCTGGGAGGCCGAGCCCGAGCACCAGGACTACCTCGAGCGCTACCCCGAGGGCTACACCTGCCACTTCGTCCGCCCGGGCTGGAAGCTGCCGCGGCGCGCGCAGGAAGCCGCGCGCTGAGCCGACGCGCGGCCGGTGATCTCGGGGGAACGGCGACTCCCGACCCTACTAGGCGGTGGCGCGGCGAAGCGCCTGGTCGATCGGCAGCTCGCCGGAGTTGACATACAGGACCCGGCCCGCGGCGCTCCGGTCGTCGATCAACGCGGCGAGAACCGCGGCGACGTCGTCACGGCTGATCTCGCCGCGGACGGGCTCCTGCTCGATCGCGACGCGGCCGCTGCCGGGCTCGCTCGTCAACCGCCCGGGACGGACGATCACCCATGGACGATCCGACGCCATGACGGCCGCGTCAGCTTCAGCCTTGGCCCGCAGGTAGACGGCGAAGACGTCATCCCCGGACGGCGGAGCTTCGGCGCCGACCGAGCTGATCATCACATACTGCGCCGACACGGCCTCCGCGGCTCTCAGCATCATGATCGCGCCGTCGCGATCCATCGTGAGCTTGCGCGCTGCGCCGCTCCCTGGCCCCGCGCCGGCGGCGAACACGACCACGTCAGCAACCCCGACCGCCTCGGCCACCTCGCGGCTCGAGGCGCGCTCGAGATCGCAGATCACCGGCACGGCTCCGGTCGCTGAGACATCGGCTGCGTGGTCCGGGTTGCGGATCAATCCGACCACCTCGTCCCCGCGCGCGGCCGAGATCCGCGCCAGGCGCAACCCGATCTGCCCATGGCCACCGGCGATCACGATCCGCATCGACAGCAGGATAGGGCGCTCAGCCCGCGCTGCAAACGTGGCCGGGCAACTCGCCCGGGCGCAGGGCGGTCCCGTCCGCGGGGTCGCTCGCGGGCCGCCGTCGGCTATCGGCGGTCGCCCGCCGTCAGGCGAGTTCGTCGATACCGTGCCACAGGTCGCTCTCCGAGGCGACGCTCGCCATCCCCGAATCCACCGAGCCGGCGCTCCCCGGCGCGGTGCCGAGGGCCGACAGCAACTGGCTGGTGGTCGAGCTCTCGGCGGCGGCGATCGCCTGCTGGATCGATGAACTACTGTCGCCGGCCGAGCCCGACGCGCCGGCCGAGCCCGACGCGCCGGTCGAGCCCGACGATGATCCGCTGGCGGCCGTCGTGGCGCCGGTCTGGGCGGCCAGCGCAAGCCACGGGCTGGTGGCGCCGATGGAGCTGATGGACATGCGGATCTGATCGGCGGCGCAGCCGCCTCGGTTGAGCGCGGCGGCCGGCATCTCGACGGACGGCGGCGCCCCGAGCGCGACCCGGCGGTGCGATACTCGGCGGCACCGTGCCGCGTCTGTACTACATGCCCCGCACGCGCTCGAGCCGCGTGCTGTGGTTGCTGGCGGAGATCGACGCGCCGTGCGAGCTGGTCAAGCTCGCGACCGAGGAGCGCAGGTCGGACGCGCATCGTGTGCGCCATCCGCTCGGTCGCGTCCCGGCGCTCGAGCTCGACGACGGCACCGTCATGTTCGAATCAGCGGCGATCTGCCTGCAGCTGGCCGATCTTCATCCCGAGGCCGGCCTCACCGCGCCGCTGGGGTCCTCGGAGCGGGCGCTCGTCTACCAGTGGGTCCTGTTCGCGATGACCGAGCTCGAGGCGCCCCTGTTTCGTTGGATCCGCGAGGTCGCCGATGACGTGGCCGACCCGCCGTCGCGCGAGCGCTTCGCCGACGCCGCGTTCGCGCTGCAGGCCGCGCTCCAGGGTCGCGCCTGGCTGCTCGGCGACCGCTTCACCGTCGCTGACGTGATGTGTGCCAGCGTGCTCGGTGGCGCTCACTCCCGGGGACTGCTGACCGAATGGCCGGGCTTGCAGGCCTACGTGGAGCGCGGCGAGGCGCGACCGGCGTTCATCGAGGCGGCCGCGATCTCCAACCAGCCGCGCAGCTAGATCGCCGCCGCCCGTCCGGCTACGGATGAAATGAGCGCGCCGCCGGAAACGCGAGCGGCGGTGCCCGTCGGCGCGGGTGGGCGGTCAGGATCGCTCCAGGATCCCGCCGACCATCGACGTCGCCGACTCCAGGTGCGGTCTCAGCGCCTCTGATCGCGCGATCGCGGCACAGGACGCCGATGCGTATCTGTGGGCCGGCAGGCCATGGTCGACAACGACATCGGTTCGTTCGTGTTCTCCCGAGCGCTGCAGCTCGCCGCCTCAACGCCGTTCTGGTGATCGCGAGAGCACCCCCTGGACGGAGCCCCGCGACGGGACTAGGATGCCCCCGGCGTTGTGGCAGGGGCCGGTTGCTGCGGCCGCTCCGAGCAGGGCAGCGCGCGGGTGTTGCCCGTAAAAATGAGGCTGGTGATGGGAATGGGAGAGCTCAGTCGGCGGAGGTTCTTGCAGCTCGCGGGCGGGAGCGTCGCCGCGACGATGCTGTCGGACAGCATCGCGCGTGCGCTGGCGATTCCTGCGAACCGGACGACCCGGTCGCTGGAGGATGTCGAGCACATCGTGGTGCTGATGCAGGAGAACCGGTCGTTTGATCACTACTTCGGAGTGATGCGGGGGGTTCGCGGCTTCGGCGATCCGCATCCGGTGACGCTGCCCAGCGGCCGGTCGGTGTGGCACCAGGCCGATGGCTCGTCGGTCGTACCGCCGTTTCGCCCGGACGTCGGCAACCTGGCGCTGACCTTCATCGAGGATCTCGACCACAGCTGGGACGGCACCCACCAGATGTTCAACGGCGGCAACTGGGACCAGTGGCTGCCGGCCAAGACGACCACGTGCATGGCGCACATGGAGCGCTCCGACCTCCCGTTTCACTATGCGCTGGCGGACGCGTTCACGGTGTGCGACGGCTACCACTGCTCGATGCTCGGCCCGACCGACCCCAACCGCTACTACATGTGGACCGGCTGGGACGGCAACGACGGGCAGGGCGGCGGGCCGGTGATCGCCAACGACGAGCTCGGCTACGGGTGGCAGACCTACCCGGAGCGCCTGCAGGC
>JBELAG010000490.1:0-3621 GCA_049509055.1 Solirubrobacteraceae bacterium
GTAGCCGTTCAGTTCCCCGGGTTTCGGGGGCTTCGGCTCAGATGAGGGCGGGGAGCGCGCCGCCGGCCTGGTGGGCGGCGTGGAGCTCGCGGAGGTAGGCGAGCAAGGAGCGACGTTGGAGGCGGCAGGTCACTGACGCTGAGAGCGACCGTTCGGTAAATCGCTCACCGTCGTTGGATTGGTTGCCGTGCGACAGTTTGCGGTGGATAACCGGTCCGCGGAGCGATCTCTCCGCGGCGTTGTTCGTGGGTGTCACGCCAGCGATGGTCACGAATGTCCAGAGGGCCGGCCAGAGCTTGAGAAGGTTGGTCGCGAACCGGCGGTGCTGGCGGTGGCGTGTGCTGCCGTTGCCGGCGTGCTCGAGCAACTGGCGCAGCTCGTTCTGGATCGGTTTCATCTCACGCGCCAGTCGGCGACGGTCGTGGTGCTCCTGGTAAGCGTGCCAGGTTTCAAACAGCCGGCGGGTGAGCGCGAGTCCGGCTTCGCCGAACTGCTGCTGGGCGGCCAGTCCTTCGCTGTGGAACCGGAAATCGCGCTGGAGGTGACTCCAACAGGCTTGGCGTTGCTCGGGATCGAGGAGGTCATACGCCCACCACCGATCGCTCGTCACGACCCCCTTGAAGTCGGGGCCGAGCAGCTCGATCAGCTGGTCGCGGTGGCGGTCCTCGACGATCGTGAAGATCGCGGCGTGGGCGGTCGTCGCGGTCCACATCGTGCGGTTCTCCCCGGCCAGGTACCAGCCGGTCTCATCGATGTTGATCGCCGCAGACCCCAGCACCTCGCTTGTGAGCTGCGCGTGCGGACCGGCGAGCAGCCCGCTGGTGCGCCGGCAGATCGCGTCGATCGCGCCGACCGAGATCCGGACCCCGAACAGCTCCCAGACCAGCTCGCTCAGATCCCGCCGCGAGATCCGGTTCCGCGCCGTCAACGCCACGACCGCGGCCTGCAAGCCGGGACCGAACGGCGACTCGCCAACCGTTCCGAGCCTCGCCCGCGTCCGCTTCAGGCATCCCGGGCAGCGCAACCGGTGGGTGCGATGCTCGACATAGAACACCGCGGTCGCTGGCAACTCGGCAACCTGATGACGACCCGGCCGGTGACGCGGAACCTTCTCACTGTCGGTGAACTCCCGCCCACACCCCGAGCAGTCATCAGGGTAATGGTCAACGATCTCACTCATCCGATCCTCACCCAACAATTCACGCCCTGCGCCCGGATGACCGGGCTGACCGCCCGCCTCACGCTTCTTCTGCCCTTCCTTGCGCGCCAACTCCTTCGCCTTCTCCCGCGCCTCCGCACGACGCTGCTGACGCGTCTTGGGAACATCCTGCGACGGTGGCGAGGAACTCGTCCTCGAACTCGCAGACGTCTTCTGCTCCAACGCGCGCAACCGCTCCTCGGACCGCAACTGGCGATCCACCAGCCGCATCAAGAACTCAACGCACGCCTCGCGTCCCGAGTCATAGATCGCCTCCGCCTCAGACCGCTCCACACCCCCAAGATTCGCCGCCCACCCGCGCGAACCTTGTTATGGAGAGCCCAAAGGACTGAACGGCTACCACAAACACCCACTTTGCAGGAAGAACCCGACCGATCGAACCCACAGTCAACATCGGCGGGCGGGTCACATACAACCGGACGAGCACCTTTCGATGCATCCGGCTCAAGCAAGCCCTAAGGCTCGTGGGCGGGCAGAAGTGCTGGTCCGCTGCCATCCTTGGATCGGTCTCGGCAGTGGGCGTGTATGAGACGGGGTTCAGCCGCGTCCGCTGTGCCGTGCCCCGCGATCGCGACCCTGAGGATCGCCTTCTGCGTGGCCGCCAGCCACTGTTCCCACTCGCGTGGGCTCTGTGGCAGGTCGTCGACGTCAAGGAGCGTGCTTCCGCAGAGCGGACAGCGACCGTTTTGCGCCTCGAGGAGCCGCAGGTTGGTCGCGCCGATCGGCGGGGGTGCTACCTTGTGCCGTCGCTTGGCCCAGTAGTCGGCCAGGACGGGGTCGTCTGGTGACGCCGCGCCCTTGACCACTTGGTGTCGGACGATCCGCGTCCAGGCGAACTTGCGCAGGTAGGCGCCGCTATCGCGGTCGCCGAACACCCACTGGTCGTGCCTGGACTTGTTGAACTGGCCGAAGTAGCGGGTGATGACCCAGTGCTTCGACTTGTTTGAGTGGCTGAAAACAGCCCACTTTTGGGTGAGCTTCCACATGTAGCTATCTAGCGTGGAGTACACCTGGCTAGACACTACCGTCCGGTAGTAGGCGGCCCAGCCCCTGATGATCGGGTTGAGCCGTCTGATCACCGCCCCAGCGTTGGCCCCACGAAGGGACCTCATCTCGGAGCGGAGCCTCTCCCGGATCCGTCTCTGGGCCGCATTACTCGGCCGGATCAGCAGCTTGCCGTGATACCGGCGGACGTTGCATCCCAGGAAGTCAAAGCCCTCATCGAGGGTGACGACACGCGTCTTGTCCTCGTTAAAGACCAGTCCCCTGGGCGCCAGCCAGCGGGCGAGCCGGGCCTTGACCTCGAGCGCCTGGTCCCTGGAGTGGCACAAGGCAACAAGGTCATCGGCGTACCTGATCAGCACCGGAGAGTCCGTTACCGTCCACACGGCATTGCTGCCGGTCGTCTGGTAGCGAACCCCGGCGGCCTGCTCCATCCCGTGCAGGGCGATGTTCAGCAGCACGGGGCTAACCACCCCGCCTTGAGGAGTTCCCTCCTCGGTGCGAGACAGCCGACCATTCTCGACCACGCCCGCCTTCAACCACTGTCGGACCATTCCCCGGGCGGGGAACGTGCCGAGCATGGTCAGAAGGTGGTCGTGCGCGATCTTGTCGAATGCCGCCGCCAGATCTGCGTCTAGCACCCACCGGCGCTTCGGGCTTGGGCCCTTGGCTGTCCAGTAGATCGCCTCGATCGCGTCATGGCAGCCGCGGCCGGGCCGAAATCCATAGGACCTCGGCTCAAACCGCGCCTCCCACTCGGGTTCCAACGCGTTCACGACTCGGGCCTGGTGGCACCTGTCGAAAATCACGGGGACGGTGGCTTCATACTGCACCTCCTGCAGCCCTGATTTTGGTTTGGTCGGGTAGATGAACGGAGTTCGCGACCAGCTGGCGGCATTGTTGCTCGACCTCCGGACCGAATGGGATGTAGAGCCGGTTGGCGGGCCCGCGACGGGCGGTGAGCTTGCCGGTGGTGATCCAGGCGTAGACCGTTCCGGTTGAGACATCGAGTTGCTCGGCGATCTGGTTGACGGTCAGCTCTCCGTCCTGTGCCCAGCTGGTCGGGTGGGGAATCTTGTGGCGCCAGAGGATCCACTGCACACTGTCAGCGGTGAACGGGTGCCCTTTGCCGGTGCGCAGGCCGGCGGCGTTGAGCTGGCAGGCGATCTGGGCGTTGGTGTGATCGGGCGCCAGGCGCCGGGTCAGCTCGACCGCCGGGGACGGGGTGCGCTGAGCGTCCGCGGGTCTGAGCGGCCGCTGGATCGTGTGCTGCTCACTCGCGCCTGAGCGCCAGCGGATCCCGACTTGAAGCTCGCGACTGTCGGGCTGGGAGGTGAGCGTGACGTCAGCGATGATCGCGCGCAACAGCCGCTTGCGGTCGCGATGCGCTGTGCTTCTGG
>JBELAG010000491.1:0-3621 GCA_049509055.1 Solirubrobacteraceae bacterium
GAGATCCGGCAGGGGGTGATCTGCTACGCGCCGCTGCGCGAGCGATCCGACCGGGTCACCGACCCCGCGCTCGAGCGCCGGGTGCTCGAGCTGTTCGGGCGCCTGGGGACCGTGGTGGAGGTGGAGGAGCGGCTGCTCGGCCCGGCGACGGCGGTGGCGGGCGTCGGGCCCGCCTACCAGGCGCTGCTCGCCGAGGCCCAGGTCGACGCCGCGGTGCGCCACGGCCTCACGCCCGGGCTCGCCGCGCGGCTCGTCGTGGAGACGATGACCGGCAGCGCGGCGCTGATCGCCGCCCGTGACTACGACACTCTGACCGTGCGGCGCGAGGTCACCTCGCCCGGCGGGTCGACCGCCCGCGGGCTCGAGGCGCTGGAGCGCGCCGGCGTCCGCTCCGCGTTCCAGAGCGCGATCGACCGCGTCTGCGAGGTGGGCAGCTGATGCTGGCGGCGGCGATCACCCGGGTCGACATCGCCAACTACGTCAGCGCGCTGTTCGAGGTCTACATCGTCCTGATCTTCGCCTACATCCTGCTGAACCTGCTGTTCTCGTTCGGGATGCGCACGCCGTACTCGCGCTGGACCGACGCGCTGCTCGGCTTCCTGCGCGACGTCTCCGAGCCCTACCTGCGGGTGTTCCGCCGCTTCATCCCGCCGCTGGGAGCGATCGACCTGTCGCCGATGATCGGGATCATCGTCCTCTACATCGTGCGCTCGCTGATCGTCAATGCGATCAGCTGAGTCGATCGGCGCCACGGTGTCCACGAAGTCCGCGGCGCAGGCGTCGCCGGCCCGCCGCGTCGTCCCGTGGGCCCGCGCGGGGGCGCTGTTGGCGGTCGTCCTGATCGTCGACCGGATCACCAAGCACCTGGTGGTGACCGGCATCCCGATCGGCGCCGTGCACAAGCTCGTGCCCGGGATCGAGCTCGTCCACATCCAGAACAACGGCGTCGCGTTCGGCTTCCTGTCCAGCGGCGGCGCGCCCGTGCTGGTCCTCGTGGTGGCGGCGCTGCTCGCGCTCGTCGTGTTCTTCGTGCGACGCCCCACCCGCCGCGGCCTGTGGATCCCGACCGGCCTGCTCGTCGGCGGCGCGATCGGCAACCTGATCGACCGGCTGTCGGGCGGTTCGGTGACCGACTTCATCAAGCTGCCGCTGTGGCCGGCCTTCAACGTCTCCGACATGGCGATCACCTTCGGCGTGCTGTCGCTGCTGTATGTGCTGGAGGGGCCTCGCCGCCACTCCGAGCCCGACGGTGACTGACCCGCAGGGCGCGCCGGCCGGGCAGGACCGGCGGCTCGAGCTCTCGGTGCCCGCGCATGCCGCCGGCACACGCCTGGACCGCTTCCTCGCCGAGCCGCTCGGATCCCGAGCCCGCGCCCAGGCGCTGATCGACGCCGGCCGCGTCGAGGTCGACGGGCGCGCGCGGCCCAAGCGCCATGCGCTGCGCGCCGGCGAGCTGGTCACCGTCGCCGACCCCGCGCCGGCCGCCGCCGAGCTCGACTCCGACCCGGCGCCCTACGCCGTCGTCTACGCCGACGACGACCTGCTCGTCGTCGACAAGCCCGCGGGCGTCGTCGTGCATCCCGCCCGCGGTCACCGCAGCGGGACGCTCTCCCAGGCCCTGGCCGGCGTTGCGGCCGGAGGCGAGGACCGGTGGCGCGCGGGCATCGTCCATCGCCTGGACCGCGACACCTCCGGGCTGCTGGTCGTCGCCAAGCGCGAGGACGTCCATCGCGCGCTGCGGCGGCTGCTCGCCGAGCGCCGCCTGCGCCGTGAGTACCTGGCGCTCGTCGCGGGACGGCCCGCGGCCCGCACCGGGACGATCGACGCGCCGATCGGCCGCGACCGGCGCGACCGTCTGCGGATGTCGATCGACAGCGACGCCCCGCGCGACGCGCGCACCCACTTCGAGATCGAGCGGATGCTGCCCGCGGCGACGCTGTTGCGCGTCGCGCTCGACACCGGGCGCACCCATCAGATCCGCGTCCACCTGGCGGCGATCGGCGTGCCGGTGTGCGGCGACCCGCAGTACGGCCTCGCCGGCGCCTACGGGCTGCGCCGCCAGTTCCTGCACGCCGCGCGCCTCGCCTTCGAGCAGCCGATCACCGGCGCGCCGGTCGACTGCCGGTCGCCGCTGCCTGCCGACCTGGCCGCCGCGCTCGAGGTCGCCGCCGGCGAGGGGTGACGCCCGGGCGGTCACGCCAGTGGCTGTCGGCGCCCGGTCGGTGAGGTCGATCCCGCGACCGATGTCGATCCTCGTGACCGCCGCCAATCGACCGGAGGACCCGCCTCGCTGCCGTGCCGCGCGGGCACAGTGGCGGGGCGGCGCGTCCGACGCCGCCCCGCCTGTGCGCCCCCAGGCGAGCCGGTCCTGACGGACGGGAAGGGGCCGGCTCGCGCTGCGGGTTGTCCTGAGTCGGGGTGACGACCCGCTACCAGCTGGAAACGAACGATGCCCCGCAAACTTGCGTAGACTCACCGAAAACCGTTTCCCCGACCCCGCCGAACTGCGGATCGCGGCCCTGCCCCGGACATGCCGGGGTTCCGCGAGTGCTCCGACCGGCGGGACGACGTACACCAACAACAAGGGAGTACCCCAAGTGGCTCAGATCGGCATCAAGGAGCTGCTGGAGGCCGGCGTGCACTTCGGCCACCAGACGCGACGCTGGAATCCCAAGATGCGCCGTTTCATCTTCGGTGAGCGTGACGGCATCTACATCATCGACCTGCTGCAGACCGAGGCGCTGCTCAACAACGCGCGCGACTTTGCCTCGCAGGTCGCCCACCGCGGCGGGACCGTGCTGTTCGTCGGCACCAAGAAGCAGGCCCGCGACGCGGTCAAGGACACCGCCGAGGCGTCCGACATGCCCTACGTCAACCATCGCTGGCTCGGCGGGCTGCTGACCAACTTCCAGACGATCTCGCAGCGGATCCGTCGCCTGCACGACCTGGAGCGCTTCGAGACCGAGGGCCAGCTGCAGCTGCTGCCGACGCGCGAGCGGATGGCCGCGCAGGCCGACCTGGCGAAGCTCCGCGCCAACCTGGGCGGCGTCAAGAACATGCAGCGCGTGCCCGACGCGGTGTTCGTGATCGATCTCAAGACCGAGGCGATCGCCGTCCGCGAGGCCCAGCGCCTGCGGATCCCGATCATCGGCCTCGTCGACACCAACTGCGACCCCGACGGGATCGACTACGTGATCCCCGGCAACGACGACGCGATCCGCTCGTGCGCGGCGATCACCGGCGCGATCGGCGACGTCGTCTCCCAGGGCCACACCGCGTTCCGCGCGGAGGAGGAGCGGGCGCGCCTGGAGCGCGAGCGCCAGGAGGCCGAGGAGCGCGCCCGGCGCGAGGCCGAGGAGCAGGCTCGCCGTGAAGCCGAGGAGCAGGCCCGTCTCGCCGCCGAGGCAGAGGCCGCCGAGCAGGCGCGGCTCGCCGCCGAGGCCGCCGAGGCGGCGGCGGCGGCCGACGCCGAGGCCGCCGCAGCGGCCGCCGAGCAGGCGCGCCTGGCCGCCGAGGCGCAGGCCGCTGAGCAGGCCCGGGTCGCAGCCGAGGCGCAGGCCGCCGCGGCCGCGCCACCGCCCGCACCGGTCCCCGAGGCGCCGGCGGCCGCTGCCCCGGAGC
>JBELAG010000492.1:0-3611 GCA_049509055.1 Solirubrobacteraceae bacterium
CCGATGACCCTGCGAGAGATCGCACGCGCCGCCGAAATCGACCCACCAGCCGCGACCGTCGGCGTCGACCAGCTCGAAGCGCGAGGCCTGGTCCATCGCACCCCCCACCCCGACGACAACCGCCGAAAGCTCGTGCACCTCACCGACGCCGGACGCGACGCGGCCCAACGCGGCCAGGCGATCCTCAACGAGCCACCGGCAGCCCTGACCAGCCTGGACCCCGATGACCTCGCGTGGCTCGACGAGATCCTCACCCGCCTGCAATCCAACAGCAGATAAAGCGAAGGACCAGGAGCATGCCCGCAAACCCCATCGGTCGCGCACTGCGCAACCGACACGCCGGACACGACACCCTCGTCTGGGCGCGTCCCGACATGCAAGCACCCGAGAGCTTCACCCTTACCAGCCCCGCCTTCGACCACGGCACCCCGATCCCTGAGCGGCACCGCGGCAGGATCTTCGGCTCCAACATCTCACCCGCACTGGCCTGGACGACACCACCAGCCCGCACCGCGGAACTCGTGCTCATCGTCCAAGACCCCGACGTCCCCTTCAAAACGCCCGCCGCCCACGCGCTCACGCTCGGCATCGACCCATCACTCAACGGCATTCCCGAAAACGGCCTCACCGACCCCAGCCCGATCCCCGGAATCAAACACGGCAGAGGCGCCCTCGGCCGCCGCGGCTGGGCCGGCCCCAAACCGCCGCGCTCACACGGACCGCACTCCTACGTCTTTCAACTCTTCGCTCTCAACAACAAGCCAGACCTGCCCGACAAGTTCACCCTCGCCGACGCACTCCACGCCATGGCCGGACACGTCATCGCGCGCGCCCGACTCGACGGCACCTACGAAATCCGGTAACCGCGCAGCAGCAGAGCCTGAACCGTTCCCGCTGTCTCTCGCAGCTCGAACGGCCGTCACGCTCAGCCCGCCGAAGGGTCTCAGTCAGAAGTGACCAACCCGCCGAGACGATTGACGACGCGCTACGCGACGGTCGCCTGGCTGCCGAGCTGCGGCCGCCGAGCGCGGCACCCGCGGAATCGCGAGAACAGGACTGAGTCGTATCGGCGGGCTTGTGCTCCTATTCGCCAATTGGGGAGCCGGACGCTTGCAGCGACCTCGCTAGCAAACGGGGTCGAAGCAGTATCGTGGCGACGTCGACCTGGCTCCCCCCCTCTGGAACACAAGCGGCACTGACGGGCAACCTACGCGGCGCCCGGGGCTGAGCGTAGGCGCGACGCCGTGGCTCGCGGCCGCGAACAAGAGGAAGGTCGCTACTCCTTTAGGCGTTATGGGCTATCCATTTGAGTCAGGTTGGTCCGGGGGCTTCGTAGCGACGGGTCCCGGCCCGCCGCGGCGATCGTTGGCAGGCCGCATCCCGAGCCGGGTGGGCCGCGGGGCGCCAAGTCCGCCTGGAATCACTGGTTCCCTACGACCCTTGGGGCGTGGGCTGCGTGCAGAGGGCGAGGATGCTGACCTGACTCAAATGGATAGCCCGCTAGGGTCCTTGACCCCAACGCCCGTGAAAAGCAGGTCAAGTTTCTGTTTGGTGTCGGCTTGTCAGTTTCAGGCGGCGAGCCCTTCCCGTCTTGCGTAGTCCTCGAGTGCTGTTCGCACGCTGTGGACCGCTCGGTGTAGGCGGGGGAAGTCCGTGAGTGGGTCGTTGGCGGCGGCGAGGGCTGGGGTGAGTATTCGGTTGTGCGTTTGGGTGAGCACGAGCGCGGCTCTGAGTCCGTCTTCGGTGGGGAGGTAGCGGTTGCTGTGGGGGATGCGTTGGATCAGACCGTGGACGCGGAGTCGCCGCAGGTCGTAGGTCGCCTGTCCGGCGGTCATGGTGCCGGGGAGAAGTCCCAGCAGCGGTGCGAGCAGCGTTCGCAGTTCGCGGTTGGTGAAGCCCCGCACGGACAGGCAGAACACGGGCAGCAGCGACAGTAATGCCATCGCGCGAGGGTCGCCGAACCGCAGCCCGGCGACTCTGGTCTGGCCGTCGCCGATGGTGATTGGGTCGGTGATCTGCGCGAGCGCCCGGGCGGCGGTGATCGGGTCGTGGCCGAGTCGTTGGGTGGCAAGCAGTCGCCGGTTGGCGTGGAAGCCGACCTGCCGCAGTTCGGGCAGGTTCCCCAGCCGTTTGCCGATCGCGAAGTCCCGGGTGTCGTTGATTGTCGTCTCGGTTCTGATCGCTTGGTTTGAGCTTGTGGTACTGCTTGATCTTGGAATGCTTGTAGTCGACGTGGATCGATGGTGTGACGCCGTCGGTGAGCACGCGGGTGCGCCACCGCGACGGGGTCGGCCGCCGGCCACGGCCGCGGACGCGGCGGTCGAAGATCAGGCTGACCTTGTCGGGCCGGCCGAGATCGAGGTTCTCGCGGATCAGCGACTCGAAGAACACGCGGCCGGAGTGGGGGCGGTCGAGCACTTGAGTCAGGGAGAACTCGGCCTGCAGGATCGAGAGCTGATAGCGGTAGCCGGCGCGGCGGTCCGCCCCGGTGAACGGGTGTGGCAGCCGCGCCAGCCAGCGGCGAAAGAACGCGTCGATCTTCGCCGCTGAGAGCCGATCGCAGATCCGTTGCAGCCGCTCGGGCTGCTCGCACTCAAGGAACCCGTTGTCCAGTGCGGTGAACGCGATCCCCGCCGCCTGCGCCTGGCGTTGCGCCCAGTGATGGCCGTTGAAGCACAGCTTCGCGCCGTACGGGAAGTAGCTCGAGAACTTCACAAAGAACGGACCGAAGTCCAGGTCCAGCCCATACATGTAGTACTGGTTGACGACGGCGCTGGCCCGCACGATCCACGGATAGCTGGCCCCCGTCTCCGGGCTGCGCCGCTTCTCGGTCCTAAACGTTGAGATCTTCTCCTGCGCGACCCCGACCAGATGGATCCCGTCCGGCTGATCAAACCCCGCCAGGCGCTCGAGCGCCACGTCGTCCTTACGCTGCCCCTTCTCAAACCGCACGACCTCGATCTCACGCACGGCCGCGAACCGCTGGATCGAGGCAACGAATCCTTTGCTGATCGGATCCGCCAGGCACGTCGAGGCGAACGTCGCGCCGCGATGCTTGGTAAAGAACGTCGCGACCCCGCCCGGGTAGGCCAGCTTCGGCACGTACGCGTTGCAGGAGACCCGGTCGATGCACTCAAGCTCGAAGCAGACGTGCTCGCCGAGCACCTCCGCGGCAGACAGAGGTACGCTCATCACCAAGCTCCGGTCGTCGGGGTCCACGCCCCGTCAGGGGGCACCTACCGCACCACGCGGCTCATGACCGGGACGGCCAGCCGCCCCGCAGCGACCTGCGACCGGAGCCTACACACCCCGCCCGCGACGCCGCACGCGCTGGACCCGCCGCCGCTCAGCCAGCCGCAACCATCCGGGCCAGACAAGTACACCTCGTCGGGCTGGGGCGAAGCCCCGTTAGACGGAAGTTTTTGGTGGTGGGACGCGATTTGGCCCGGAATCGCGGGGGTTTTGCGATTCCGGGCCGGTTGTTGGCTTTCTACTTGGGCTTGATGCCGAGCAGTTCGAACGCGCTGGCTTGCAGCTGGGTCGCGGTCGTCAGGCGGGGGAAGGTGTGCTCGCCCTCGCCGATCCGCACGTCGTTGCGGCACAGCGTGCCG
>JBELAG010000493.1:0-3575 GCA_049509055.1 Solirubrobacteraceae bacterium
CAGTGCCGTGGCGCGAGAGAACGAGGCTCGCGACGCGCGGGTGCAGCGCGCGGATGCTCGGCGGCACCCAAGGCGGGCGACCGGCGAGCGTGGCGCGCAGCGAGGGTGTGAGATCGCGCAGCACCTCGACGCCAGCGTGACCGTAGGTGTAAGCGAGGTAGCTGTCGGTGAACTCCACGGCGACACGGCGGGCAGCGGCCGGGCCCGGGGGCCGCACGGCGGGGATGGACGGGGCGAGCAGCGTGTCCAGATCAGGCCCGACCACCTCGTCGACCCCCCAACCCGACCGGGAGCGCGTGAGTACCAGTTCGGCGGACACCTCGCCGCGGCCGTGGCGGTCGACGAGCGCGAAGCGTGCCGCCCAACTCTCCTGGGCGCCGGTAACGGCCATCAACCGCAGCTGGCTGACCTGCAGGCGTGCGGGCAGCGGGCCGCTCTGGGCGACCATCGCCCGGGCTGCGGGCGAGCACGCCGGCAGCCGGTCGACGGGCAGATCGCCCTGTAGGTAGAGGGCGTAGGCAGCCGCGAACGTGGTCGCGACCGTCCGCGCATCGACCCGCGGCGTGCTCACCGCGACCGTCGTCGTCGGCGCGGTCGTGGTCGACCGGGTCATCGTCGGTTGCGCGGCGCTCGGCGCGGCGGCGCGCTGCCCATACGGCGAGCTGCCCTCGCGTCGGCCGATCACCGAGACGACTGCCAGCACGCAGATCGCGACCAGCGCCGACCGTTTCAGGATCGTCGCGCGGCGGCTCATAGCCCGGGCGGGTGTCGCACGGTCCACGTGTTGCCGTCCTGCAGCTGGGCGGGGATGATCGACGCCGGCTGCCACCGCGGCCCGCTCCCGGCCGGCGTGGTCGTCGCATAGTGCGCGGTGTCCAAGACCAGTCCGGCGATCTCGATGAACGCGTGGCCGGCCGAGGCGTACACCGTGATCCACTCACCGGGCCCGGGGTCGCCGTAGGTCTCAAGCATCCCGGAGTCCCCGGCGATCCCGTCGCCCACGTCGACCTGCGGACCGGTCAGCCCGGCGTTTTCGAGCACGAAGTCAGTGGCGCCCGAGCAGTCATATGAGGACTGGACGATCGTCAGCATGTTGGGGCTGCGCTCCTGGCTGTAGGCGGTGTTGATGATCTGATCCCCCGCGGCGATCGCCTCCTGCACCACCACCGGCGCGCCGGCTGGGGCCTGCGCGATCCCGTCGCCCAACATGCGGGCGACCGGGCCGGGAGTGATCGGCGCCGCGACCGGACACGCCGGCGCCGCGCCCGGAGCGGGTGTGGCGCTGACCGGGATGGTCGCCGGTCCGGTGGTGCTGGCGGTCTGGGCGTAGTGCTGGGCGAGCTGCTGGACCTCTGACACGTACCAGCCAGCGTGGTTGTAGACGTAGATCGCCGCCGGCCAGTCCGCCGGCGCGCCTGAGGCGTGCAGGTCGTGGGCGGCGGTGAAGATCGCATCCCACGGGTCATACGGGTCCGGCGCCGCGCCGGGCTGGGCCGGATCCGCGGACACGGCGTACTGCTTCCAGGTGCCGGGCTCGAACTGCATCCACCCGACCGCGCCCGCGCACGACACCGACAGGTCGTTGCCGAAGTCGGTCTCGACATAGTTGATCGCCGCCAGGTACGCCCAACCACTCGGCCCGAGCTGGTAGCGGCCGGCCGCCTGGTCATAGATCACCAGCAGGTCCGACGGGACCCCCGGCGCGATGCTCACACCCACCGGGGAACCTCCGCCGCTGCACTGGGGCTGGGAGCTGGCCGCCGCGAACACCAACAGGACGGCCGTCAGCGGCACGATGATCGTCAGGCTCAGCGCGATGGCGAACAACCGCCACACGGCTCAACGCTCCACGCCTGCCGCAGGCCACCGCAGGCTCACGTCCGTTCGGCCCCGGGTCCGGCGGGGGCCTTGACTGCTGCTAGCGCGCGCGGTCATGCGATCGTCGTCGCGATCAGGTAGACGGCGAGCAGATGCGACAGGCCGTGCGCGATCTCCTCCGGGACGCGCATCCGATCCCCCGCCGTTGAGGCGGTCGCACGCGCCAGGCAGATCGCCGCCAGCCGCGACTGATCGAGCACCACCGACCCCTCCCGCGCGTTGATCTCGCCGGTGTTCCGCGCGAGCTCCACGCCGGCCTCCTCCACCGCGGCGTCGATCCACGCGGCGGTCTCATAGCCGATGTCGCGGCCGTGGGTCTCAAGCGCCCGATGCGCAAGCCGCACCGCCCCGGCCGCCACCCCGCGAACCGCGCCCACCACCACCGGCGGAACCCGCTCGACCTCCGGGTCATCGGCGAACCCCTCCAGCAGATACGAGTACAGGAACAGGTCCGGCAGCCGCAACGACGCCAACGTCAACAGCCGCAACGTCCCGTACGCGCCCTCCTGCTCGGCGGTGCACAGCGTGTTGTTCGCCCCGCGCGCGACCGCCGCCCCAAACGCTCGGCGAACCTCCGCGTCACCCGCCGCGGCGGCGGTTGCCACCGCCTGACTGATGTTCATGGCCGTCCTCGCTGCTCGCGCTTGCTCATCACTGGGCAAGTACCGGGCGTCCTGCGGCAAGCCCCTTCCGGGGCCAGAAATGTCTAGGCTCCGCCCCGGGGCTGGCGTCGGAAGGCGCTCAGCCCTGAACCCGCCCCGCCAATCTCTTGAGCAGCCTGGACTCCACCTACCGCAGCCTCGCCCGCGCCTGGTCAGCCGACGAGCTTGCCGACCGCTACCACGCCGCCGTTGAACGCGGCAGCTCTGACCTGCCCGCCGACGAGGAGCCGCCCGACCGCCCGATCACCATCCTCGCGACTGCCGTGCCACGGTTGATCAGCCTCGCCGTCGCCACCACCGTCCTGCACACCCTCCCCAGCACCGCCGAAGACCGCGATGGGCTTGCGCGTGAGCTGATGGCTACCATCGACGCGACCGCGACCGGCAGCCTGCACCGCGCCCACCTCGCCCTCGATGCCGACAGCCGCACCCGCGGCTATGACCCTGATGACTGGCTCACCCTGGTCTATGACCAGGCCGCCGACACGCTTGCGATGGCGTCAGCGACCTCAGAACCGCCCGGCCTGATCGAGCACGCCCAGCAGGCCGGGCGGTTCGCCGCGCTCGCGATCGGATCGCTGGATCGCGACTCGCCCAGCGTGCCGGAGGCGATCTGTGACTGCCTCGGACACCTGCTGTTCGTCTGCCTGTTCGCCGATGCGGCCAGAGACCGGCAACCCGGGTCATAGCCGCACGCTCGGCCGACCCCGCTGCCAGCAGCATCCGCACTGCAATCCGGGCCGGGCGGCCGATCATGCGGCGTTCTCCGAGGCCCTGACCCGCAACGGCCTGCTCTCGGCGAGCGATGCGCGTCAACGTCAGCGCGCGTCGCGTTAGGTTCGCGCCCCACGCCGGCCCGGGCTCACGCCCGCAGCAGCTCGCCTCAATCCCCAACCACGACGCACCGCCGGCGCGCATACTCCGCGACGGACGGCCGCGTGCGACGCAATGGTGCCCGCGGTGAAGAGGCTGGGTCTAGCCGACGTGGGTCGGCTATGAGCCCTCGGTCGCCGCGTCAGGCGTGCTGGGAACAGC
>JBELAG010000494.1:0-3575 GCA_049509055.1 Solirubrobacteraceae bacterium
GCCGTAGCTGGCCAGGAGCGCGATCAGCGCGATCAGCAACGCGATCCGGACAGCGAGGCGCACCAACCGTCCGGCGACGGCGAGCACGACCGCGACGACCACGATTGCGACGAGGGACATGAGAGCAACACCTCCTGTTGGGTGGGTAGCCAGTCGGCGCTGCGAGGCCTCGCGCAGCGCGGCCGGCGGGCAGCGCACCGCCGCGAGAGTGGGTCCGGCGGGTGTGCCGCCGGTGGCGAGAGGGTTAGTGGCCGGCGAGCAGCACCATCGCGGGGACGCTGGCGGGCGAGCCGAGCATCAGCCGCGCCCACCGGTCCAGCTGACACTCGGTCGCGTCATCGCGATCACGATCGAGCTCGCCGCCGGAAGGCGGGTGGCGCTGGCAGCAGCGGTGTCGTAGCGGCGTGGTCGCTTCACCGGCCGGGTGGTAGTCCCACACCGCGCAATACCCGCCGGCCGGTCTGCCGCCGGCGTACACGTGCAGGCTGGCTGCAACCAGCCCGGCGATCAGCGCATCGCATCCGCTGACACGGTGTGCTGGTGCACCGGCGAGGATCGCCCCGCTCTCACTATCGCCGGCCAGCACCGTGGGCCCGTGGCCGTCGTGCGAGCGTCGGCCGGGCGTGTCGCTGCGTGGCAGCAGGTCGGCGGCGGTCAGCCGTGCGATCAGCGCGGCGGGGAGTCGATCTCGGCCGGGGTAGGGCCAGGCGAGCAGGGTCATGATGGCGTGGTTGGCGATGCGGCCTCCCTTCGGTTCGCGTCTGGTGGCGGCCCGCCGGGCGGGCTGGGCGCCGGGTTGGTCTGTCAGGCGGCGTGGCGGGTGAGGCGGTCAAGCAGCGCGGCGCCGCGCGCGAGCGTGATCAGGTCAGACGCCTGGCCCTTGCTGGCGGCGTCGGGCGCCGTGATCCCGAGCCGGCGCAGCAGGCTGGCCTGGGCGTCGTTCATCGGCGCTTGGCGCCACCGCGCTGAGGTGTCGGCGAGTCGCAGCGCGCCGGTCTGGCGGACGTAGTCCTCGGCGATCCCATGCGCGTAGGCGAGGTCGACGTCGACCGCGAGCGGCTGCACGTGGTCGCGGTCCAGTCGCAGGACCGTCCAACGCCCACCGGCCGGCGCGAGCGCGAGTAATCCGGCCTCCCGAGCGACAGCAGCCAGTGGTCGCGGTGGCGCAGCCAGTGCAGCTTGCGCTCTCGCTGGCGTGAGCCGAGCAGTTGCACGTCGCGGCTGCGCATCGCCCCCTCAGGCTTGCGTCGCGCCGCCCCGGCGGCCGGCGCCTGAGCCGCGCGATCCTGTCGTGTCTGGCGGTCGATCGCTTCGGTCACGGTCTCGCCGACCGCTGTGGGTTGGCGCAGCCCGAACAGTCGCGGCAGCGTCTGCAGGTCGAGGCGGTCGGTGACGCCGACGACGTCGATCACCAGGCAGTCGTCCTTGCCAGGGAAGGTGCGCAGCCCCCGACCCACCAACTGGGTGTACTTCACCTGCGAACGCGTGGGCGTCGCGACGACGATGCAGCTCACCGACGGCTCATCAAACCCCTCAGTCAACAGAGCAGCGTTGACCACGACGGTGACCTCGCCCGTGCGCAACCGGTCAAGCACCCCGCGGCGGCGTTCGGGCGCGGTGGTGCCGTCGAGGCCTTCGGCGGCGATCCCGGCGTCGCGAAACACGCCGGCCATCCGGTACGCCAGCGCGACCGTCGGCACAAAGACGATCGTCTTGCGACCGGTGGCGTGGCGCTGATACGCAGCCAGCACATGCCGGGGCGCGGACGCCTGCTCAAGCGCCTCGCCGAGCGCGTCGGCCTGATAGTCGCCGCCGGACTGCGCCACCTGGTCGAGGTCGATCTGTTCGAGGCCGACGCGGATGCCGCGGACGTCGGCGAGATAGCCGGCGCGGATCATCTCCGCGATCCCACGCTGATAGACGATCTCCTCCCACACCACCCCCAACGGCGTGCCATCCGCCCGGGCTGGCGTGGCGGTGACGCCGAGGATCACCGGCGAGGGGTCCAGATGCGCCAGGATCCGCCGGTACGACCGCGCTGAAGCATGATGCCCTTCGTCGACGACAACCGTGTCGAACTGTCGTGGCAGCCGTTGGAGGCGGCGTGTCTGGGCGAGGGTCTGCACGCTGCCGACGACGACCGGCGCGGCGACGTCGTCGCGCTCGGCGGCGACGAACCCGACCCCGAGCGCGAGCGTGGGATCAGCGATCGCGATCTTCTCCGCCGCCTGGCGCAGCAGCTCGTCACGATGGGCCAGGACCAGCGCGCTGCCGCCGCGCCGGGCGATCAACGCCGAAAAGCACGCCGTCTTGCCCGTGCCGGTCGGCAGCACGACCAGCGGGCGGCGCACCCCGCGCGCCAGCGCCTGCTCGACTGCGGTGATCGCCTCCTGCTGGTAGGGGCGCAGCGTCAGCGCCGAGCCGGCCACGATCGCGGCCGGCCGCTGCTGCTCGATTTCGCGGGTCGCGGTCATCAGCAGTTCGCCAGGCCGGCGGGGCAGGTGTCGATGCCGTCCTCGGCAGATACCGGGTTGCGTCCACACCCCACGCACCAGCCCCAGCCGTGCTCGCGGTCAAACACTGTTCCGCGCCGGGCGTCGTAGGCGCGCTGGAGTCGGCGCTCGAGCGCGGCGACCATCTCATCGCTGACGGTGGCGTCATGGTCTCCGGGCGCGGCGGCGGCGTGACTGGCGAGTTCGGCGAGCAGCGCGCAGCGCGGTTGACCCAGGCGCACCGCCACCAGGCCGAGGCAGGGTGCTCCTGCGGGCACGCCGATGATCACGCCAGCCGGCTCCGGGGTGAGGACCACACCCAACTCCGGGTTCCCAGACTCGCAGCAGAGCGCGACCGACCCGTCGGCGCGGTGGATCGCCCGGTCGGGCGTGATCGTCGTCTTCACCGGTCCGCTCATCAGAACGGGAGGTCGTCAGCGGTTGCTGTAGAGCCCCCGTCGACCGCGACGGCGTGCCGGGCGGCGGGCGTCTGCGCTGGAGGCGTGGCCGGCGGTTGGGCCGGGGTGGCCGCGGCCAGCACATGGGTGGCGCCGTTGCTGGTGGCGGCGGGTTCGGGGCGGGCGCCTTCGAACAGGACCTGGCGGGCGGTGAAGGTGACCGCTTCGCGCTTGGTGCCGTGTTGGTCGGTCCACTCGCGCCAGTCCGGTTCGGCGTCAACGAGCACGCGTGAGCCCTTGCTCAGGTGTTGGGCGCAGGTGCGGGCGTGGGCGCCGAACACCTCGATGGTGAAGTAGTTGGTCTTCTGCACCCACTCTTCGCCGGTGCGTCGGCGGGCGGTGGTCGCGATCCGTAGTCGGGCGATGTCGGCGCCGGAGGGCAGGTGGCGCAGGTCGACGTCGCGGGTGAGGTTGCCTGACAGGGTGGTGGTGGCGATGTCTCGCATCAGGTTCTCCTTGGGGGGTTGGGCTTGGGGTTGCGCGGCGTGGCGCTCACGCTGCGCGTCGCTCGGGGGCGGTCGCGTGGTGGTAGGTGATGGCGGCCGCGGGCGTGCCTATTGGGCATCGGCGGGGCGTGCTGGGGTCGCGCGCGACGGCGATCACGTTGCCGATCAGGGTCAGCACT
>JBELAG010000495.1:0-3540 GCA_049509055.1 Solirubrobacteraceae bacterium
GACGGCGGCGAGTCCGGATGCGATCGTGCCGGCTCCCGCGATGGCGAGTCTTTCTTGCAAGGGATCTCCTGGTTTGAATGCACCCCGGACCGTACGGCCGGTCCTGTCGATGGCCGGACTCGACCGCGGCTCCGGTTGGCTGACCCCAGGTTAAGCCAACGTTCCCGGGCGTGGCAGCCGACGTTCTGCGCACAGTGGGTCGGTGCAGACCACCGAGACGCGCTCGTGGCCTGCCGCCGGCGGCTCGGCGAGGGCCAGGGGTCAGGGCTGGGGAACGCTCTTCATGACATGCCTGAAGACGGTTCCCCGGGCCTGGCCGGCCCCGGCGATGCCCGCCCCGCGCGGTCGGCCCCCGCGCACGTCTGGGAGGCGGGGGACGGTCAGTTGGTCTGCTCGGTGGGTCGGATCAGGATCTCGTTGACCGACATCCGCCATGGGCGCGTGACGATGTAGACGACGGCGCCGGCGATGTCGGGCGCCTGCATGATCTCGATGTCGCCGAAGCGCTGGCGCATCTGCTCCTGGACCTCGGGACGGTTGTGGAACCGCAGCTCGGTCTCGACCGCGCCGGGCTCCACGATCGAGACCCGCACGTGCCGGGCGGTCACCTCCTGGCGCAGCGCCTCGCTGAACGCCCCGACCCCGTGCTTGGTGAGGTTGTAGACGCCGCTTCCGCTGCGGGCGACGCGGCCCGCCACCGAGCTGATGTTGACGAGGTCGGCCACCTGCCGGCGCCCGCCCTCGGCCGCCGCCAGCAGATGCGGCAGGGCAGCGTGGGAGCAGTAGAGCAGCCCCCGGACGTTGATCGCGATCATCTGCTCCCACTCGTCGAGCGGGGCGCCGACCGCCGGGCCGAGCAGCATCACCCCGGCGTTGTTGACGAGCGTGTCGAGGCGGCCGAGCTCGGCCACCGTCCGCTGGACCAGCGCCTCGGCCTGCGGCTGCTCGGTGACGTCGGCCTCGATCGCCAGCGCGGTGCCGCCGGCGTCGGAGATCCGCCGCGCGAGCGCCTGCAGCCGGTCCGCGCGCCGGGCGGCGATCGCCACCGCGGCGCCCTGGTGCGCGAGGGCGAGCGCGGTCGCCTCGCCGATTCCGCTGGAGGCGCCGGTGACCAACGCCACGGTGCCGTGCAGTTCGGTGCTCGATGTCATCCGCTGATTATCGCCGCCGGGCATCTGCTAATCCGCGCCCCATGGCATCGACCACGATCGCGGCGGCTCGCCTGCGCCGCCACGGCGAGCCGCTCGTCGTCGAGCAGGTGGAGCTGCCCGAGCCCGGCGAGGGCGAGGTCCGGGTCGCGCTGCAGTACGCCGGCGTCAATCCGATCGACCGCTACATCGCCGAGGGTCGCGTCGCCCCCGACGGGCCGCTGCCGCGCACGCTCGGCGGCGAGGCGGCCGGCTCGCTCGACGGCCGAGCATGATCATCTCGCTGGCCCGGGCGGCCGGCGCGACCGTGTGGGGGCAGACGGGCTCGGCCGCCAAGGCGCAGTCGATCGCCGACCAGGGCGCCGAGCGCGTGATCGTCGCCGGTCCCGGCGAGCTGGCCGGGCCGCTCGCCGAGCTGACGCCGACCGTCGCCTTCGATCCGCTCGGCGGCGCGTTCACGGCGCCGGTCATCGACGCGCCGGCATCGGGCGGCCGGCTCGTGTCGTTCGGGACCTCGGCCGGAGCCGAGGTGACGTTCAACATGCAACAGCTGTACCGCAAGACGATCTCGCTGCTGGGCTATGGCGGGATGGCGCTCCCGCGGGGTCAGCGCTTTGAAGGGCTTCAGGCCGCGCTGGCGGCGCTCGCCGACGGCGCGATCAGGGTCCGCGTCGACGAGGAGCTCCCGCTGCACCGGGTCAACGAGGCGTTCGCGCGCCTGACCGACCGCGGCGTGCAGGGCAAGCTGCTGTTCGCGCTCGGGTAGGAGATCGGGTTCACGCTGCGGCCCAGCGGAAGCCGACCGGCTCCGGGGCAGGCGCGAGCGGACTGGACGGCAGCCCGGGGGAGGGGTCGGCCTCGTTGTAGCCGACCGGAGCGAGGTCGTTGGGGGTGCCGGGGTGAAACAGCGAGGCGAGATACTGAGCCTGCCCGCGGCCGGGGCCGAGCTCGAACTGACCGCCGCCGTAGGCGCCGATCCCGTGCTCGGCGCAGTAGTCATAGGTGGCGCACAACTTCGCCAGCCCGCCGATCCGGGACGGCTTGAGGTTGACCATCCGCGGAGGGAAGGGGAGCGCCTCGATGTCGGCGATGGAGTGGATCGGCGCATCCCAGGTGATCCGGTCGTGTGCGCCGGCCAGCGCCGCCGACGTCGCCTCGGTGACGACGTCGGGGTCCTCCAGCCAGGCGTCGGGGAACGCCTCCACGACCCGCGCGTAGAGCACCGGGTCCGCCGCCTGGTCGACGATCGTGCCGTGATACAGCGCCTTGAAGTCCACCGAGTCCACGGCGCCGGTTGCGACCAGCGCGGCGATCAGCTCCGGCGTCCACGCGCCGGTGGCGTCGAGCTTGAAGCGCAGCGTCGGATAGCGGGCGAGCCGGCGCTCCAGCGGCTCCAGCGTGGCCGGCTCCCCGAGACGCAGCGAGACGACGAACGTCAGTGGCCGGGACTCGAGCCCGAGCACATCGTGCAGCGGCCGTCCCGCCTGGCGCAGCGCCAGGTCCAGCGCCGCCGAGTGAAACGTCCAGCGGCGGTACAGCCGCGACACGTCGCCGTGCTCGGGCGCGGCGGGGAACAGGTCGAGGCCGTCGATGCGCTCGCAGAAGTCGCCCAGCGCCCAGCGCCCGGCGAGGTCGTGGACGGCGCCCGCGCGCTGGAAGGCGCGCTGGTCGTCGGCGTCGTAGACGACGTCCTCGCCGACGCCCTCGAGCCCGTCGCCGCGCAGGTGCACGACGGTGCAGAGGCGCTCGAAGCCGCTGGACACGTCCGCCCGCAGCCCCTCCAGCGCGTAGCCGTCGACCTCGAGCGCCAGCCCGGCCAGCTTCTCGTACGTGCTCACCGACCGGCCTCCCGTGTCTCCAGCCGGGTCACCAGGTCCTCCAGCCGCAGCTCCTCCAGGCCCTGCGAGACGGCGTCGAGCTCGGCGGCGCAGTACTCCACCAGCTCGCGGCCCTCGCGGACGAGATCGAGCGTCTCGCGCAGCCCGGCGTCGCCGGAGTCCAGACGGCGGATGATCTCCTCCACACGCGCCACCGCCGTCTCGTAGCTGCGGGCCGGGTCGGTCATTGCTCGTCCCCGGGCTCGACGCGCGCCGCCAGCGCGCCGTCGTGGAAGCGCAGCGTCAGCTCGCGCGCGGCGCGCGCGGCGGCCGCGGAGCCGAGCGGCGACCCCGAGCGATCCTGCACCAGCGCGTAGCCCCGGGCCATCGTGCGCTGCGGATCGTGCGCGCCGAGCGCGAGCGCCAGGCGCTCGAGCTCGCGGCCGCGCCCGGCCCGATCGGCTCCGGCCGCGCGGACCGCGGTCCGCTGCAGCGCGCCGGCCTGGACCCCCGCGCGCTCGCGCCCGCGCGCGTCGCGCCGTCGCGCGCCGGCGCGCAGCTCGCGCAGCAGCTGA
>JBELAG010000496.1:0-3539 GCA_049509055.1 Solirubrobacteraceae bacterium
GCGCGTCTGCCGAGGGCTACGGAGGCACGCAGTCCGGTTGCGCGCCGCGATCGCTCGAGGAAGGTGGCAGGTGACGGGATGTCAGGCACGCGTCCGCTTCTGCTCGGTGGCGTCGATGACGCCCCGGCGGTGCTTGTGCGCGAGCTCGTATGACCGGACTGCGGTAGCGACGTCTTGACCAGCGTCGCGGAGGCGCTTGGTGATGGCGGGCACCGTCTGCTGGTCATACCCGGGCCACGGGGCGGCGGGCTGCTCGCCGTGGGGCTCTAGCGCAGCGGCTGTGAGCTGCTGCAGGGCGGCGAGAACGTCGTCGGCGAGGTCCTCGAGGTCGTGCATCACGGCGAAGTCACCCACGAGGCCGAAGTTCAGCGCACCGTCGTAGGAGACGATCGCGATGCCGAGGTTGAGGTTGGACCCGAGCGGCACCATCGGGAAGATGTCGGTCAGCTCGCGGCCGTCGAGGTGGAGCGCGAACTGCGGTCCCGGCACGTTGGTCACGACGAGGTTGACCAAGCGCTGGCGGGTGGCGACCAGCCGGAACGCCTCGTGAAGCAGCGTCGGCGGCGCGAAACCGCTGAGCTCAGTCAGCGCCTTCGCCCCGACGGCCTGTCCGGATTGCTTGACCACGCGCATCTGCGCCGAGATCGTCGCCAGGCACCGGACGGGATCCGCGCAGCCGACCGGCAGTGTGGTCAGCATCCCGGAGACCTGATTGCCGGGCGTTCCGCGATGGTCCTCGGCGCGCACGCTGACTGGTACGAACGCTTTGAGCTCGAGCTCGTCGATGTCCTCGCCGCGCCGGATCAGGTGCCGACGCAGCGCGAGCGTGACCACGGTCAGCACGACGTCGTTGACGGTCGCGCCGAGCGTGTTCTTGATCGCCTTGACGTCCTCGAGCGAGGCGCGCGTCCATGTGAAGCGCCGGTCCGGGCCGACCTGGCCGGCGTTGTAGGGGGTGAGCGGCGCCGGTTGCACGCCCGCCCAGGTCAGCGCGCCGGCGCCGACGACAGTCTGCGCGATGCGGTTGACGGCCGTGCGCGGGCGTCGCACGGCGGCGCGCAGCGGGCGCACGAGCTCGCCGACGTTCGTCGCGCGCTCGAGCAGCGCCTCGGTCACCAGCCCGGCGCTCGAGGGCGCAGGCTCGGGCCGCCACGGGCCAGACTCCTCGTCAGACGCGAACAGCACGCTGAGGATATCCAGGCCCGAGATCCCATCGACGAGCGCATGGTGGGTCTTGGAGAGGATCGCGAAGCGGCCGCGATCAAGGCCCTCCACGAGCCACATCTCCCACAGCGGCCGGTCGCGGCGCAAATGATGGGAGAAGACGCGGCCGGCGAGCACCTGCAGCTCGTACTCGCTGCCGGGCTCCGGCAGCGCGGTGTTGCGCACGTGGTAGCGCAGGTCAAAGCGCTCGTCGTCGACCCAACGCGGGCGGGCCTGGGCCAGCGGAACCTCCGCGAGACGCTGCCGGTAGCGCGGCACCAGGCCCAGACGCGACTCGACGTGGGCCAGCAGCCGCTCGTATGGCAGTGCCTTCCCGGCGAAGATCAGCACCGCCGCCATGTGCATGTGCGATGTCGCGTCCTCCAGATGCAGGAACGATGCATCCAGCGGACTGAGCCGGTCTGTGGTCATCTCTCTCCGTCAACCTCCTGTTCCGACGTCGGCACACCCGAACAACGCCACCACTGCAGTCTCCTCCCTTCCAGCACACTGCCGCTCGATACGGTGCGTTTGGTGTCGCTGATCACTCAGCCGATCACGTGGTCATTCCGGTGGGCTCGACGGCGCGACCGAGCAGCGCGGAGCGGTGCGGCGCGTGGCGGATCCACTCGCCGTGGACGGCGACCGTGTCGACGTCCACGTGCCTGCTCAGGACACGCCGGGGTACTCGAGCTCGGCGATCAGCCGCGCGATCCGGCGATAGTCGCCGCGGGCGAGGACCTCGACGGGCTTGTCGTCCTCAAGCGCCTCGATCGGGCGGGTCAGCCAGATCGGGATGAAGTCGGGGTCCATGACCCGCGCGAGTCGATCGATCATCGCGCCGAGCTCGACGAGGCGCTCGGCGCGCGCGCCGCTGGGCGCGCTACGGCCACTGAGCCAATCGCGCACAGTGCTCGGCCGAGCGCCGGTCGCCGCAGCGATCTGGCGATCGCTCAGCTGTGCTTGGTCGTGCACTCGACGAGCTTCTGCAGCGAGTGGGGACATGCCTCAATACTAGCTGCTCCGTCAAGATTCCGACATAAAGCCGTCGCCAAAGCGACGCTCAATGAGGTTTCTCGATCACGACTGCCTGCTGATCGGAGAGCTCTTGACCGGCTTTGCGGTGCGGGCGGCCTTTGCTGCCGAACAGGTCCACTTCGGATTCTTGACGCTGTAGGCGTACACCAAAGGCGAACGCGTCCTGCGCTTCGAGGCGATCGCGCATCACGCCAAACAGCTCGGCTGCGGCCACAGGCTGGACAAGTTCCCGCAGATCACCGCCCGGCTGACCGGCATGGTCGACCGGTTCCCGCGCTACTGACCCTCCGCGACGAGGTCATCGCGCCCCTCGCCGCCGGGATCCAACACCACGACGAGGCCGGCCACCCAAGAACTGGACCAACATCGACCGCGACTATGAAACCCCCCGCCGCGACATGCAAACCCTGCTCAACCACCTCGGCATCGCAACCAAGGCAAGCGCTCGATCGACGATGTTTTGTCGATCGCGCTTCGCAACCCTCTAGCCGGTCGAGCGGGCTGATGCGAACGCCGGTGGGTCAGCCGGTCGTCGCTTGATCTCCCGGCCACGATTGTCGTTGTGGCTCGGCGCCTTGGACCGGGGTTTGGCCGCGCGCTCGTCGCGGTCGCAGTCGTGCTTGGTTGCATGCTGGTGCGCGTTGCTGGGGTGGATGCCGTCACGCCTGGTACGAACGGACGCCTACTTCTCGCCGCGCCCCAGGGCACGACATTTGGCGGCCCGGCGGTCGCTCCGGCGGCACACGCTGCTGACTGCTATCCGCCCCTCCCCAACGAGCTATGGACGGTCCGCGTCAACGGCGGCGGCCTGGGCGCGGTCGGGCGCGGGGACTCGGGCCAGTTCTCCCCCGACGGCCGATTGCTGATCACCAGCTTTAGTCCGGGCTGCTATTCCGCCAACGCCCTATCGCTGTCGCGGGCCCCGTTTCACCGCGAGCTGCCGATCGCAGGGGCCGATTACACCGGCAATTCGCAAAGCGCGATCCTGGGCCCGTGGCTCGGTCCCGAGGACCCGACATTTGTCGACCCCAGCGGCAACTATCGCGACGGGATCACGGGGCGGACGTTGATTGCTTCGGGCGCCCAGCCGGTCGGCGGGAACTCGGGCGGTCCGATGTCGTGTTCTGGGCGGGTCGCTGAGCCCGACGGCGTGATCGGCACGCCAATCCGCGTCGGCACGCGGGTTCGCGTGATCTGGCGCCAGTTCCCGGGAACGGATGGCTTGCCAACGCGAACTCGACGACGGTCCAATGGTCCCCTGATGGCCGTTATGCGTTCTTCACGATCTGGTCGCGGCG
>JBELAG010000497.1:0-3535 GCA_049509055.1 Solirubrobacteraceae bacterium
CGGCCGCGCCGATCTCGGCGAGATCGCCCACCTCCTTGGTGTTACAGCCGTGGAGGCGCGGGGGCAGTTAGGGGAGCTGGTCTACGAGGACCCGGCTGAGCAGCGGCTGGTGCCCGCGGCCGAGTACCTGTCCGGGAACGTCCGCGCCAAGCTCGAGCACGCCCGCCACGCCGCGATCGAGCGGCCGGAGCTTGAGGTGAACGTGCGCGCGCTGGAGCGGGTGCTGCCGGCGGATCTGACGGTGGAAGAGATCGAGCCGCGGCTCGGCGCGGTGTGGATCGACGCCGACACCCACCGCCAGTTCCTAACTGAGATCCTCGAAGACCCCGACATCCAGGTGGAGCATCCGGGCGGGGCGATGTGGGCGGTCAAGGGCCGCAGCTGGAGCGTGCAAGCCACGAGCGTGTGGGGAACCGAGCGGATGCCCGCCCCGGCGCTGGCCAAGGCCGTGCTCGAGCAGCGCCCGATCCAGGTCACCGACGAGACCGACGACGGCCGCCGCGTCGTTAACCCGACCGAGACCGCCGCCGCCCAAGAGAAAGCCCAGGCCTTGCAGGAGCGCTTCAGCGAGTGGTGCTGGGAGGACCCCGGCCGCGCCCGCCGGCTCGCCGGCGAGTACAACCGAAGGTTCAACGCAATCGTGCTGCGCGTTATCTGTAGCGCCCCAAGGTCTGTCGCCGATGTCGCTGTGGGCCCGGTGGGGGCGTCCGAGGCGACACGTATCTTGAGGGCGTCATCAACGTGACCGACGTGTGAGAGCGGCGGCCAATGGGTGTGATCGCCGCGCGTGGCGTCCTTGACAACATCCCCTGCTGAGACTCGGTTGCCGGCGGCGCCGGATGCTGAGGGGTTCGTGGTGCGGCGGGTGGTGATGCCGGTCACGGGGGCCGTGTCGTGGACCGTGGTTGGTCCCGATCGTCTCCCGGTCGAGCCGGTCGAGCGGTATCTGGCGTGGCTGGCGCATATCGAGCGCTCGCCGAACACCGTCCGCGCTTACGCGCATGATTTGAAGCTGTATTGGTTGTTTCTGGCGGGGCGGGGGTTGGGATGGGATCAGCCGTCGGTGGAGTCGTTGGGGGAGTTCACCGCGTGGATGCGTTCTCCGGCGGAGAACGTGGTGGTGCTGGTGAGCGGCGATCCGCGTCGTGGGCGGCGGACCGTGAACCGCGCGTTGAGCGCGGTGATCGGCTTCTATGAGTATCACGAGCGCAACGGGCTGCGGTTCGCGTCCTCGTTGATCGATTACACGCGCTCGGGCCGCGGCAGCTACAGGCCGTTTCTGCACGGGATCGCGAAGTCGATGCCGCGCGGTCGGGTCGGGCGGATGCGTGAGGAGCGACGGGTGCCGCGGACGCTGACGCTCGCTCAGGTTGCCGCGGTCATTCATGTCCAGGAGCGGTTGCGGGACAGGTTTCTGTTCGCGCTGTTGGCGTTGACGGGGATGCGGGTCGGGCAGGCGCTTGGGTTGCGTCACAGCGACTTCGTTGGGCATGAGCGGCGGATCGAGATCGTCTTTCGGGGTGACAATGTGAACGGGGCGCGGGCGAAGAGCGAGGGGTCGATCCCGATCACCGGCGATCTGGTGCGCTGCTACTCGGATTACATGCATGAGGAGTACGGCGAGCTGGATTCCGACTATGTGTTCGTGAATTTGTGGGCGGGGCGGATCGGGCGGCCGATGAGCAGCGACGCGGTCGCCGATCTGGTCCGGCGCACGCGCGTGAAGGTGGGGTTTCATTTCACGCCTCACATGCTGCGCCATACGTATGTGACGTTGGCGATGCGTGGGAAGGTGCCGTTGGAGGTGATCAGCCGGCTGGTCACGCACAGCTCAGTTGAGACGACGAGCGGCACCTACCTGCATCCCTCGGTCGAGGATCTGCGCGAGGCGCTGTCAGCGGCGGGGATGCTCGAGTCGCTCGGGGAGCTGTTATGACGCGCGCGACCGCGAGCATGCTGCGGGTGATCGATGGCGGTCGCGCGTCGGCGGACTTGAGCTGGTGGGGTGAGGTGCTGGCGGGCGCGGTCCGCCCCGAGTTCTCTGTCGACGTGTTCGTTCCCGAGCCGGGCGAGGTGATCCTGTTCGGTCACAGGTGCGCGGTCGACGGCTGCCCGCGACGCGGCAACTCGCGTCCTGACCGCGCGGATGACCGTTGGTTGTGCGTGACCCACGGCGCTCGGTGGGTCGTCGACGGACGCCCACCGGTGGATGTGTGGCTCGCTGGCGGGGTCTGGTTGCTGACAGCGTGGAAGCGGCGTCTGCAGCCGTGTGCCGCGGCGGGTTGCGAGCGCTCGCGCTGTTCGGCATGGTGGTGTTCCTTTCACGGCAAGCGTTGGATCGATGCCGGCCGGCCGGAGCAGGACGGCTTCGCGCGGGGGGCGGCGCGGTCGCCGATCGGCGAGGCACGGTGCGAGGTCCCCGGCTGCAGCTTCCCGGCGATGCCGCGAACGGCCAGGTTGTGTGACGCGCACAAGCGAACGTGCGACTGGGCGCGCAGCAAGGGCATGGCGCGCAACGTCGATGACTTCGTGGTGCTGTCGGCTGAGACCGAGCGGCGGCTGGTGCCGCATTACGACTTCAGCTGTCTGGCTGAGCCGTTGCGCTCGGAGCTGCGCTACGTGATCCAGCAGCGCTTTGATGAGAACCGTCACGCATTCGATTACCGCCGGGTCGGGACGGCAGCCGAGTTCGTCGGTGGGTTGGGGGTCAGCTCGTTGCTGGAACGCGAACAGGATTGGTGGGAGGCGCAGCTGCAGCAGCGACGCAATCGTGATGGCGCTCATCAGGAGACGGCGTTCGTTCGCTACGCGCGGCTGGCGCTCGCGCGGTTGCGTGACCGAGCTCGGGGTGTTGACCCGTTCTCGGCTGACGTGTGGCTGATCGAGGCGCTCGGGATTCCGGAGTTCGCTTACCAGCCTTCCCGGACGATCTCGTTCGCCGCGATCGAGCCGGTGTGGCTGCGCGAGATGATCAAGCGGTGGGCGCGCTGGCGGCTGCGGGCCGGGACGATGAGCCCGGCGGCGATGGCCGGCATCGCGAACATGCTCAAGCACTTCAGCGATTTCCTGCGCGACCGCGGCGAGTGGCTCGCGGCGCCGGAGCGCTTGACGCGCGGGCTGCTCGAGGACTACCGCGCGTACGTCGGCGCCCTGTCGTGCTCGGCGAACTACAAGCACTCTCTGATCAGCGCGATGAAGCTGCTGCTCGATGAGGTTCGAGCCAACGGCTGGGAGCCGCGGCTACCCGCGACCGCCGCCTACTACAAGGGAGAGGCGCCGTCCCAGCGCAAGAGCCTGCCGCGAGCGGTCGACGAGCACGTCATGCAGCAGATCGAGGCCCCGGAGAACATCGCGAGGCTGCGTCATCTGACGATCAAGACTGCGGTGACGCTGGTGATCAAGACTGGGCTGCGCACGATCGACGCGGCTCAGCTGCCATTTGATCCGGTGGTGCTCGACGCCGCCGGCGCGCCGGTGCTGCTCTATTACAACCACAAGCTCAAGCGCGACGCTGCCACCCCGATCGACGATGTCG
>JBELAG010000498.1:0-3512 GCA_049509055.1 Solirubrobacteraceae bacterium
AGGTCGGCGGCGGTCAGTCGTGCGATCAGCGCGGCCGGGAGTCGATCTCGGCCGGGGTAGGGCCAGGCGAGCAGGGTCATGGGGGCGTGGTTGGCCATGTGCTCTCCCTTCGGTTCGGGTCTGGTGGCGGCCGTCCGGGCGGGCTGAGCGCCGGGTTGGTCTCTCAGGCGGCGTGGCGGGTGAGGCGGTCCAGCGTCGCGGTGTCGCGGCGTTGCGCGTGGTCGGGTCAGACGCGTCGTGCGTGCTCGTGCCTGGTGGGGTGTGGAACGCGTCGCCTGTTGTCTGCGCCACGGGCGGCACGGCGCCGGCAGACGGGTCGCGGGGCCGTGCAGGAGCTCGTGGCGCCCATGCCCGGGCACGCCGTCAGCGGCCCTATGGTGAGAGCGATGCCAACCCGCCTGCGATTGGCCCTCTGGGCGTGCGCTGCGCTTGCTTTGACCGGGTGTGGGGCTGCCACGAGCGCCATGTCCTCGGCGTCGGCTCAGCCCGCGCAGACCGCGATGGCGACGCGGGCATCGGCCCGGGCATCTGACCCGGCGTCGACCCCGTCGGGGCAGTTGACGCTGATCACCGAGCCGCAGGACGGGATCGCCCCGGTGTTATCAGCGGTCAGGGGCGCCCGACATGAGGTTGAGATGGTCATGTATGAGGACGACGACCGGCGGGTCGATTCCGCTTTGGTTGCTGACGCTCACCGTGGGGTCGCGGTCCGCGTGTTGCTCAACGGCGGCTATGACGGGCAGGGGTTCGCGCCCGACCAGGCCGCCTATGACTACCTTCAGGGGCGCGGCGTGCCGGTCCGTTGGACGGCGTCCTACTTCGCGCTCACCCACCAGAAGTCGCTGATTGTCGACGGGCGCGCCTACATCCTGACCTTCAATCTCACGCCTGAGTATTACGCCTCAAGCCGCGACTTCGGGGTCATCGACACGATCGCTGCTGACGACGCGGCCGTTGAGCAGACGTTTGCTGCTGACTGGGACCGCCGGCGGATCTCCGCCCCCGCCGGCCGGGACCTGGTGTGGAGCCCGGGTGCGCAGAGCGCGCTGGTCGGGCTGATCGCGTCCGCCGCGGGATGGGTGGACGTCTATAACGAGGAGATGGACTCCCCCGCGATCGAGGGCGCGCTGGGAGCTGACGCCCGCCGCGGGGTCGACGTCCGCGTCACGATGACCGCTGACTCGTCATGGGACAGCGCGTTTGCGCAGCTGACCGCCGCCGGCGTGCATGTCCGAACCTACGCCGGCGACGCCGCGCTGTACATCCACGCCAAGATGATCCTCACGTCGGCCCGGGTGTTCCTGGGCTCTGAGAACTTCTCGGTTGATTCGCTGAGCCGCAACCGCGAGCTGGGGTTGATCACGTCTGACGCGACGATCCGCGCTGCCCTGTCTCGTACGTTTGACGCCGACTATGCCAACGCCAAGCCGTTTGGCGGCGCCCCGGGCGCCGGCGGCGGTGTCTCAGCATCGGCGCGGTGCGCGGCCGTTGCCTCCTATGACAGCCGCTATGACGACTGGGACGTGTACGTGCACTCCAACCAGCCCGACGCGACGGTCACCGTGACCGACAGCGCCGGTGCCAGCGCCAGCTACCACACCAACGCCAGCGGCTACGCCGACGTGTACCTGACGGCGCCCGCCAGCGCCGCCGGGCAGCCGCTCACCGTCCAAGCCGGGCAGGCGACCTGCACGAGCACCCTGTAGCCCGCGTCACCGGCGCCTGCGCCGTCGCGCGGGTCAACAGACGCCGCGTCGTCTGAGCACGCCCGGACCGGGCAGCCGGGGCGCGTCGTCACGGCGATGATGGCGAGCGCGCCTCAGCGGTCCTCGCGTGCCGCCCGCGCCCGGCCGATCGCGACACCCGGGGCGAACACGCCAGGGTGTCGGGCGGGGCGGCTCGCTGATCCGGCGCCCGAGCTCCCGCATCCGTGTGCGGTGTTCGCGCACATCGTCGAGGAGGTGCTCGCCGCAGACTTCGGCGAGCCCGATCTCGCACAGTTCGCAGCGCGCCGCGGTGTCGGCGGTGTGGCGCGCGATCGCGCCCCACCATTGAAGCGAGATCGCGCGAACGCACTCGCGGCAGACCCGTGGCCGGCCGCTGCATCCCTGATGGCTGAAGCGACTACCTGGTCGGGAGTGTTCGGTCATGGCCCGATCGCGTCAAACGCGTTGCGTAGCGATCGGTCGTGTCGGTCGATCTCGTCGGCCAAGATCCGCACGGCCTCGGCAAGCGGGGACACCACGGCAGCGAACCGGCCGTCCGGGTATTCGCACGCCTCGTTCTCGGCGTTCTGGGCGGCCTCGCGCGCCTGGTCACTCATGCCGTGGCGCATTTCATCGGCGGCAGGCACGATCGAGGCGTCCGCATGGTGCATCGTCCTGCCCGGGCGGGATCGCTGTGTTGAGGGTTCGCTCATCAGAACGGCAGGTCGTCAGCCGAGACCGCGCCCAGCGCGCCAACAGCTACGGCTGGCGCCGGCGGCGTCTGGGATGCGGCCGGCGGTGACGCCGGGGCGGCTGCGGCCGGGGCCGGGCTGGCGTTGTCGCTGGTGGCGGCGGGTGCGGGGCGGGTGCCTTCGAACAGGACCTGGCGGGCTGTGAAGGTGACCGCTTCGCGCTTGGTGCCGTGTTGGTCGGTCCATTCGCGCCAGTCCGGCTCGGCGTCAACGAGGACGCGTGAGCCTTTGGCGAGGTATTGCGCGCAGGTGCGGGCGTGGGCGCCGAACACCTCGATGGTGAAGTAGTTGGTCTTCTGCACGCACTCCTCGCCGGTCCGTCGGCGGGCGGTGGTGGCGATCCGTAGTCGGGCGATGTCGGCGCCGGAGGGTAGGTGGCGCAGGTCGACGTCGCGGGTGAGGTTGCCTGACAGGGTGGTGGTGGCGATGTCTCGCATCAGAGGTTCTCCTCGGTGGCGGTGCGGGTTGGGCTGCTCGCGCGGTGTGACCCTCAGACTGGGCGCTGCTCGCGGAGGGTCGGCGCGGCGGTCGGTGGTCGCGGCGCGGGGCCGGTGCGGCGCTTGTGGTCGTGGCGGCGGGAGCCGTCGGGTTGCTCATGTGGTGACGGTGGCGCCGCAGCGCCGGCAGCGGCGGGTGTGCGGGTCGGGGCGGTGGGGGTGGCAGCGCATTACGCGGATCACGCGGCTGACGTCTTCCTCGTCCCAGGTCTCGCCGTTGATGTGGTTGGGGTGGCGGTAGCCGGCCAAAAACCGGCGGACCATCCGCCGTAGGTTCTGGTCGCTGGCGGGCTGGCAGGCGGCGCGGACGGCGTCGATGCAGCCGCGGACCGCGGTGCGGTGCGCGCGGCTGCCGGCACCCTGTCCGCTGCGCCAGGTGGCGCGCAGCTCGCGTTTGAGTCGGGGCGGCACGAGCCGCCAGTGCATCGGGCAGAGCAGCCGGTCACGCGGCACTTGGGCGGGGCAGTCGCCGATCGGGCAACGGTGCGTGGGGTTGCAGCTGGTCACTGAGTCGGCTCCTGTCATGCGGCGCGCCGCGCGGCTGCCGTCGCTTTGGG
>JBELAG010000499.1:0-3508 GCA_049509055.1 Solirubrobacteraceae bacterium
AGAAGATCGCGTTCCTGCTCGCCCTGCACCAGGTGATGATGGGCGGCCTGGACGCCCGCCAGGTCGGGCTGATCGGCGCCGCGATCCGCGCCGTCTACGCCAAAGCCGCCGCCCTCCCCGGCCCCCAGCCCCGCGAATCGATGCTCCGAGACGAGCTGCGCGCCCAAGCCCGCGAGGCGCAGGATCAGGATGCGGTCGACGTCGCCGCCACCCTCCGCAATCTTGCCGACCGGCTGTCGGAGTACTGCGGCGAGGGGACCTACGCCCACCTGCTGGACCGCGAGACGACGTTGCCGGTGGACGCGCGGCTCGTGGTGTTCGACACCCGCCGCTGCCCCGAGTCAGAGCTGCGGCTCGTGATGTTCCAGGTCATGGAGTACGTCACCACCACCGTCCAGCGACACTGGAAAGCCCACAAGGCCACCGCCGGCCAGCCCGGTGCGCCGTTGTTCGTGGGCCGGTCGATCATGCTGATCGACGAGGCGTGGCATCTGATCAGCCGCCCGGAGACCGGCGCGTATGCCAACAACCTCGCCCGGCGTGCCCGGCATCTCGGGCTGACGCTGATCGTGATGAGCCAGCAGCTGTCGGACTTCGACACCGAGCACGGCGTCGCGCTGCTGGGGAACTCCTCACAGCAGCTGCTGTTGGCGCAGAACCCGAAGGAGATCCCGTTCATCGCCGACACCCTGCAGCTCTCCGACCGCGAAGCCGCCGAACTCGCCCGCCTCAAGACCGTGAAGGGCCGGCACGCGCAGATGCTGTGGCTCAACGGCACCCGCGGCCACGGCAAAGTCGCCCTGCGGGTCGGGTCGACCGAATACTGGGCGTACACCTCCGATCCCACCGAGGTCGCGCTCCGCGACGCCGAGATCGCCCGCCACGACGACAACGTCTGGGCCGCCATCACCACGCTCGCCACACGCGGCACCCGCCCCCACCGCCAACCGCGGCCCACCAGCGACGGTGAGGTCGTGGCATGAACGGTCACCAGGACACCGCCCGCGATCACACCGCCCTGGCGCGCCGGACGTCGCGGCTGACTGTAATCACCGAGGACCCATCCGCAGACACGACGACCGTCACCGCGACCGGACCCGTCACGACGGCGACGACATGCCGTGGGCCGCTGCTGGCGGTGTGCGGCCTGTGCGGCGGCGCTGGCACCAGCACGCTCGCCTACCTGATCGCGCTCGCGGTCGCGCGCAGCAGCGCGCGCCCGGTCCTGGTTGCCGACACCAGCAGCCCGGGCGGGACCATCGCCTCCCTGGCGGGGGTCGAGTCACCCCGGTCGCTGACCGAGCTCGCCGACCACATCGCCGCCGGGCTGCCCACCGGCCAGCCGATCGCCAGCACCCGCGACGGGCTGCGGGTCCTGGCCACCGGCCCGCGGCTGGCGCCCGCGTGCGACGGCGAGGCGCTCGGACGGCTGCTCGACCAGGCCCGCGAGCGCTACGCCCTGACCGTCATCGACTGCGGCACCCTCGCCCACCAGGCCAGCCAGGCCGCGCTCACCCGCGCCTCGCACGTCCTATGGGTCATCCCCGCGACCGTCAGCGCCATCTCACTCGCCCAGTCCGTCCTGTCCGCCATCGACTCCGACCGGCTGGGCCGCCAGCTCGTGCTCGCCCGCCCACACGCCCATCAACCAAAGGCGGCGATGACCGAACTCAAACGCGTCGCCCACGACCGCCAGGCGACGCTGATCCTGCTCCCGGACCTGCCGGACCTCGCGACCGCTGCCGCCAGCTCGGCGATCGAGATCGCGCAGGTCGCGTTGCAGGCGATCCTCGGGGCGCTGAGCCGCCCATGACCACCACCGCGACCCAGCGCATTCAGATCACCCCCCGGCCAGCCCTGCCGACCAATCTCGGGTGTGCCGGGCGCCGAAGAATCCTCGTGGTCGCCGGGCTGATCGCCGCAACGCTCATCGCCGCCGTGGCGCTCATCGCGGCGGTGACCCGCGTCGCGTTCGCGGCCCAGGCGCGCGGGTGGCTGGGCTACCGGTTCCCCGGCGTGCCCGCGCGCCCCGACACGGCGGTGATCATCTTCACCCACAACGTCATCGCGCTGTCCGGCGTCCTGGGGCTGCTGCTGATCGCCCAGCTCGCCGCCCACACCGCCGACGGCCCCGGACGCGTCCAGCGAGCCGTGCAGGCCGGCGGCGACCTGATCCTCGCCGCCGCGGTCGCTGCCAACACGCTGGTCGTCGGCGTCGCGATCGGCGCGTACGGCACCCGCATGGTCGGCGCGGTGCTGCCGCACGGGCCGGTCGAGCTCGCCGCCTTCACGCTCGCTATCGCGCTCTACCTCCACAGCCGCCGCCAAACGCTTCCCGCCCGCCAGATCGCCGCGACGATCACAAGTTGCGTCGCCCTGCTGGCCGTCGCCGCCGTCCTCGAAACCTTCGTGAACGTATGAAAGCCGGGCGAATCCTCTTGGTGGGGGTGCTGATCGCCGCGGGGGTCGGCGCCAGCTTCCTACTGCTCTCACACGGCCTGCACAAGCTGCACGCCGAGGGGTTCTTCAACGCCAACCCGTCAGTGGTGCTCTCAACCCCGGCGACTCGCCCGCACGCCCACGCTCGCCGTCCACGCGATCCTCGCCCGTCCGCCCGCGCTCACCACTCCCATCACCCCACCGCCCACCGGGGCCGCCCACCCGCGCGGCGTCCCCGACCCGTCTCACCACCGCGGCGGCAGTCGCGTGGCGTGCTGCCGGCCGGGACTCTCCACACGCTGCTCAGGGCGGGGTTGGAGACCGCCGCCGGCCTGGGGCTGATCGCGTTGCTGGTCGTGGTGCTCCTGATCCGTCGCACCCGGCGTCGCTCGCGCCGGGAGTACGGGCTGTATGAGCTGCATCTCTCCACCCACGATCAGGCCAAACCACAGGACCTCGAGGACATGGTCGAATCGATCGCCAACATCGTCCGCGCCTGGCCCGCCGAACGCCTGCGCGACGGCCAGCCGTATCTCGCGCTCGAACTGATCTGCGGCCACGCGCCGCACAGCCGTTCGGGGCGTGAGATGCAGTGGTCGATCAACATCCGCTGCCAACCGGGCGACGTCGCCGCCCTGGACGGCGCGGTCAGCGCCGCCTACCCCGACGTCCGCCTCGGCCGCGCCCACGGCCAGGACCCCCGCCCCCGCGCGGGCGTGCTGCGCGTGCCGGGGTATGTGATGCGGTTTCGCAAGGAGCGCAGCTTCGTCTATTCGCTGATCGCCGACGGGGAACAGGACGCCTCCTCGCCGTTGGAGCAGATCGCCCGCGCGCAGGTCGCGGCCGGCGCACCGTCGATCGTCCGCTTCGGGCTCACCCCGACCCCGTCGTTCTTCGAGGCGCTCGCCCGCTGCTCCTACCGCCAGCACGAGCACACGCTCGCCCCCCAGGAACACTGGGGGCTGCCCGACAGCGGGCTGCAGTCGACGTTCAATCGCGCCGAGATGCGGGCTGCGGAACGCACCCAGAACCGCAGCCTGTTCTGGCTGGAGACCGTCATCGCCGCCGA
>JBELAG010000005.1:0-57527 GCA_049509055.1 Solirubrobacteraceae bacterium
GTTGACGCAGTTGCGCGCCGCCGACACCGTCACCTGAGAGCCGAACTCCACATCCATGAACAGCTCGCTGGGGCGAGTCGTGCCGGCGAGTGTCGTGACCGGGAACTCGGCGCGCACTCGCACGCCGCGTATGGGGTCGCCGTTGGGGCGAAACGGCACGCCGATCAGGGTGAGCTGACCGCCGGGGGCCGGAACCGTTCCCTCCAGACAGCCTCGGTTGAGTTCGCACTGGCCGACCACTGCGTCGCAGAACACCCCGCGGAGAACCTCCATGTCGCCGGAAGCGTCGGCTGCGTACAGGAGCGCGACCGCGGAGGAGACCAGGTTCGCGACCTCCGCCACGGTGGCGGTCAGCGGAACACCGGTGTGCGTTTCGATCTCGTGCGCGATCTGCGCCCAGGCGTGCGGATTGGTCACCGCCATGTGTGAGGTGGCGCTCTGGCTCACGGGTTCAGCCGGCGAGTTGGTGACCGCACGCGGAGCAGAAGCGCGCATCGGCCGAGAGCGCGTGGCCGCACAGCTCGCAGAAGCGGGCCGGATCGGCCACGGGAGTGGCGCTGACCACGGGAGCGGCGGCGGCCGGCGGGACCGTCTGACCGGGTGACAACGGCGTGCCGAGCAGCATGCCCGCGACGATGCCCTGGTCGGCGCCGACATTGCCTCTGGCGACGCCGTCGGCGATCGCCAGGGCGGCTTCGCCCCGGACGGCAGAGTCAAACGAGCCGGACATCCGCGTATATGCGCTGGTTGCGGCGAGATGCTTGAGTTGGCGCGCGTCCTCGTCGGGCAGGTTCACGTTGAGCTCGGCGAACGAGCTGACGGCCAGCCCGTAGCCGGCGAGTGCGGCGTTGGCCTTCGCTGTCGCCGCGATCGCGGTGGGCTCCTGCAACGAGCCCATCGCCAGCACCCCGTGGTCACCGACGACTTCCGGCAGCACGGCGCGGATGGCCGCCATCGCCTGCTCCCGCACCCAGTCACGGATCTGCTGGTCGAAGTTGGTGTCACCGCCCGTGCCCGTCAGCTTTGACAGGAGCGTGACCGGGTCGCTGACGCGCAGAGCCAGCTCGCCGAACGCACGCACCGAGACGACCAGCCCGGTCGGACGATCCACGAGGTTGTCGAGCGGGCCGCCGAACTCGACGCCGGTGACCTCGCGCGTCGTCACGAAATAGACCTCGGCGTCGTAGAAGGCGTTGTCGGTCAGGCGGTTGACGAGCCATCCAAGCCCGAGGCTCGATCCCTGCTCCAGCTGGTGACGTCCGGGGCCGAGGGTCCCGATGACCTGTCCGAGATTCGTGAACACGGCCTCGTAATCGAGGTCGACGACCAGCTGGGAGCGCTGGTAGATCTGCTGGTCAGGCCATTTGTAGATGATGCCGTGCTTGGCGTGCTCGGGAATCTCGATGAACAGGCGCTGGACGCCCTTGTCGGGATGGTGCCCTTCAAACAGAGGCATGGGTCCTCCTGGTCGCGGTCACTTGGAGAACGGTGAGAAGCGCGGAGGACCGGGCCCGAAGGCCCGGTCCTCCGTGATCGGTGTGTCGGCGGTGGGTCAGCTCTTCATGCGCGGGTCGACGAACAGGTTGTAGACCTGGGTGTCGCCGGTGGTGCCGGCGATCAGCGCGAACTGGGCCAGCTGCCAGCCGGGCTGGGTGCCCGGGTTGGTCTGCAGGACCGCGGAGGGCTGCCAGCCGCTGCCCTGGCTCTTGACGTTGCCGGCGCTGACGAGGTTGCCGGTTCCGGCGTACTCGGCGAAGAAGCTGACGGGCGCTCCCTGGGTGATCGTGCGAACCATCATCCGCGCGGTCGGGTAGTCGTAGTCCACGCACATCGCCGGGCTGACGGCGATTGATCCCGCCGGCAGATCGAGCACCGGGCCGGTCGAGCCGTCCGCCAGCGTGACGGTCCGGATCGACGCGCCGCCGGTCAGCGTCCAGCCGGTCCCCGCCAAGCCGTCGAACACCTCGCCGGGCACCAGCGCGTAGAGGTTGGTGTCCCCGTAGGCGGCAAACGGCGAGGTCAGCGGCGGGACGCTGCAATTCGCGGTCGTCGAGGTCGTCGTCGAGGCGGCGGCGATCGCGGTCGTGGCCGCGGCGAACTTGTTGCCGGCCATCGCCGGGCTGGCAGCGAGTACGGCGAACAGTACGCCGAGGGCGCCGCGGATGCCCATCAAGCGAACGCGGCGGCTGAAAAGGCTTGTCATGTGTCGCACCTTCCGTGGTGTGCACTGGCAGCCGAGCTATCTCACGTCCGTGTGAGACCTCTGGCTTTGCGTCCCCGGCTCGCGTCGGGTTTGCCCTTTTTCAGTTGGGTTGATGGCCATGTTGTCGGCCGCCGAGCCTGGGTCTGTTGGCCGGCGGACCGTTTCTGGACGAACGTTGCGCCCGGGCTCACGCCGGGGCGGCGGCGTACGCTCCGAGGCCGCGTAGCGGCGCGATGCGCGTGACGCGCCCCACCCGCATTCGGCGCTAGCGTGCAGGGGCCATGAAGCGCGCGCGGTGGACGCAGCCGGGACGGGGCGACAGCTTCAGCCAGACGACATGGCGGTTCCCCGGGTGAGCGGAGGCCTGCAACGCGAGATCCAGGCGGCGATCGACGAACGTGTCGCCTCGGGGGCTGAGATCGGGCTTCAGGTCGCGGTGCGCCACGAGGGCAGGCCGGTCGTCGATGCGGTCGCCGGTGTTGCCGATCAGCGCACCGGCGAGCCGGTCGGTTCCCACACGTTGTTCTTTGCGGCCTCGGCGGCCAAGGGGGTGGCCTCAACGGTCGCGCACGTGCTCGCCGAGCGTGGCGAGCCTGCCTATGACCACGCGCCCGGGCTCGACCTTCGGGATGGTCGGCTCCAACGGCTCCGCCGCGTACGCCGACATCGACTCCGGGATCGCGGTTGCCGTCATGCGCAACCACATCGCCGCCGACTTCTCCGCGGTGACGGCGGTCGATGACATCGTCGCCGCGCACCACCGCTGATCCAGGGTGTCGTCGACGGTGGCCGGCTCAGTCACCGGGGCTCACCGTGTGGAACTCGATGCGATAGACGAGCGTGTCCTCGTCGATCGGCCCGGCGTGCGCAGCGCGCCGGCGCAGCGCCTCGCGGTCGGTCTCGCCGGCCCGTCGGACGTCCTTCCCGGTGACCGCCGCGAACGGTACGAGCTCGATGCCGTCGACCTCGATCTCACCGGGGCCGACCCGATAGCGACCGCCCTGCTTCACCTGCGGTCGCTTCCACAGTCGGACCGAGAGCGTGATGTCCCCGGCCAGGACGTCGTTTCGCAACTCGCGGCTGAACTCCATCGCCACGACACTAGCTACTGGCTCATTTCTCATCGGCGCTGATGGGGGAGTCCGCAGCCGCTGTCGGCCGCGGGCGTCCGACACCTGGAGGTGAGGTACGCGAAACCGGGCGGAAACCGCCGGTCGCGTAGAACCCGATCCACACTCTGGGAGACGGCCGAAGGAGACGAGATGGCAGCCGGCAGCGATTCGAAGCGGATGACCCGCTCGCGGCGAGCGTGCCTGCTCGCCAGCGCCACGCTGATGAGCGCGGTTCTGGTGGCGGGCTGCGGGGGAAGCTCCCCCCGCCCGATCAGCCCGACCGCGACGGTGGGCGACGCGACCACCCCGTCGTCGACCGCCTCGAGCACCAGCCACGCGACCACCGCGGGCTCGAGCACGGCGACCCGCAGCGACGTGGTCAACCCGCTCCCGGCCGGGCCGGCGGGTCTCCACGAGGGCGAGCTCGCCTTCGCCAGGTGCATGCGCGCCAACGGCGTGCCCAACTTCCCAGACCCGAAGCCCGGGGGCGGGTTCGCCGTACCGGTTGGAAGCGGACCCTCAGCGCCTGCGTTCCAGGGTGCGGAGGCGACCTGCCAGAAGCTGCTGCCGGGCGGTCCCCCGGGACCCGGCTCGACCACGCACCCCGCCCCGCAGACGCTGGCGAAGCTGGTCAGGATCGCGCGCTGCATGCGCGCCCACGGCGTTTCGCAGTTCCCTGACCCGGTGACCTCCGTCCCGTCAAAACCAGGCGGCGTCCAGGAGATCACCGATTTCGACGGAGCGATCCTGCTGTTCCCGAGCACGATCAACCTGCAGGCGCCGGCCTACAAGCGGGCCCTGACCGCGTGCGGCGCGCCGCCACTCGGGCTTCCCCACTGAGAACTCCGCGCGGTTGGCCGCCGACGTGGGTGCAGGGCCATGCGCGACGACGACTCATCGCACGCGGGACGACCGCGATGTGACGAGGCTGTCACCGCCTGCCGGGTACCGTCGCGTCCCGTATGCGCCGCGCGCTGAGCTGCAAGCCGTCGAGCCGGCGTGGCCGCCATCCGTGGCGCGCGCTCGGCCTCCTGACATGTGCGGTGACGATCGCCGCGTGTGGGTCCTCGGGCAGCTCGAGCGCGACGCCGTCGCACGGTCTGCCGCCGTCCAACCCAGGGGTGAGGCTCGCGGACTGCATGCGCTCGCACGGGGTGCCGAGCTTCCCCGACCCCGGTGTGGCCGGCGGCGGTGGTGGGTACAGCGTCGCGCCGGCCGCCGACCAGGCCTCTCCGGCGTTCGCATCCGCGGTGCGAGCGTGCGCGAAGTACAACTCCGGCACCCCCGGCCCCCACGGGTACTCGGCGTCCGCGCGCCGCAAGCTCGTCACGTTGGCCGTGTGCATGCGCGCGCACCGGGTGCCGGGCTTCCCCGACCCGTCGAGCACCAACGAAGCGACCTTGCGCCTCGCCCTGTCGAGCGGGGTCGACCCGCAGGCGCCCGCGTTCACGCACGCGGCGGCCGTCTGTGGCGCGCCGGGGCTCTGGGACAGGGTCGGGCTTCGGGTGGCCGGATGACGTGATGTGGTGCCGCGCCGTTCGGTAGATGCCCGCAGCCGGACACGGAGCGCTGTGGATGACTTGCCGCTGGGGCGTGTGGCAGGGTGGGCTGATCGAGATGAGCAGTCGGGAGACGATGCGGGCGATGGTTGGACCAGACGGAATCACGGGAGCAGTGATCAAGGCGGTGCTGCGCCGACCGCGGGTACGACGGTGCAACGGCGCAGCCCGGGCGAGGCGGCTGGCGGTGTGGTGGGCGATCGCGCTCGGGGTCGTCGGTGTGTCGCTCGGGCACGCGATGGCGTCCGCCGCCTCGTCGGCCTGTCCCAGTGGAGCGACGATGGCGATCGTCGCCCACGAGGACGATTCGATCCTGTTCATGAACCCCGACCTGCTCCACGACATCCGGGCGGGGCGGTGCGTGCGCACCGTGTTCGTGACAGCGGGGGACCATGGATATGGTCAGGGCTACTGGACCGCTCGCGAACTGGGGGCCGAGGCGGCATACGCATCCATGGCGGGCGTCGCCGACGCATGGACGCAGTCGGAACTCACGATCAGCGGGCATCCGATGCCTGTGATGACGCTGACCGCCGACCCCGACGTGTCCCTGATCTTCATGCGGCTTCCCGACGGGAACCTGGACGGGTCCGGATTTGCCGCTGACGGCAATCAGAGCCTGCAGAAGCTGTACACCGGAGCGATCGCGCAGATCACGGCGGTCGACGGGTCCTCGTCATACACCAAGGCGGGCCTGACCTCGGTGCTGACGTCGCTGATGGAGGCGTTCGGTCCTGACCGGATCGATACGCAGGACTTCGTCGGCAGCTTCGGCGACGGTGATCACAGCGATCATCACGCGGTCGCGTACTTCGTCCGCGACGCCCACCGGGCCTACGCCACGGTCACGCACACGCTCGTCGGATACCTGGACTACGCGTCAGCCGGCCAGCCAGCCGACGTCACCGGCACCGATTTCACGGCGAAGCTCGCTGCGTGGTTGGCCTATGCGGCTCACGACCCGTTGGTGTGCCAGACCGCCGCGCAATGTCAGCCGACGAGCACGTGGGCGTGGCTGTCGGCTGAGTACACCGTCGGTCACGAGGCCGGCGGCCCCGGCGTCACCTATCCGGCCCCGACAGCCGACGCCGGACCGGATCAGACGGTTCCGGTCGGAGCGACGGTGCAGTTGGACGGCTCGGGCAGCAGCGATCCGGATGCCAGCCCGAGCTATCAGTGGACAGAGATCGCCGGGCCGGCCGTGACGCTGTCATCTTCCACCGCGTTGCGGCCGACGTTCACCGCGCCGGCCGGTCCGGCCACCGTCACCTTCGCGCTCGTCGTCACCGACGGCCAACTGAGCAGCCAACCCGCGACCGTCACCGTGATCGTGAGTGCCCCGCCGCCCATCGTCGTCCCGCCCGCGGTGTCGGTCGGCGGCGTCACGGTGACGGGACCGGTGGCGCGCGTTCGCCTTGCTTGCAGCGGCACTGCACCGGCCGTCTGTGACGTCATGGCCGGGCTGACGGCGACCGAGACGGTGAAGGTCGGGAACGGCACGACGGCGGGCGCCGGCAGGCCGACCAACCCGAAGACCACGCAGAAGGTCGTGGGTCTCGGTGACGCGACCGCGGAGCTCACGGCCGGCCGGAGTCAGGCGGTGAAGGTCTCGCTCAACCCGGCCGGCGAGCTCCTGCTCTCGCGGCACCGGACGCTCGAGGCGCACCTGACCGTCGTCCAGTCGGTCGCGGGCCGGATCAGTTTCGTCGCGATCTCGGCGATCGTGTTCAAAGCCCGGCCCGGGCGCTTGACTTTGCGGCACAAAACGTAGTAGTTTTGCGACGCAAAGTCATTCGGGAGGGAGAGCGGAGATGAACGGCACGCGCGATATCCACGACGTCACGACCGATGAGGACGAGCGCGGACTCGATCTGCACGAAGCGGCGATGCTGCTCGAGCAGACCACGCGCGACGCCCAGCGCAGGTTCGATTTCAGGTCGCCGCGGCTCTCCCCGGTGGCGGCGGTGGTGGTGCTCGTCGCGCTGGGCGCCGTCTGGCTGTCGGTCCGAGGCCAGCACCCTTACAAGGGCCCGACCGCCGCCGGTCTGCTGGTCATGTACGGCATCCTGATCTGCTGGATCGGCTTCGCCGTCACCGTTCACCGACGCGCGATGACCGGCCTCAGCGGGCGCTCGGTACGCCAACAGCGCGCGTTCGGCGCGACCGTGGTCGTCGCTCTGGTCGCCGTCTCGGTGTTCCAAGGGGTGCTGAAGCACGACGGAGCAAGCGCCGCGATCGTGGGCGGCACCTACCCGGTCACCGCGCAGCTGATCGTCCTCGGCTGCCTCGGTGCGCTTGACGCAGCCTGGCGAGAGGACTGGTCCGGGTTCGGACTCGGGCTGGCGATCGCGCTCATCGCCGCCGGCAGCGCGTTCGCCGGGCCGGCCGGAGTGTGGTTGAGCGACGGTGTGGGATGCTGCGTCGTGCTGCTTGGACACGGCGCGGTCCAAGCCTGGCAGCGACGCCGGTGACCCTCGACGCCCTCGACCCGCTGATCCACGTACCCGCCCGGTTGCGCATCGTCGCCACGCTGGCCGCGCTGCCCGACGGCGACGCGGTCGCCTTCACGCGGCTGCAGGACATGATCGAGCTCACGCCCGGGAACCTGATCACCCACCTGCGCAAGCTCGAGGACGCCGGCTACCTCAGCACCGAAAAGATCGGCAGCGGCCCCGCGTCGCGAACCTCGGTCGCGCTCACCCTCCGCGGGCGCGCGGCACTCGACGCCTACACCGAAACGCTGCGCGCCCTGCTCGACGGCCTATAGACACACGCGCCACGACGAATCCGGTGCTCCCGACGGGACCCACCCCAAGCATCTTGAAGGAGATATCGACATGAGAACGAAGATCGACGGCCGCGCCGCGCTCAGCGTCGCCGTGATTGTCTGCGCGAGCCTGCTGGTGGTCGCGTGCGGTGGCAGCACCACCGCCGGTTGCGCCCTGCGCACGAGCGCGAGCGCCGGCGCCGCGACGGCTCCGGCCACGGCTGGGGCGTCGGGGTCGTGGTCGTACCCGAACGCCGATCTCGCCAACACCCGGGACGCATCGGGCTCGACGATCTCCTCAGCCAATGTGTCCGGGCTGACCCAGGCCTGGACGTTCAAACTCACGGGAACGGCGGCGGCAGGTATACGGCCGTACGGCTCTCTGTCGGCGGCCCCGGTCGTGCACGATGGCGTCGTCTACATCCAGGATCTCGACTCCAACGTGTACGCGCTCGCGCTCGCCACCGGGAAGCTGGAATGGGAATATCAATGCAACGAGCCCGAGCGGAGCGGCCCTGGACCGAACGGCGTGGCGGTCGGTGGCGGAAGGGTGTACGGACTGTCCCCGACGGCGGCGTTTGCGCTGAGCGCCACGACCGGCAAGACGATCTGGGTCAACAGCCATCTCCTGACCGCCGGCCAAGGCACCTTCGGCATCCAACCGCAGGTCGCCGAGGGGCGGGTCTACGTGGCCAGCCAATACGGCTCGGGACCGGGCGGCGGCGTGTTGATCGCGCTCAATGCGTCCAACGGAGCGGTGCTGTGGAAGTTCAACACGGTGATCGGCGTCGACCAGGGCGCGCGCTCGCTCGGCCTCGGCTCCGGCGGCGCGTGGGAGACGCCGCTGGTCGGCAGCGACGGGTCGGTGACCTACGGGATCGGCAACCCCTACCAGACACCGGCGTCGGCGATCGCCCATCCGGCCGCCGACCTGTACACCGACAGCGACGTCAACCTCGACGCGGCAACCGGCAAGCTGCGTTGGTACTACCAGGGCGTGCCCGACGACTTCAAGGATTACGACATGCAGACCTCGCCGATCTCGGCCAACGCCGACGGCGTGCCCGTCGTCATCGGCTCCGGCAAGATGGGCGACGTGTATGAGATGAACGCCCGGACGGGCAAGCTGATCTGGAAGACACCGGTCGGCGGACACAACGGCCACGACGACGACTCACTCCAGGCGCTCGAGCACAAGAGCAGACTGAAGCCGCCGCTCACGATCCTGCCCGGGTCGCTTGGCGGCGTGCTGACGAATCTGGCGCTCGCCGACGACACCCTGTACGTCGTCACCTGTGACCTGCCCCTGACCTTTCCCACGTTCAGCCTGCCCACGGCCACCAAGGCCGCCGGCCGCCCCACCGGAGAGGTCGAGGCTCTCAACCTCGTGACGGGCAAGGTCAAATGGGACACGAAGGTGCCCGAACTTCCGCTCGGCGCCGCCACGGTCTCCAACGATCTCGTGTTCACGACGCTCTACGACGGCGTGCTGATCGCGCTGGACCGCAGCACCGGCGCGATCGTCTATCGCCGCCAGCTGCCCGCCTCGACCAACGCGCCGATCGCGATCGCCGGCAACACCGTCATCGTCCCCGCCGGCGCCTCCGCCACGAGCACCCGCCGGGGAGATCCGCAGATGGTGGCGTTCACAGCACGATGACGCTGCTCATACGCGCCCTCGTGACGAGCGTCTCAGGACCTCGCAGTCCTGCGGTCCCGGCGACCCTGACCGTGACGATGCTCGAGCGGTCGGCTTCCGCTGCGAGCTCGCCGCGGCCCGCCGCGCGCTCGAGGACCTCCCTGAGCGGGGCGGCGTCTTCGAACCGACTCCGCGCGACCCGCCGAGAAACAACTCCGTCATCATCGAATTCCGCGTTGCGGAGGTCGACGGCGAGTACGAGCGCCTGAAGCCGCTGATCGACGATTGCGTTCAGGAGCCGGCGACGATGCCCTGGGCAGCCGCTCGCTCCTGTTCCGCGACCCTGACGGCAACCTCGTCAACCTGTTCACGCCGGTCGCCGTAGAAGCCCTCGAGAGGTTCGACCGCTGACCGTACCCGGCGGACGCCGTGACCTGCCGCCATGCTCATCGGGCCCCCAGCCTGTGGCGCAGGGCGATGTCGCAGGTGCCTGCCGAGCGCGAGCGCCCCGACCGCACCCGGCAGAGCGTAGGCGGCGACGGCGAGCCCGACGAACAGGCCGACGCTCCCCGTCGGGGCGGTTCGCACCGCGAGCCACGCGATCGTGACGGTGCTCATCCCGTCGCCGAACGAGGAGACGCCGAGGCCAGAGAGCAGTCGCCGTGCGCGACGATCCCCCAGCAGCGCTCTATACGGCTGCAGGATCAATCCGGCACCTCAACATAGTCAGCTCGCCGCTTCCTTCACGAGCGCACCGATCCGCCGCTCCTGGGCATCGTTGGTCACGTCGACCCTGCGTGCGATGGTAGATCGACAGCCGAGCTCGGGCACGAGAAGCCGCCCGACATCGTCGATCTCCACGGCCGCGGGACCTTCGAGCCGCTCGCGCTCATGGGCTGCGCACCGCCTACGTCGCGCGCCCCGGCGAAGGCGTCGCCGGCGCTGACAACCGCTTCGATCTGTCCGTCGAGGATCTCGCCGATCTCGCCCGAGCCCTCACGCCACCGCGTGACTACTCGCCGGTGCCTTGAGCCAGCTCAGCCACCGGCTGCCACTCGCGCCACGTCGCCAGGCGACCTTCCACGTTGCTCGCCCGCCAATGCTGCTGGCGCTCACGCAATCCGTCATGGGCCGGGTTGGGCTCCGAGCGCTTGGACGATGAGCCGCTCCAGTCGGTCGAGAAGCCACCCGGCTCTACGAGGGTGAGGTTGATCCCGAACTCCTTGACCTCCTGGGCGAGTGCCTGACTGATCCCCTCCAGCCCCCACTTGGACGCGTGATAGATGCCAACGCTCGGAAACGCCGAGATGCCCCCGATCGACGACACCTGGATGATGTGGCCGCTGCCCTGCTCGCGCAGGAACGGCAGCGCGGCCAGTGTGACCCACAGCGCGCCGAACAGGTTGGTCTCGATCTGGGCCCGGGCCTCCCGCTCTGAGATCTCCTCGACATGTCTTCTGAGCCATGGAGCCGATGCTAGATGACCGATTCCACGGCGACGGCCGCAGCAGGAGGGCGGCCGGCAGGAACCGGCGACCCGGCGCCGTCCGGTCGGGCGGCCGGTGGTCGACGTCGACGGTTGCCGGGGAGGCATGCGTCCATCGGTGCCGGGCGTGCTCCGGGCCGGGGGACCGGACCTCACCCACGACACGCCACGCCCTCGCACGGGACGCGCCCGAGTCAAGTACTCCGTGTGTTCTGATCCCCGCACGCCGACCACCGGCGCCGGCCGCGCGACCCCGGCCGGTCCGCAGGGGACCGCCACGCCCGTGCGACACTCCGGATGGTGCGCGCTCGTCTGGTGACGATCCCGATCAGCCACTTCTGCGAGAAGGCCCGCTGGGCGCTTGACCGCGCCGGGATCGACTACGTCGAGCAGCCGCACGTCCAACTGGACGACGGCCTGGGTCGCGACGGCCGGCTCTGGATGTACCACGAGACGCTGCCCGCCGTCAGACGGCTTCTGCCGTGGGCGCTCGCCGGCGTTCCGGCTTGGGAGCGGGCGGCGTTTCGTTGCGCCAGGCCCGTTGCCGACCTCGCCATCCGCCGCCATCTCGGCATCGACGCCGCATCTGCGACCGCCGCGCTGGCGCGGGTCAACAGCGTGTTCGACGACATCGCCGGCCGGCTGTCCGACGGACGCCCGTTCCTGCTGGGCGATCGGTTCACCGCCGCGGACCTCACGTTCGCGGCGCTGTCGGCGCCGATGCTGCTCCCCGACCGGTACGGGTCACCGCTCCCACCGCCAGACGCGATGCCGGAAGCGCTCGCCTCCGAGGTCCGCCGTCTGCGCCTGCACCCCGCAGGGGCGTTCGTAGACCGCCTGTACCGCGAGCACCGCGTCGATCAACGCCCGGGTTGATCGCAGCGCCGGGTCCTACCGCGGCCGGGCAGCCAGGTGCGGGTGCACGCTGGGGTCGAGGCCGAGCGTCCGGGCGATCGCCGTGAGCTGGGACACGAGCCGACGGCGATCGGCCGCCGGCAGCGACTGCCCCAGCCGGGCGTCGAGCGCCGGGATCAGCGCGTTGGCGCGGTCGACGAGCGTCTGGCCGGCGCGCGTGAGGTGGAGGTGGAAGGCGCGCCGGTCGGTGACGCCGCGGCGGCGCTGCAGCCAGCCGGCGGCTTCCAACTCGTCGATCAGTCCGACCATGTTGTTGCGATGCATCCCCAACGCGTCGGCGAGCTGCTGCTGTGTCTGGCCCTCCGCGACGGCGAGGTTGCTCAGCACGCCGAACGCTCGCGGCGAGAGGCCCAGGGGCGCCAGCTGCCCCGCGAACAGCCGGGCCGACTCGGCGCCGATCTGGGAGAGCAGGAACGAGAGGGACTCCGCGTATCGAATCGGGGCCGCCGGCATCGCGCTCGGGCGTGATTGTACGCCCTTCGTATGATTGTCATCTATAGTGACAATCATTGCACGTTGCCGAGTTGGGAGGTTCCCGATGAAGATTGCGGTGATCGGAGCGGCCGGGCGGACCGGCCGCCAGGTGGTCGGCGAGGCGCTGGCGCGTGGTCACGGGGTGATCGCGGTCGTGCGAGCGCCGGAGAAGCTCGGCCTCGCTCACGACGGTCTCGCGGTCGCCCGGGCCGACGTCACCGACCGCGGCGCTCTGGCCGAGGCGGTGCAAGGGGCGGACGCGCTGATCTCGGCGCTCGGCACGGGAAGCTCGCGGGACGCCACCACCGTGTACTCCAGCGGCGTCGCCAACGAGCTGGACGCGATGCGCGCCCACGGGATCGCCAGGCTGGTGGTGATCTCGGCGGCCCCGGTCGGCCCCCGCGCCGAGCAGGCCCGGTTCGAGCGTCGGCTTGCGATGCCGCTGCTGGAGCGATTCTTCGGCGGCATCTACGCCGACATGCGCCGGATGGAGGCGATCCTGGCCGACTCCGACTGCAGCTGGGTATCGCTGCGGCCTCCCCGCCTTGTCGACCGGCCGGCGAGGGGCGCATACCGGATCGACACCAAGCCGCTGCGCAGGGCGCGGACGCTCACCTATGCCGATCTCGCGGCCGCCCTGCTCGACTGCCTGGACCGCGAGGAGCTCGCCCGCCGCGCCGCGTACGTCGCCAACTGACGCCGCGCCGACCGCTCAGCTCAGCGCGATCGCGCCGTTGGTCAGCGTGACCGGCGCCGAGTTGGGCAGCGGGGCCGGCTGTCCCGCGGCCGGGGTGTAGGAGATCGTGATCCCGAACGTGCCGGGCGAGGTCTTGCTCGTGGCGGTGTAGGAGGCCGTGTAGGCGACGTTGGAGGCCGCCAGCGTCCAGCCGCCGATCGAGTGGTTGAGCGTCGGGTTCCACCAGTAGAGGCTGCCGCTGCCGCTGACCGTCGCGGCGGTGCTGCTGGACTTCGAGTACGTGGCCACCGACGCGATCAGCTGCCAGCGGCGGGCGTTGACGAGCGTGAGGCCGCCGATGTAGGTGCTCTTGGTCGACGGCACGAGCAGCGCCCCGAAGGCAAACGTGGTGCTCCCCGCGCCCGGCGCGGTGTAGAGCCCGGCGCCCGTCGTCGCCAGCCCGGGCTCGGTGACGCTCAGGGCGGCGCTCGCCGCCGATCCGGAGCAGTTGCCGGTGCCCGCGAAGGTCGCCGTGACCGTGTAGCTGCCGTACACCCACTGCGCCGTGGAGATCGACGCCCCGGTCGCCACGCCGGCGCTCGTCGTCGTCGCCGACTCCAGCGTGTACGGGCCGGCCGCGCCGGTGATCGGATTGACGTTGAGCGTGAACGCCACCGGCTCCCCGCTCTCACACGCCGTCGCGGCGCTGCTCAGCGCGGCGGCCGGCACGAACGTCGACTTCGTCGACGCGGTCATCGGGCCGGTGTAGGACACCGATGTCGAGGCCGGCGTGATCGTGATCGCGCCCGCGACGTAGCTGATCGTGTAGTCGGCGTCGACCGCGCCCGAGCAGGTGCTCGGGTACGTGCCGACGGCGCTGCTCGACGTGGCGGTCGTGCGGCAGGCCGGCGCGGTCTTCAGCGACGACGGGCTGTCGCCCGGCACCAGGCCGGTGTAGCTGGGGGTGATCGCCGGCACCGCCGCGCCGTAGGCGATCGACGCGCTCGAAGCGGTGATCGTCAGCGGCGCCGGGCCGACGCTCGCGCTCTGCGCGCTGCCGTGCGCGGCGCCGTAGGTCCTGCCCTGGGCCACCGCGGCGGTGAGCGTGCACATCCCGACCCCGACGAAGGCGACCTGCGTGCCGCCGGTGACGGTGCACACGCCGGTCGTGGAGGAGCTCACCGAGCGCGTGCCGTCGCCGTTGGTGGCGACGGTCGCGGTGAAGCCGCCGCCATAGGTTCCCGACGCCGGCAGGTTGCTGATCGTCGGGGTCGTCGGGGTGACCGGCGACACGGTCAGGGTGAAGGTCTGGGTCGCGGGCGACCCGGTGCCGTTGGCCGCGGTCAGGCACAGGGTGTAGGTGCCCGCCGTGCCCGCGGCGGGGGTGCCGGAAAGCGTCGCGGTGTTGTTGCCGTTGTCGGTCAGCGTCACGCCCGTCGGCAGCGCCGTCGATTTTGTGCAGCCGCTGAAGTTCGCGTTGGTGATCGCGTTCGTCGGGATCCCTGTCGTCTTCACGGCGAAGCTGCCCGGCGAGCCGATCGTGAACGTCGTCGAGGCGGCGCTCTGGATCGCCGGGGCCTGCCCGTTCACCGTGAAGCTCAACGGGGTTGTCGTCTGGCTGGCCGTGAACACGGGGTCGCCGGGCAGCGCGACCGGCGCGCCGGGACCGAAGTAGGCCTGGACCGAGTAGCTGCCCGGGTTCAGCTGGGGCACGGCGCCGAGCTGCGCGACGCCCCCGAGCGCGGTGATCGCGGTCTGCACGACCGGCGTTCCACCGCCCGTCGGGGTGAACACGAAGGCGACCGAGTAGCTGCTCAGGCCGGTGCCCCCGCTCTGCAGCGAGGCGCTGATCCCGGTGGGGGCGCCCACGTTGGCGCTCGACGGTCCGCTCAGGGTGACCGTCGTCGGAAGCTTGCCGACCGTGAACGACGGCGTCGAGGCCGAGCTGCCGGCCAGCGTCGCATTGCCGTCGAACGCCGCCGTCAGCTGGTAGTTGGCGCCCGGCAGGTCCTCGAGCTGGAGCTGCCCCTGCGCGACGCCGTTGCTGCCGGTCACCGCTTCCACGCTCGAGCCGCCGATCGTGAACGTCACCGCGGCCCCGGCCACGGGGGACCCGCCCTGGGTCAGCGTCGCGCTGACCGGAACCGATCCGCCGTAGCTGCCGCTGGACGGCGGCGAACTGAGCGTCAGCGTCGTCGGCGTCAGCGTCTGGCCCGTCTGCAGCGCTCCGGCGATCTGGCCGGGCTGGTAGTAGGCGCCGTTGTTGTCGTCGAGGCCGACGAGCCCGACCCCGTTGACGGCTTGGACGACGAATCGCATGGCGGCGATCTGCGAGGCGCTCAGCCCGGACAGCGAGCCGGTCCACAGCGTCGAGTCGGTCGGGTTCTGGCTGAGGTTCAGCGGTTCCCACTCTCCCGTTCCGTTGGACGGCGTGTCGACGCCGGAATAGGTGACCCAGACCTGCTGGATTCCGGCCGACGGGTCCCCGAGGACGTGCGCCTGGAAGCTCACGGTGCCACCGCTGACGGTGGCGCTGACCTGCTGGATCGTCGGCGGGGCCGCCAGCGAGGGCGTGTTGGAGCCGTACGTCGACGTGTTGTCGCTGTAGAACAGGCGCAGGCCGACGCTCGAGTAGCTGCGCTGGGTGTCGGTGAGCGATCCGGGCGCGTCGGACTCGTACTGGGCCGGCGTGAGCATCAGCTGGGTGCCGGCCGGGCCGCCGTTGAGCCCGCCGAAGTAGTTGACGGTAAACAGCTTGGACGGGTAGAACGCGCTGGAGGCGAAGGTCGAATGGACGGCGCTCAGCTCGGTGGCCGGGGCGCCCGTCAGCGGCGTGATCCCCGACTGATCGGAGTACGTGCCGCCGATGAAGCCCACGCCGCGCAGGACCTCGCCCGGCACGCTGACGTTGTCGACGGCCAGCGGCAGCGTCGGCGCCCCGGGACTCGTGGTCGAGTTGTTGGGACCACTGAGGTAGGTCGCCACCGGTGCGCTGCCGCCGGTCGGGCTTTCGAGCTGGGTCGTCTCGGTGGTCAGCGTGGGCGAGAGCGTGACGTCGGTGGAGCTCAGCCCGAGCGTCGAGCCGGGGTTGGACGCCTCCGGCGTGGTCGAGCTGACGATCGACGAGCTCGTGGGCGCCGGGATCCGGCCGGCGGGCAGGTCGACGCTGAGCATCGGCAGGCCGTACAGCGTCGGTTCCAGGAGCGACTTGATGTCGATCCCCTGGAGGTTCTGGGTGCCGTCGAGGTAGGTGTTCTTGGCCTGCACCAGCGCGCTGCCGACGGCCACCGCCCCGGTGCCGTAGCGCAGGGCGTGCGAGAAATCGGCGTACAGCTGCTCGCTGTAGGCCAGGAAATCGGTGTCGCCGTACTGATAGCCGGTGCCCGCGATCAGCGTCGCCTGGTGCTGGGCGAACGCGCCGACCCAGTCCAGCGTCTGGGTCACGCCCGGCACCGCGTCGTTGCTGACGATGTTGTAGCCGGAATGGCAGCCGGCGCTGAACACGATCGAGTTCTTGAGGTTGACGCTCGAGTCGGCCAGTTGGGTGGCGTTCATCGTCGACGAGTAGTCGGCGGCGAGCGTGTTGTTCGCGCTGAAGTGCTCGGCGAGGTAGATCAGGTCGTGGCGACTGCCGAGCAGGTCGGTCTCGAGCTGGCTGGCCGTCCAGGACTGGCTGGGGGGCGTGCCGATGTTGCTCGGCGCGACGCCGTCGTTGGTGATCAGCGTGTCGTTGGTCGCGCCCGCGCCGAGCCCCGCCGAGAGGTCTGCCTCGACGGCGTCGGCTCCGCGGGCCATGAAGTCATAGCCGGTCACCAGCGACGAGGTCGGCGTCGCGACGACGCCGCCGCTGAGGCCCATGTAGGCCTGGAGCATGCCGTCGATCTCGGTCGGCGTCTCGACGAGCCGTCCGACCGGCAGATCGGGGACCGGCAGATCGACGCCCTGGACGTTGAGCACGGAGCTCGCGCCGTAGGCATCCTGGGAGAGGAAGTCGTTGGACTCCAGGCTCGCGTAGGACGGGGTCGTGTCGAGCACGGGCGGGACGTAGCCCGACTCCGGTCCGATGCCGGCGGTGTCCGGGTAGCGGAAGAACGGGATCACGTGGTCGTCGCCGACGATCACGATGTACTCCAACCCGGGATTGGCCGCCCGCACCGCGCTCACCACATTGCGGATCGCGTCGGCGACGAGGTTCTCCGCGTACGGGCAGTCGGTGTTGCTGTCGGCCTGGGCCTGGAGCGCCGCGACCTGCGGGCTGATCGACCCGACGTCGACGATCGTGCCGCCGACGGAGGACAGCCCGGCGAAGGTCTTCAGGTCGGACTCCATCGTGGAGAGGTCGCCGTCGTCGGTCATGCGGCTCTCGTCGGTGAGGATCAGCGTCTTGTAGGAAGGACCGGGAACGGTGAAGCTCGAGCTGAGCAGCGGCGCCGTGCTCGGCGCGACGCCGACACAGGTCCCGGCGTTCTCCTGGACGTTGACCGAGAAGCTCGCGCCCGGGTCGTAGGCGCCGTTGACGCCGTTGACGCGGATGTAGAAGTAGCCGGTGTTGTTCCAGACGTCGGCGTTGACCTGCTGATTGGCGGTGCCGGGATTGTCGGACACCGCCAGCAGGCTCTGCACCTGCGCGTCGGCGTAGTCCTGGGGATCCGGGATCGCCACCGACGGGCTGAACACCGATGGCGAGAACACCGACGGGGAGAACACCGATGGCGAGAACACCGACGGGGAGAACACCGACGGGGAGAACACCGACGGGGAGAACACCGACGGGGAGAACACCGACGGGCTGAACACCGACGGGGAGAACACCGACGGGCTGAACACCGACGGGGAGAACACCGACGGGCTGAACACCGACGGGGAGAACACCGACGGGCTGAACACCGATGGCGAGAACACCGACGGGCTGAACACCGATGGCGAGAAGACCGACGGGCTGAACGCGTTGCCCGGTGTCTCGGCCTCCAGTGTCTGCAGGCCGGTCGAGGTGAGGCTCTGCTCGGCCTGCGAGATGTCGCTGAACAGCGCCAGGTCGTCGTCGGAGGGGACGTTTGAGAGGTTGACCTGGACGGTCCCGCCGGGCGTCACCGGAATCTTGTACCACCGCGATTGGCCGGAGAGATCGATCGCGCCCGACGCGGTGCCGGCGCCGCTGCCGTTGAGCGAGATCGTCTGCGCCCGCGTCCAGGCGTCGTTGTCGGGTCCGCCGTTGACGACCGACGAGCAGTTGGAGAACACCGACGTGCTCGGACTCGTGTCGCCGGCGAGCGTCGTCGTCGCGGTCGCGGTGATGTCGTCTCCGATCAGCGGCGCCACGGTGGCGACACTGACCGCCGCCGTGCCGCCTGTGCCGATGGTGACGGTATCCGAGCCGAGGTAGGTGGTCCCCTCTCCGGTGCCGCAGCTCGGGCTCTCGAACAGCTCGACGGCGACCGACGACCCCGCGGTGGCGGTGACGGTGCCGTTGATCACCGTCGCGGTCCCCGACTGCGGCGCGCTCGCCATCAGCGTGGGCGCCGCGACATCGGAGTACGGAGGCAGGGCGGCAGTCAGCTCGGCGGCGCCGCCGTTGTCGTGGATCGAGTTGGCGGTCACCTGCGTGCCCGAGCTGTTGATCTCGACGCCGACACCGGTGTTGTCGGCCACGGTGTTCCCCGGCCCGATCACGTTGCCCTCGCCGGACGCGACGTAGACGCCGTAGCCATTGCCGAGTCCGGGGTCGCCGTTGCGGTCGGTGCCGATGAAGTTGCCGACGACCGTCGTGTCCGGGGAGTTGATGAAGATGCCGGCGTACCCGGTCTGGCCGACGATGACGTTGCCGTTGGCCGTGTTGGCCTGCGTCCGGGGCGCGGCGCTGTCGCCGATGATCGTGCCGGGGCTGCTCTGCACGGTGATGCCGATGCTGGCGCCGGTGAAGCTGCCCAGGCCGCCGGCGGCGTCGGCGCCGATCGTGTTGCCTGAGATCACGTTCCCGGCGCCCGCGAGGGTCACGTAGACGCCCTCGGCGTAGGCGCCGTAGATCACGTTGCCGGCGGCCTCGCCGCCGCCGATCGTGTTGTCGTGGGCGCCGGCGTTGACCAGGACCCCGTTGCGGTCGTCGCCCGGGCTGGTTCCGTCGGCGCCGAGGCCGATCCAGCTGTTCTGCACGGCGTTGCCGGAGCTCGCGCTGCCGCTGATCAGGATGTCTGCGCCGGTGAGCCCCGCGCCGCCGTTGCCGGCGGCCACCACCCTGTCCGCTGGCGCCGTGCCTCCGATCTCGTTGCCCACGCTCCCGACGATCGCGATCCCGTCGCCCTGGTTGCCGTCGAAGCCGCCCCCGGACGGATTCCAGCCGATCCAGTCGGACTCGACGACGTTGTCAGCCCCGCCGCTGAGGAGGATTCCGTTGCCCGAGAAGCCGGTGACGGCGAGGCCGCGGACGGTGCTTTCGCCGGCGTCGACGTCGAGGCCGTCGCACGGCGACACGCCGCACTCGCCGCCGTCGAGCTGGATGACCGGGGAGCCGGCGTACCCCGGCTCGGTCGTCCCGTCGATGTCGACCGGCTGGGTGATCGCCGGCAGCGGTGTCTCGGGTTGGATCGTCTGCACGTACGACCCCGGGATGTCGAACTGGATGTCGTCGATCGGGCTGCCGGCCGGTTGCGCGTCGGCGGCGGTGATCGCGTCGCGCAGGCTGCAGTCGCCGACGTAGCAGGCGCCGTCGTCGGTGTCCTGCGCGGTGGTGACGGTGAACACGGGCCCCGATTGGACCTCCGGCTCGTAGAAGTAGGCGGCGCCCTCTCCGCCGTGCTGTCCGTTGGCACCGCTGATGATGCTGCTGCCCGAGATCGCGACCGACCAGCCGAGCTCGTCCCCGCCCGTGCCGTCGGCGGCCAGGAGGTCGGTGGGCTGCTGGGTCCAGTTCGAACCGGCGCCGGTGAAGACATAGGCCGCGCCCTGGTCGCTTCCGCTGCCGGCGCTGTGACCGAAGGCGCCGATCACGATCGTGCCCCCGGAGATCGCCACCGCGCGGCCGAAGAAGCCGCCTCCATCGGCGGGGTTCAGCGTGGCGGCAAGGCCCCAGCCGGAGCCCGACGGGGTGTAGACATACGCCTGTCCAGCATCGCCGTTCGTGTACTCGGAGCCGCCGACGACGATCGTCGAGCCGGAGATCGCCACCGAGGCCGGCACGTCTTCGGAGGACGACGAGTTGGGCACGGTGAGCAGCGCGGCCTGGCTCCAGGCGCCGGACGCGAGCGTGAAGACGTAGGCGGAGCCGATGCCCGCCGACGAGTCGTAGGCACCGGAGACGATCGTCGAGCCCGACTCCGAGATCCCCACCGACCAGCCCGAATAGTCGGAGGGGCTGCCGTCCGCCGGCTCCAGCTCGGCCGTCTGGGGCCAGTTTGTACCCGCGAGGGTGTAGACGTAGGTCGCTCCGCTGCCGCCGCCGGCGTCCGGAGCGCCGACGGCGATCGTGCTGCCCGACGTCGCGACCGAGTACCCGTAGCCGTCGCCGCTGGCGCCGTCGGACGGGGAGAGGGTCGCGATCGGCGGCCCGCCCGACGTGGTGTAGACGTACGCGGCTCCCTCGTCGGCGTTGCCACCCACCGTCTGGGAGGGATCAGTGACGACGACGGTGCTACCGGAGATCGCCACCGAGAAGCCGAACTCGTCGGCGGAGCCGGCGGCCGGGTCGGTCAGCTGGGCCGTCTGCGTCCAGGTGCCGGAGGAGAGGGTATAGATGTAGGCCCTGCCGGGACCCGAGCCGCAGGGGGTGTAGACGTCACGTTGCGGCGCACCGATGACGGCAGTCGTGCCCGAGATCGCGACGGACCAGCCGAACACGTCGCAGGCCGTGGCGCCGGGGTCGGTCACCTCGGCGATCTCACCGAAGGTCGGATCGATCCGCAGCGGGTAGCGCGCGTGGCGGTCGCTCACGTCGATCACGATCGTGTGGCCGCCGGCGGACGGCGACATGCGGGCGGGCACCGTGCGTCCCGAGGCGTCGGTGACGCGCAGCCCGCTGTAGAAACCCACCGCCCGGCCCGACGCGCCGCGTAGGACGAGCGCCCGGCCCGCGCCGGTCGCCCGCAGTCCCGTGAGGGGCACCGCGATCGTCAGCGGTCCCGCTCCCGCGAGCCGGCGGGAGACCGTGAACGTCTGCTCGATGCCGGCGGGCACGGTGGCGAACGACTCCTCGACCCCGGGACCGCGATAGCGAGCGCCGCCGAGGGCGCGACGCAGGCCGCCGGAGAGCGGCACGAGCGCGCCGGCGCGGCCGATCTCCCCCAGCCCGACGCTCCCCGACCAGCCGGTGGCGAGCAGGCGCACCGACGTCGACCGGTAGGCGGCCGACAGGTGCGCGACCACGGGCCGGGCGGGTCTGAGGTCGCCGGTACCGAAGACGGGATCGGTCGCGCTCGCCGGCGCGGCGACGCCGAGGACGTCGCTGGTGAACAGCGGCGAGCCGGGTCCGGGTCCGGCGGCGCCCGGTCCCGGCGTGTCAGATGTGCTGGCGACGCCGTGCCGGCTCCCCGCGGCCAGGACGAGCAGGGCCCCGACGAGGGCGGCGCCGGCGAGCGCCAGCCACAGCAGGCGGCGCGGGCGATTGCTCGCACGCGGACCATCGGGGTCTGGTGCCCCCTGGGTGCTGTCGGTCCCCGCAATTCCAGTCGCAGAGCGCCCCGACCGCGACGTCATCCGTCCTAGAAACGCCCTCACGGTTGGGGGGCACCCTACCGAAGCGCAGGCCCTCTGACGAGGGTGTTATCAAGATTTAAACCTGCGTCGATCGCCTCCGTCGTAGTGAGCACCCGCCCGCGGTCACGGGCCGCGGCGCGAGCCTCGGCCGTGAGCGCCGAGGCGGCCGGTTCGATGTCTCGGAGGATCTCCTGTTCGAGCGTCGCGGCCCGCGGAGCGCCGATCTCCTCGTGCAACGCGTCGGCGGCGCCGAGGAGCTCGAACGCGAGCTCGGGCCGGCCGCCGAGCGCCGCCAATCGCCCGACGTCCTCGAGCACGAACGCGAGCGCCCACTTGTCGTCGTGCGTGCGGTGGGCGCGCAGGCACTCGGCGTAGTGCTCGAGCGCGGCGGCGTAGTCGCCGAGGCCGCGGTTGGCATTGCCGAGGTTGTTGTGGCTGATCGCCACCATCCAGCTGTCACCGACCTCGCGATTGAGTCTCATCGCCTCCTCGAACCGGCTCCGCGCCTCGGCGTTGCGCCCTTCCAGCGACGCGATCATCCCCAGGTTGGTCATCGACACCGCGATCGCCCAGCGATCCCCGAGCGCCGTCCGCAGCGCCATCGCCTGCTCGTGCAACGACTGCGCGAGCGCGTAATCGCCGGTGTACTCGGCCACGACGCCGAGGTTGCTGAGCAGACTCGCCATCATCTTCTCGTCCCCGAGGCGGCGACGCACCTCGAGGCTCTGCTCGTAGCGCGAGCGCGCGCCGTCGAGGTTGCCCTGCTGTGCGGCGAGCGTCCCCTCCAGGTGGAGCACCTGTCCGAGCCCCTTGTCGTCGCCGATCGCCTGGAAGGCCGCGCCGGCTCGGGCCAGGCGCTCGCTCGCCTCGTCGAACCGGTTCTGCTTGCGGGCGACCTCGGCGAGCGCGGTCTCGCACGACGCGCGCGCGCGGTCGTCGCCGATCGCCTGCGCCAGCTCGAGCGCCGACGTCGCGGTCGTCCGTGCGCGGTCCCAGGCGCCGACCAGCTCCAGAACCTTGCCGAGCTCGAGCAGCACGTCGACGCGTTGCGCATCGGGCACGAGCGGCGCCAGGCGTTCGTAGTAGTCGATCGCCGCGGCGTTGGCATAGGACGCCTGCGCGGACGCCGCGGCGAGGCGCAGGTAGAGGCGCTTCTTGGGTTCGTCGGCGCTGTGCCAGTAGTGGTGGGCAAGCAGGTCCAGGTGGCGCTCGGCCGCCTCGGGCTGCTGCTCGAGGTAGGTGCCGATCCGGCCGTGGAGCATGGCCCGCAGGGCGTAGGGGATGCTCTCGTAGGCGACCTCCTGAGTGACGGCGTGCTTGATGCGGTAGGACTCGTCGTCCTGGCGCTCGGGGATGACGAGGTCCAGTCGTCTCAGCGTCCCCAGGTCCGTCCGCACGTCCTCGATCGCCCCCAGCTCCGGGTAGACGGCGGGAAGCGTCGGCGCGCGGAAGACCCGTCCGACGACGCTCGCCACCTTCAATCCTTGCCGGTGCTTCTCGTTCAGCGTGTCGATCCGGCTGAGGACCAGACTGTGGAGGCTGCCGGGCAGCTCGAGCGAGCGCATCGCGCGCTCGTCGGCGACGTCGACGCCCTGGTCGTGGACGTAGTTGAGCAGCTCTTCGGCATAGAACGGGTTTCCCTGCGCGCGGCTCACGACGAGATCGCGCAGCGATGCGGGCGCCGGGCCGTCGGCCCCGGACAGCTGCGACAGCTTCGCCTCGACGACGGCTGACATCTGCGCGTCGTCGAGCGATGTGAGCGCGAGCTCTTCGATCTCGGGCAGCTGCCCCAACGCCGGGCCGCCCGGCAGTGCGGTCTCGGGCCGGTAGACGACGACCAGCAGCACGGCCGACGAGGTGATCGTGCGCGCGATCGCACCGAGCAGGTCACGCGAGAGGGGATCCAGCCAGTGACAGTCCTCGAGCACGAGCACGACCGCCTCGCCGGCGGCGCGGGCACGCAGGTAGTCCGCGAGCAGGTTCTCCACCGAGGTCTTGCGGAGCTTGGGGTCGAACGACCGCGTGAGCTCGGTGTCGGGGATCGGGATGCCGAGCACGGCGTCGAGCAACGGCGCGCGCGGGACGAGCGCGGGGTCGACCGCGTCGAGCGCTCGTTCGAGGGCCGTGATCTGCTCGGCGGCGCCGGCCTGCTCGTCGATCTCGAACAGGGCGCGCCAGATCTCCCGCCACGCGAAGTAGCTCGTGCTCGCTCCGTATGACTGACACTCCCCGAAGGCCACCATCACGCCGCGGCGACGGGTCGAGCGGACGAACTCCGCGACCAGCCGTGACTTGCCCATGCCGGCTTCCGCCGACAGGCCGACGATCCTGCCGCGACCCGCGACCGCGTCCTGGAGGCGGGCGTCGAGCAACGCGAGCTCCTCGCCGCGTCCCACGATCGGGAGCGCGTAGCGCACCACACGCCGGGAGCGGCGCCCCGCCGCCCCGGTCAGCGAGTACGCCGCCACCGGCGCCGCCGTGCCCTTGAGCGTCAGCGGCTCGAGCGCGGTCCACGAGAATCCGTCTCCCAGGCCGCGCCGCACGGGGTCGGAGATGTAGATGGCGCCGGCCGGCGCTTTGGACATCAGCCGCGCCGCGAGGTTGGTGACCGCGCCGAGGCAGCCGAACGTCCTGCGGGTGGCGTGGCCGTGCGTGCCGCTGTACAGGCGGCCGTAGGTGATCCCGATCTGGATCTCGCGCGCGGCGGTGGAATGCTCGAGCGCCCGCAGCTCCAGCGCGGCGGCGCACGCGCGTTCGGCGTCGTCCTCGTGGGCGACGGGGGTCCCGAACACGCAGCAGAGGTACGCGCCCTTGTCTCCGAGGGTGAGGTCGAGCACGTTGCCGCCATAGCTCGCCAGCACGCGCTGCGCCCCGCACACGAACTCGCTGAGCTTCAGGGGTGCCGATTCGTCGGCGTCGTAGGCGATCCCGCCGAAGTTCACGAACATCGGGTACGCCGGGCGGAGCTCCGCGAGGAACTCGCCGCTGCCCGAGGTGAGGCGCTCGTAGACGGGCGGGAGCAGCCACGGGCGCGCGAGCTCGGCCGACAGCTCCTGCGTCGACTGTGGCGGGCGGGCCTCGGGCACCGGATCGAGCAGGCGTCTGATCACCGTGACCGAGCCGGCCGCGTGCGACGAGCGGGTCTCCCCGAGCTCGGCGTGGTCGCGCAGCGCCGCGAGCGCCGACTCGTGCACGAGGACCTCATTGCGTCCGGCCAGCTGCTCGATCCCGGCGATCCGGTCGACGAGGCCGCCGGCGAGCACGTCGATGAGCTGGATGTCGGGATCGCCGACGACGAACCGTCGCGCCGGCCCGACCGCGATCGCCACCTTGAGCGCGAGCGCCAGTGAGACTCCGCCCGGCGTCGTGATCGCGCCTTCCCGGCGCAGCGCCTCCTGCATTCCGATGCCGGCGGCGACCGCCCGTGAGCCGTCGTCGCCGTCCAGCCAGCACGTGATCGCGTCCCCGCTGAAGCAGATCACGTCGCCGCCGTAGCGGTCGAGCTCGTCGATCACGGCATGGAAGACGCGGTTCAGGTGGCCGCTGAGCACCTCCGATGCCCGATGTGAGCCGAGCTCGCCCGCCAGGGCTTCGCTGAGCGGTGTGAAGCCCGAGATGTCGGCGAACAGCGCGGAACCGTGGACGCGCTCGGGCAACGTCGTCCCGTCCGCAAGCGCGCGGCGCCGGTCACCGGCGACGTAGGCAGACGGCTGGTCGGTCGACATCGCGGCCCCCGATGCGGTGCGCGCGTCCGCTGCGCTCGCCGCACGGAGCCCGTCCGCGGTCGGAACGTCGCGTGCCACGCGGCGACGATACTGCATGCCGGCGGCGATCCACGACCGCCTCGGCCATATGCTTGCCGGCAGATGACCGGTATCCCGACGCAGCGAAGAAGGCGGTGGAATGTCGTCGATCCAGACGGAGGATGAGCTCTATGAGATGCTGGCGAGGGCGGGGGAGACGCAGCGGCGGCCGGCCGGCGCCGTCATCTTCAGCGCCGGGGACGAGGCGGTCAGCATGTACATCCTCGTGTCGGGCACCGTGTCGCTGAAGCGCGGCGACGACGTGATCGGCAGCATCGGGGGGCCGTCGCTGTTCGGTGAGCTGGCGCTGATCGATTACGCCCCGCGCTCGTTGACGGTCGTGGCCCACGATGAGGTCGTGCTCGTCGAGATCCCCGAGCGGCGATTCTGGGTCCTCGTGCACGAGACGCCCCGGTTCGCTCAATTGGTGATGCGCGTCATGGCCGCTCGCCTCCGCGAGCGCAGCGGCACCTCCTGACGCCGGGCCCTTGAGCGTTGCCTACGCCACAGCTCGCGTGGCGGGGTCGCGGTGCGACCCCGCCAAAGCGTCGCTCACGTCTCCAGCGCGAACGCGGCGATCTGCCCCGCGTCGTACTGGCTCTGCCGCGAGTAGCCGTTGGTCGCGGTTGCAGCCACGTAGATGCTCTCGGCGAACGCCGCCGTGGTGCACACCCCCAGCAGGCCGGATACGGGGGACGTGATCGGCGAAACGGCCGCGCTCACCGGGCCGCTCGTGGGTGGGGCCGCGGGCAGGGTCACGCCGCTCTGAGCCCTGATGACGCCGAACGAGAACGTGGCAAAGCCGTTGGGCTGGCTGGCGGTGAACGGCATCTCCACCGTGTCCGATGTCGAGCCGTAGACGAGCAGGCCGCAGGCGTTCTCGGTCGCGGCGCCGACGGTCACCGGTCCGAGTGTGCCGATGCACGGGTTGTTGTCCACTCGGATCTTCACGTGGTTGCTGGTCACGCCGATGATCGTCCCGGCGGCATTGACCAGCTCGATCGTGATCGTGTGCAGCGCGTCAGACAATGTCGTCGTGTCGAGCACGTCGCCGGTATACGCGGGAACCCACGATGTGAACGGGCCGGTGAACACCGGATAGCAGCCGGTCGTCGCGCCGACGGTCGTGGGCGCGATCGTGTCGGTGCCCGGGCCGGGGGCGAGCTCGACGGTCCACGAGTTCAACTGGGCAACCCCGTCCACCAGCACGCGGTAATACTTCGCGCCGTCGAGAGTCATCTGGGGGTAGTTGACCAGCAACGACAGGCTGCCGCCGAACGGCGCGCCGGTGACCGGGTACACGGCGGTCGAGGGTGTCGTCGCCAGCCCGGACGTGACGTTGATGTCCCCGACCGGAATGTTGCCGATCGCGTACAGCAGCACCTGCTCGCCGCCGGGCGGCGGCGGTGGCGGCGGGGTCACCGTGAGGTTGACCTCCTCGATCACGTCGTTGCAGCAGACGAGCACCACGCCGGGGTTGAGCACGGCGGGACACGACGGGAGCGTGGGAAGGCCGCTCGCGATCACGTTCGAGGTGGCGTGCGCCACGTTGATCGCGGTGAGCCGGTCGGCCGAGCCTCGCTCGGTGACGAGCAGGGTGCTCTGCCCCGCGTCGGCCCAGGTCAGGAAGAACGCCTGCGTCAGCCCGGTCGCGAGCACCCGCCGGGTGAGCGTGGCGAGGTTGAACTCGCTGACCCGTGAGCCCGTCGGCAACTGCTCGCTGATGTACGCGTACTGGAGGTTCGCGCTCAACACGAGGCCGACCGCGTTCTCCAGCCCGGACAGGCCGACGTCGGTCTTGGCCCCGCTGGTCAGGTTGATGCGCCACAGGCGCGCGGGCGTCGCGTACTCCACGACGTACGCGGTGTCGTGCGCTTCGTCGAGGAACAGCTGCTGTGGCGCGGTCATGCCGGAGCAGATCACGGTCTTCGTCGACGCGCTCGCCAGCGCGACCCTGACCAGCGCGCCACTGCGCTCTGTCACGTACGCATGGACGTTGTCACGGCTCGCCTTGACATCCTCCGGATTCGTGTAACCGCTGCCGAGCACCGTCTTGACGGGCGCTCCCGACAGGTTCACGCTCGACAGGCTCCCGGCGTACTCGACGAACAACAGCTCATTGCGCCCCGGCCGGCGATCGAGATCGCAGCCGACGGCGCCATCGACCCCGCTGAGGAACGTGGTCAAAGTCGGCATGATGAGCCTCCCCTTCTGATCGGCATCGTTTCGATGATGGGCGCGGTCGCCGTCCGGCGACCGCACGAGAGATGAGGAGGCGGGCAGTCGTCTGATACCTACGATTTCTCGAAGCGGCCGCCCTGCACGCGTCGGGCGGGCGCAGGTAACCTGACCGCGCGGCCTGGAGGCGCCGTGCGGATCGACTCCCCCTCCATCCATCCGTGCGCGGACTGTCTCCCTCACGCTCGTCGTCGTGCACGACGGCGTCAGCTTCCAGCGAGCCACCGTCGGCGACGTACTGTGGGGGCCTGGGAGCCGCACCAAGAAGGAGGTCGCACAGCGCGTGACGCCGCGGCGGTGCACTACTGTACGCGCCATGCGGCGCGGGGTGATGCTGGCGGCTGGGCTGGGAGCGATCCTCTCGGTGAGCGCTGGTCCGGCCCTTGGGGCCTCGCGTGACAGTGCATCGACGCAGGCCTTCATTCACCTCGCCGACGGATACGTGAAGGCGGCGCTCGGCAGCGAGGGCGCCGAGCGTGCGGCGGTGAACGCGTTCGTCTCCAAGGTCGGCGCCGCGTGCCCCAACTCGCTGCCCGCGACTGTGCCGGGCAGTGGCACGGTGGCGCTGGCGATCGTACGACTGGGCGAGGAGGCGAGCATCGAGGTCGAACTGGCGGCGCTCGGGCCGATCAAGGCGGCCACCGGCTCCTACACGCAGCGCTTCGCCCGCCTGCGCTGGAGCAACCCCGAGATCGCCGCGGCGATCGCCGCCAGCGAGCGCGCCCGGCACGCGGCGCTCAGCCTCAACCGGCCGAACCTGTGCACCGACATCGCCGCCACCGTCAGCGACAAGTTCGCCCGCGTGCCCGCTGACGTGACCCGGTTTCTCACGCAGGTGAGCGACGCGACGGCGCCCGGCGGTAACGCGGCGCCCACGCTCGAGACCGTGCTCGACATGCTCAAGCCCTACACCACCGCGGCGCAGGCGCGTTCGGTGGCGCATCTCGTGGCGCAAGAGTCCAGCGTGCAGCAGGCGGGCGAGACGATCGCCGGCACCGCGTACACGCGGCTGATCACGACCCTCACGACGTAGCGCGGCGCTCCGTCAGTCGCCGCCGGTCGATGCCGGTCGGGGTTCGGTCTCCTCCGACCGAGCCGACCGAAGGCCCGCGGCGCCGCGGTGCGGCGCAGTGGAGGCTGGCTGCTGCTGCCACATCCGCCGGCGCGCGCTGTACGGAGGGGCCACGTCATCCGATGGAGGGCCCGCGAGGACGACGCCGGGTCCGAGACGACGGAGAGCGGCACCGGGCGTATAGTCAGAGGACAGATCTAACGGAAAGGGGTCTTGGATGCCCCGCTTGAATTGCACGAGGTGCAGGACCGGTCGTCTCCTTTCGGCCGGCGCGAGGCCATAGTCATCGACGACGACGCAATCCTCGCTGTAGTGACCCGCCTGGCTCGTCCTGACCGCAACGGAGGCCAGGTCATCGAGCGGGCCGCGATTCTCGCGGTCGGCGCAGACTCCGCCGCGATCGAGGCATGGATCGTGGCCCACGACGGCAAGCCTGAATCCGCGATCGCGACGAGCCGGGGCGGCGGGCTGCACGGCCACCGGATGACCGCCCCTGCCGGGCCGCAGCGCGCCCCACGCCGGTTCGTGCTGCCGGCCGGCGTTCTCTGACGACGGCCAGGGCGGCCGGACCGCGGCCCGGCCGGCGCCAGCTTTTCACATGCCGATTTCGACCCAACCGAGGAGAAGACGATGGCAGCCAAGAACAAGGTGACCGCATCGACGCAGCCGACGAGCTGGCGCCCCAGCCCGGCCGAGCGGCGCGCCGCCGAGGTCACCAGACTGTCGACGAGGCAGGCGGAGCTCAAGCACGAAGCGGCCCAGCGCCGCCTCGCCCGCGAACTGCGCGACGGCGCGGCAGCGGTCCCCGGTACCGGACCCGGCGCGTGACGCGCTGATCGATCGAGCGGGCTTTCCCGGGTCGACGAGCCAGCCCGTGTCGGGCGCCCGGACAGAATTCCGCTCGTGCTGAGTCTGATCCGGGTGCGGTAGCGAGCGCCGGGGAGCGTGGTTTCCCGGACCTTCAGAGCCGAGTCTGCGTCTTCTCCGGTTGGCGGAGATGCTCGGCGATGAGCGTCGCGACCGCGTCGGGGCGATCGCGTGCGAGAGTGTGCGTCGCGTCCGCGAGGACGTGCAGCGTGCTCGCCGGCAGCAGTCGCTGAAGCCGTCGGCCGACGGCCACGGGGCTGAGCGGATCCGCGTCGCCCCAGATGAGGCAGGCCGGCGCCGCGATCGACGCGATCGTGTCCCCGAAGTCGATCCGCTCGCTCGTCACCCAGGTCGCGGCGCCGGGGAACTCGCGTCGATACTCCCGACGCCAATCCTCGGCGCCGTGCGGGTCGACGGCGGTCCCGCCCGAGGTGGCGACGAGCACGAGGCGCCGGACCTTCGCCGGGTGCGCGAGCGCGATGCCGAGCGCGACCACGCCGCCCATCGACTGCGCCACGAGGTCGGTGCCGTCCTGCAGGGCGCCGGCGGTCCATCCGATCAGATCCCGGTAGCCCCGTACGGCCGGGTCAGGCGCCTGGTCTCCGGCCCCGGGCCAGCTGAAGCACATGCGCGACCAATCCGCGGGCAGTCGGTCGGCCACCGGCTGCCAGAAGGCGCCGGCGCCGCCCGCACCCGGCAGCAGGGCCACCCGCGGCGTCACCGGCGCCGCCATGTGCTCAGCGGCTGTGAGCCAGACGTCACATCCACAGATTGGCAGGCGCTGCTACGTCGCCCGGCGCCGGAACAGCACGCCGGCCAGTGCGACCGTGACGGCGATGATCGCCAGGCTCCAGGCGACCGCGTGCCACGCGTCGGCGCCTGCGGGCGCCCCGTTGAGCAGCCCGCGGGTCGCGTCGGCGACCGCGCTCACCGGCTGGTTGGACGCGAAGCCCTGCAGCCATGAGGGCATCGTGTGGATCGGGACGAACGCGCTGCTCGGGTAGGCGAGGAAGCTGACCAGGAATGCGCTTCCCTGGGCGGCCTCCGGCGAGTGGACGAGGATGCCGATCGCCGCCGCCAACCACGACAGCGCGAGCGCGAACAACGCAAGGATGCAGGCTGCCTCGAGCCAGTGAGCGGGGCCGCCATGTGGCCTGAAGCCGATCGCCACAGCGACCGCGATTGCGACCGCGCAGGACAGCAGGTTGCGCAGGACGCTGGCGACGACGTGGCCGTTGATCAGCGTCTCTCCGCGGACGTCCATCGATCGGAACCGGTCGATGATCCCACCCGTGAGGTCGTGGGACACGCTCACCGCGGTCATCGAGGCGCCGAAGCTGGTGCAGACGAGCATCACCCCGGGCACGACGTAGTCGACGTACCGAGTGCCGGTGTGGATCGCGCCGCCGAACAGATAGACGAACATCAGCATCAGCAGAACCGGTAATGCGAACGCGGTGGTGAGCGCATCGACGTTGCGCAGCGAGAGCCTCAGTGAACGGTTGATCATCGTCGATGTCTCCGACCACGCCGGCGCGTGGGGGGAGCGCGGAAGGGCCTGCAGGGCGGGCGGACGGGCGTGCTCAGACATGTGTGGCTTCGCTCTCGGTCGAATGGGTGTCGTGTCCGGTGAGGGTCATGAAGACGTCGTCGAGGCTCGCGGTGTGAAGGGAGAAGCGGGCGATCCGGATGCGTTCGGGGTCGATCTCGTCGAGCAGTGCCCGCACGTCGGCCGCCATCCCGTTCGTGGCGACGCCGGTGGTCAGCGCCGAGCGGTCCCGCTGCACGACGCGTGGGCCGAGGCGGTCGATGACGCAGTCAAAGGCGGTGGCGTCCAGCAGGCGCAGGTCGAGCCGCTGTCCGGCGACGCGCTGCTTGAGCTCGGCGGGGGTGCCCTCGGCGACGATCTTCCCGCCGTCGAGGACCGCGATCCGGTCGGCGAGACGGTCGGCCTCCTCGAGCTGCTGCGTGGTCAGCAGCACGGTGACTCCCGACGCGGCAAGGCCGGTGACGATCGTCCACATCGCCTGGCGGCTGCGCGGGTCCAGTCCCGTCGTGGGCTCGTCAAGGAAGATCACCTCGGGGTTTCCGATCAGGCTCGCCGCGAGGTCGAGCCGGCGCCGCATGCCCCCGGAGTACGTCGCGACCCGGCAATCGGCGGCATCGCGGAGGTTGAACAGCGCCAGCAACTCGCGTGCGCGGGCTCGGGCCGCTGACCCGGGAGCGTTGCGCAACCTCGCCATCATCTCCAGGTTCTCGGTTGCCGTCTGCAGCTCGTCGAGCGCGGCGTACTGGCCGGTCAGGCTGATCCGCCGGCGCACCTCGTGTCGCTCCCGCACGACGTCGTGTCCCGCGACGCGAGCCGTTCCGCGGTCCGGTGTGAGAAGCGTGGCGAGAATCCGAACGGTCGTCGTCTTGCCCGCGCCGTTGGGACCCAACAGCGCGAACACGGTCCCCGCCGGAACGGCGAGATCGATGCCGTCGAGGACGAGCGTCTGACGGTAGGACTTCGTGAGGGCGCGTGCTTCGATCGCCATGTCGTGGGTCATTCGTCTGCTCCTCCGGTCATAAATGCGTATCACATACGCGCTTTAGCGTAGCCTATACGCATTTCTTGCCCGCTGTCAAGTAGGCTGGAGACCACCGACATGGCCGATCGCGTCGACACCGAGCCGGCCGCCGGCGCAGCCGGCGATGACCGCGACGGACCACTGCTCCCGCCGAGCATCGAGCTGGCGTGGGGTCTTCGTGACCGGGGCAAGCGCGGACCGAAGCCCGGCCTCACGCTCGAGCGGATCGTCGCCGCCGGGATCAAGGTGGCGCTGACCGAGGGCATCGCAGCGTTGTCGATGGCCCGTGTCGCGGGCGAGCTCGGGGTGGGGACGATGTCCCTGTACCGGTACGTCACCGCGAAGGACCAGCTGTTGGCGTTGATGGTCGACACGGCGCTCGGCACGCCGCCGGCGCTCGACCGTGCGGACGAGGACTGGCGCGCCGGCCTCACCCGCTGGGCGGTCGGGGTGCGCGACGCCTACCGCCGCCACCCGTGGTCGCTGCGCGTGCCGATCAGCGCGCCGCCGCTCGGGCCCAACAACGTGGCGTGGCTCGAGATGGCGCTGCGCGCGCTGGGCGACGCGCCGCTCTCCGAACAGGACAAGCTCTCCTGCATCCTGCTGATCAGCGGGTTCGTCCGCAACGATGCGACCCTGACCGCGGACTTCGCCGCCGGCGCTGCGGGCGCCGCCGCGGCCGGCGGGGTCGCCGGCGCCACCGACGACTCCGCACGGCCTCGCTACGGAACCGTCCTGTCTCACCTCATCAACCCCGTCGACTTCCCGGCGCTGCACCGGGCGATCGCCTCCGGCGCCCTCGACGACGACGACGACATCGACGCCGAGTTCAACTTCGGCCTCGGGCGGATCCTCGACGGAATCGACGCGCTGATCCGCGCGCACGCCGGTCGCCCGTAGCCGGGCCGCGAGGTCCGAGAGGGCGGCCCCGGCTTCCACCTCAAGCACGGAGTCCTCGCCGACCTCCCGGCGACGGCCACGGTGATCACCGATCCCGTCGAGCGGCGTCGCGTGTTCGCCGAGTTCGTCGACGAGTTCAACCAGCGCCACGGCCCCGACAGCCCGTGGCGAGCCGTCCTCGAGGACTGGGTCGCCGGCCCCCGCTTGCCAAGGTCAGTTTCGGCGACCCCGACTGAAGCGACGGGACGCGCGCCCCTGGGGTGTGCCGGGCGCGGCTAGGCTAGGTCGGCGCGACCGCGCCGGCCACGAAGGCGGCGATCGCCGCGGTCAACTCGCGCCGGCTCTGCTCCCAGGCGTAGAACATGTGGCCGCCGGGGAAATGGCGGACGGTCAGCCGTCCCGCCATCTCGGCGTCGAGCCGCATCAGGTTGCGCAGCCGGTCGCTGGCGTAATAGGGAGTGACGAGGTCATAGCGGCCGTGCGTGATGAACGCCTTCAGGTGGGGGTTCAGCGACAAGCCATAGCGCAGATCGTCGGTCGCGCCGACCGGCGGTGTGAAGAAGTGCTGCGGCGCGTCGTTACGCCAGGACTCGTTGACCTCGTCGCTGAGCAGCACGTATTCGCGGTCGGTCTGCACGCCGATCTCCGATCGCAGCTGGCGGTTGATCGCCGTCGTGTAGGAGGCCCCGATACCGGCCAGCGTCGGGTCCGGGCCGGCAAAGGTCTCCCGATCGGGGAACGGATCGGTGGCGGTGATCGTCGCGTCGTACAGACCGAGCACCTTGCGCTCGTCGCGCAGCAGTTCGCGCGTGAACACGGTGATCGTGATGCGGCCCTCGGCGCGTGTCACCACGTCGACGGGAAGGCCGATCAGGTCGGCCAGCCGCCCGAGGATCCGCGCGCGCTCGGTCACCGGCATCGACGCGCCGCGCGTGAGCAGGGTGACGTAATCGCCGGTGGCAAATCGTTCGGCCTCTGACAGGACGTCCTCCGGTGGCGTCTCGGCCCCGAACGCCCGCGAGCGGCGGTGGTGCACGGCGGCGATCGCCATGGTCGGCACGCGGTCGACCCATCCCAGCACGTCGTAGTCCGCCGGCGAGAGCGACGCGAACTCCAGCGCAGGGGAGATCAGCACCGCGCCGCTGAGCCCGATCCCCGCCGTCTCCGGCAACATCCGCATCAGCCGGCCGACGCGGTATCCGCCATAGCTCTCACCGGCGATGAACACCGCAGATCCCCACCGGCCCTGCGCCGACAGCCACCGGCTCATGAACTCACACAGCGACTCGAGGTCGCGCTTGTAGCCGAAGAACTCGCGCGCCGCATCGTCTTTGCCGTCGGCCGGACGGGCCTGTTCCTCGCCGTCGGCGCGCTCCTCGGTGATCACGCGGCTGAACCCCGTGCCCACCGGGTCGACGAACACCAGATCGGTGAAGGTCAGCCACGACTCCGCGTTGCCGACGAGCTCCGGAGGCAGTCGCGGCAGCGTCCCGTCGGCTCCGAACGCCACCCGCAGCGGTCCGACGGCGCCCATGTGCAGATACGCCGACGACGCGCCCGGGCCGCCGTTGAACACGAAGGTAACCGGACGATCGTCACCGCCGTCCGCGACATAGGAGACCGAGAAGATCTCCGCCGCCGGCTTCTCCCGCTTGCGCAGGACGATCCACTGGGCGGTCGCGGTGTACCCGATCGACACGCCGGCCGCGGTCCAGGTCGCGGTCGCCTGTGCCTCGGCGGGCGGCTCGTGATCGGTCTTCGCCACCGGCTTCTCGTCCTTGGCATCCCGGTCTGACATCCCCCAGACGCTACCGCCAACGCCGCTTGGCTGAGCCGGCACGCCGGCAGCACGGCCGTCGCGGGCCGCCGTCAGCTGAGACCTCGGTTCGCGTCGCGACATGCGCCGATATGCCGGTTACGACACGGGTTTCCCTCCAGGGCAGCGGCGGTGGCGGAGCGGCGACTCGTGTCGGCGCGGTGGGAGGCTGTCGCACGACGCCGAGCGTGCTCCGGGCCTGACATTGAGTCTCAGCAAGGCCTGCTGAGCCCCTGCGCGGGGGTACCCTCGACACGTGCTCGTTCATCGCGGCTTCGGTGGGCGCAGATCGGGGCGACCGGGTCGGAGGCGGCTTTGCACGCGGGGCCTGCTCCCCGCCCGCCGGCAGCGGTGCAGGTCGTGGTCATCCGCAGCCGGCAGACCCTTGCCGTGGCCCGCGGCCGCAGCGCCGCGACCAGCGCCCGATCGGCCAGTCACGCCACCCCGCCGATTGCCTTCCCCAGCCGCCGTTGCGCTCAGACCATGCCGGCGGCGAGATGCGACCTCGCCTGCGACTTGCGACAGCCGCCCGGCTCGTGCGGATCGCCGTTCGGCGCTCAGCTCGCCCGAGCGTGAGCGCGCCGCGACCGCGTGGGCCGCGACCGCGCGGGCCGCGGTCGCTGACCGCTGAGGCCGGCTGCGCCCAGGACCTCGGTCAATTCGTCGACCATCGGCGAGCCGGGCAGGCGCTCCTGCAGCAGAGCGACCGACCGCTGGTCATGGGTGAGATGGCGCGCGCTCCGTGCCTGCGGCCGCGCCGGGCTGGGGATCCTCGTCGATCAGGCGGGCCAGCTCTCTGGCCTTGGAGAGCTTGTCGGCGGCGAACGCCGGGCGACCTCCGCCGGATGTCCGATGAAGGCGCTGCCGTCCGCGCGGCGCTGTCCCGCATGGGCCCGCCCGGCGAACGCCAGCGCCCGCCGGGCGTGTGGCAGGCCCGTCACCGGCCGTGGGATACAACGTTACCTGGGCATCTCGACTGATCATACGCCGAGGTCTGAGCCCACGCCGGTCGGTTGCGGCGCGCGCACGGGTGCTCGATCAGGCGCCGACGTAGGCCGCGAGGTGCCGGCCGGTGAGGGTGGAGCGGGCGGCGACGAGGTCGGCGGGCGTGCCCTCGAACACGATCCGGCCGCCGTCGTGGCCGGCGCCGGGACCCAGGTCGATGATCCAGTCGGCGTGCGCCATCACCGCCTGGTGGTGCTCGATGACGATCACCGACCTTCCGGAGTCCACGAGCCGGTCGAGCAGGCCGAGCAGTTGGTCGACGTCGGCGAGGTGAAGCCCGCTGGTCGGCTCATCGAGGACGTAGACACCGGGTGCGTGGGACCGTTTCTCCGCCATCCGGGTCGCGAGCTTGAGCCGTTGGCGCTCGCCGCCGGACAACGTGGTGAGCGGCTGGCCGAGCCTCAGATAGCCGAGCCCGACGTCGGCGAGCCGGTCGAGGATCGCATGGGCCGCCGGCGTGTCCGCCTCGCCGGCCCCGAAGAACGCCGCGGCCTCGTTCACCGACATCGCCAGCACCTCGCTGATGTCGCGGCCGCCGAGGTGGTAGTCGAGCACCGACGCCTCGAACCGCTTCCCCTCGCAGTCCTCGCAGATCGTGGTGACGCCGGCCATCATCCCCAGGTCGGTGTAGATCACCCCGGCGCCGTTGCACGTCGGGCAGGCGCCCTCGGAGTTGGCGCTGAACAGCGCGGGCTTCACCCCGTTGGCCTTCGCGAACGCCTTGCGGATCGGCTCGAGCAGCCCGCTGTAGGTGGCCGGGTTGCTGCGCCGCGAGCCCTTGATCGCAGCTTGGTCGACCGACACCACCCCGTCCCGGCCCGAGACCGAGCCGTCGATCAGCGAGCTCTTGCCCGACCCGGCCACGCCGGTCACCACCACCAGCATGCCGAGAGGTATGTCGACATCGACGTCCTGCAGATTGTGGGCGACGGCGCCGCGCACCTCCAGCACTCCTGACCGAGCGCGCACCGACGGCTTCACAACGGCGCGGTCATCGAGGTGTCGCCCGGTGAGCGTGTCGCTGGCCCGGAGTCCTTCGACGGTGCCCTGGAACACCACCTCGCCGCCGTCGCTGCCGGCGCCCGGGCCGAGGTCGACGACGTGCTCGGCGATCGCGATCGACTCCGGCTTGTGTTCCACCACCAGCACGGTGTTGCCCTTGTCGCGCAGCGCCAGCAGCAGCTCGTTCATCCGCTGGATGTCGTGGGGGTGCAGCCCGATCGTCGGCTCGTCGAAGACGTAGGTGACGTCGGTGAGCGAGGACCCGAGGTGGCGGATCATCTTGACGCGCTGGGCCTCCCCGCCCGAGAGCGTGCCGGACGGGCGGTCGAGGCTGAGGTAGCCGAGCCCGATCTCGACGAACGATTCGAGGTTCTCCCCCAGCGACGTCAGCAGCGGCGCGACCGACGGCTCATCCACACCGCGCACCCATCCGGCGAGGTCATTGATCTGCATCGCGCATGCGTCGGCGATGTTGATGCCCTTGATCTTCGATGACCGGGCCGCCGCGCTGAGCCGGGTGCCTGCGCAGTCCGGGCAGGCCGTGAACGTCACCGCTCGCTCCACGAACGCACGGATGTGCGGCTGCAGAGATTCGACGTCCTTGGACAGGAACGACTTCTGGATCCTCGCGATCAGACCCTCATAGGTCATGTTGATGCCCGCGATCTTCATTCTGGTCGGCTCGTGATGGAGGAAGTCGCGCCGCTCGGTCTTGTTGTACTTCCGGATCGGCTTGTCCGGGTCGACGAAGCCCGACGCGGCATAGAGCCGATAGTTCCAGCCGCCCGGCGTGTAGCCCGGGATCGTCAGTGCGCCGTCGGCGAGCGACTTGGAGTCGTCGAACAGCTGGGCGAGGTCGATGTCGGTGACCGAACCCCGCCCCTCGCAGCGCGGGCACATGCCGCCGGTGCGGTTGAACGTCGCGCGCACGGTCTTCTTCGCGCCACGTTCGATCGTGATGTCACCGCTCGCCCGGACGGATGGGACGTTGAAGGAGAACGCGTTCGGCGAGCCGATGTGCGGCTTCCCGAGCCGGCTGAACAGGATCCGCAGCATCGCGTTGGCGTCGGTGGCGGTGCCGACGGTGGAGCGGGGATCGCTTCCAATCCGCTCCTGGTCGACGATGATCGCGGTCGTCAGGCCCTCCAGGACATCGACCTCGGGCCGCGCCAGCGTCGGCATGAAGCCCTGGACGAAGGCGCTGTAGGTCTCGTTGATCATCCGCTGCGACTCGGCGGCGATCGTTCCGAACACCAGCGAGCTCTTGCCCGACCCCGAGACGCCGGTGAACACGGTCAACCGGCGCTTCGGGATCTCGACGCTGACGTCCTTGAGGTTGTTGACACGCGCGCCGTGGACGCGGATCAGGTCGTGGCTGTCGGCCACGGGGCGGGCCGGCGACCGCGCTCCCATCCTCACGGGTCCTGCAGCAGTCCGAGCACGTTGCCGTCGGGATCGGCGACGCTGGCCACCAGCCGTCCACCGCCGACGTCGTGCGGGGCCTCCTTGACGGTCGCGCCCGCGGCGGTCACCTCGGCCAGCTTGGCCTCGATGTCGGCGACGTGCCAGTAGGCCACCGGCGAGGTCATCCCCTGCGGCCCACCGCCGGGGACCAGCCCGATGTGCTGCCCCTCCACGTCGAAGCCGACGTAATAGTCCGCATCGTGCTGTGGCGGGACGCCGAGCAGGGCGGCGTACACCGGCTTGGCCTTCGCGAGATTCGACACGGGATGCAGCACCGTCTTGATTCCCTGGGTGGTGGAACCGGTCATGGTCACTCCTGAAGTCGTGGGTCACATCGACCCGGTGTGTACGGCTCTGTGTTACGCCAAATGGTCGGTGGCGATGTCCATCACGGTCACTGTAGGTCACCTCCATGACCGGCGCTTCTCGATTCCTGATCGGTGTCGTGTCAGCTCACGACGCCGGCGATCGCGGCCTGGCGGCGGTTCTGGTTCGCGCGGACGGCGAGGCTCAGGGTGCGGGCCAAGGTCATCGCGATCGCGCTGAGGATCAGCGTGTCGGTGATCGCGGCGGCGCTGACCTGGTGCTGGGACATCCACGTGGCGAGCGAGTGGTTGAACCAGTGGGCCGCGCCGATCGAAAAGCAGGTGCGGGCGGCGATCACGACAAGCCACAGCCCCGCATAGGCGGCGCCGGCGCGGGTCACGACCCGCGAGGTCGCCGGCTCATACCGCACCCGCATGAGACGGCCGGCCGCCAGGCCGAGCAGAACACCGGCGGCGCCGCCGGCGATCTCCAGCGCGAGGCCGGTGCCGGCGGTGGCGAGCGCACCCAGGAAGAACGGCACGATCGCGGCCGTCGTCAGCAGCGGCCGCAGCAGCCGGAGACGGCTGACCTTCCTGGCGGCGCCGAGGTCTGCTTCGAGCACGACGAACAGCACGAGTCCATTGATGATGAGGGCGTTGGTGAGCATGTGATTCCTGCTTTCTGCGGTGGCTGATTGCACCGTCGATGTTGCTCGGCGAGGGACGTTTCGTCATCGGCGCAGGGGTTGGTCCGCGGGCTGATCTTGCACCGGTCTCCACCCGGGTCTCATCCTGGATCTCAACCCGGAGATCAACCCGTGAGGCGATGTGCGCCGGGCCGCGGCGCCGTAGCTTCGATGGGGTCAATCACCCCGGCGAAAGGAAGCTCAGATGTCGATTCTCACAGTGCTGGCAGCGATCGGAATCATCGTGTTCGTGATCGGGCAGCAGGTGGTGGGCAGCGCGCTGCAGGGCAGGCGCACGGTCGTGCTGCCGGCGGTTCTGACCGTGATCGGGATCCTCGACATCACCCGCAACGGGTCTCACCCCGGCGCCACGGATATCGTGCTGCTGGTCATCAGCGCGGCGATCGCGATCGCGGTCGGCGTCGGCCTCGGCGCGATGACCCGGCTCGAGCGCCGCGACGGTCACCTGTGGGCGCAGCTGCCCACGCGCGGGTTGTGGCTATGGGTCGCCCTGATCGCCGGCCGGCTGGTGGTCACCGTGATCGCGCACGCGGCCGACGCTCACGTCGCCGCCGGCACGAGCGCGATCCTGTTGACGCTCGGCCTCAACCGCGCCGCGCAGGCTCTGGTGGTCGTCCCCCGGGCGATCGCCGCCGGAATCCCGTTCGCGCCCGAGAAGGACGGCACCGTGTTCGGCGCGGGGCTGTTCTCCGGGACCGTCGAGCGCGACCGCTAGGGATGGCCCAGCAGACGGGACGCCGGATGCGCATCGGCGGGATAGAAAGCTTCGATCGCGGTTGGGTCGGCGGTGCGCGCGGCCACCTCCTCGGCGGTGGCCGCGTGGATGTCGACGATGTCCTGCACATCGGGGGCGTATCCGCCCGCCAGCACCACACACACCGGGATCCGCTGCCCACGCAGGACGTCCAGGACGAGACGGTCGCGGCGCCGCAGGCCGGCCTTGGTCAGCGCGAGCGAGCCGAGCCGGTCGCCCTCCCACGGATCGGCGCCCGCCAGATAGAACGCGATGTCGAACCCGCCGTCGCGCAGTGCACGGGCCAGGGCTTGGTCGAGCGCGGTCAGGTAGGCGGCGTCGGTGGTCCCGGCGGGGAGGTCGACGTCGAGATCGGACGGGATCCGCCGGAAGGGATAGTTGCGCGCGCCGTGCAGCGACAGCGTGAACGCGTCGGGGTCGGCGGCGAACAGCTGGGCCGTTCCGTCGCCCTGATGGACGTCGCAGTCGACGACCAGGACGCGGCGCGCCAGGTCGTCGGCTCCCAGCGCGTCACGGGCCAGGGCGACGTCGTTGAACAGGCAGTAGCCGCGGGCGAAGTCACGCCCGGCGTGGTGTGAGCCGCCGCCGAGGTTGATCGCCACCCCCGCCCGCAGCGCCTCGTGGGCGGCGAGGACCGTCCCGTGCGACACGCGCCGGGCGCGATCGACGAGCTCGACCGACCACGGCAGGCCGAGTCCGCGCTGCTCGCGGAGGCTCATCTCCCCGCGGCGGATCCGGCCCAGCAACGCCGCGTCCTGCACGCGGCACAGCGTCGACCACCGCAGCGGCTCGGCCTCGAGCAGGTCCTCGGGCCGGCACACGCCGGTCGCCAGCAGCCGCTCACGAAGCCGGCGATGCTTGGCGACCGGGTAGCGGTGGTCGTCGCGCAGTGGGAACGGCCAGCGGTCATGGGCCCAGGTGCGCATCGTCCACACAGTGTGCGACACGGGCGGGCCCGGCGGTGCGGGTCGGTGGAGGTCAGGCCACCGGGTGCGCGGTTGCGCGGCGCGCGTGGGCGACGGCCAGCGTGCCCGCCTGGATGGCGCTGGCGAACGACACCTCGGCGAGGCAGCCGGGCGCAGCCACCTGATCGCCGCACAGGAAGACGCCGTCGCCGCGGTCGATCGCCGGACGGTCGCGCCACGATCGGCCCGGCATGTCGAGCGCCCCGCTGCGGCCATCCATCACCTGGCGCCGGCGCCACGTGACGCGCTCACGCCAGCCCTCGAACGAGATGTCGAGCAGTTGCTCGAGGCGCGCGCCGGCGGCGGCGACGTCCTCGCCCGGGCGGATCGGCATCTGCGCCTGAACGAGATCCTCTCCGTCGGGGGCGAGCGTGGGGTCCTGCGCGTCGTAGCGCTCGGCCCAACCGGCGTGCTCCAGGTCAGAGACGATCCACGGATCTCCGCGACGGGCGTCCAGCCCCACGTCGAGGCACACGGTATTGCCGCTCGGCCAGCGGAGCGCGTCGTCGCCCAGCAGCCGACGGGCGTCGCGCAGTTCGAGCGCGACGATCGCGGGGCCGTCGGGGAGCGTGCCGACGCGCTCGCCGGTGTGCGTGGTCACGCCCAGCGATCGAGCCCGGCGCTCGAGTGCGTCGACCAGGCTGCTCCAACCGCCGACGATGAATCGCGCCGGTGGGGTGGCGCTCAGCAGCAGGCGCTGGCTGCGCTCCCAGACGAATGCGGCCGACAGCTCGCCCGGGTCGTGGTGGAAGGTGTACACGCCGGCGGCGCCCGAGAGCAGGTCGGCGGTGCGGGCGTCGCTGTGGTCGATGACCCACGAGCGGAAGTCCTGCTCGACCGGCGCCATCCGGCCACGCAGGCGCAGACCCGGCGGGATCAGCGTGATCGGCGGGGTGCGGTGGATCGTGCCCTGGTAATGGAAGCGGTAGCCGGTGAGCTGGGGACGCGCGATCGGCGGCAAAAGATCCCGTTCGCTCAGCCAGCTCCACAGCGTGCCGCCCTTGTAGATCGCATGGGGACCGAGGTTGGCCTTGTACGGCCCGTCGGTGCTGCGAGCCCGCCCGCCGAGGTGATCGTGTGCCTCGAACAGCGACACGGCGGCACCCTGCTCGGCGCAGGTGATCGCCGCGGTGAGCCCCGCGACGCCGCCTCCGATGATGGTGATGGTGTGCATGCGGGCACCGTAGCTCGCGACTGGACTCTCGTACAGTTCCAGTCATGGCATCTTCCAGAGGGCCAGTTGCCATCCTGCTGTCGTTTGATCGTGGATCTGACCTTGCGCTTCACGAGCAGCTCGAGCGCGCCCTCCGCGACGCCGTGCGGCTCGGGCGGCTGCGAGCGGGCGCGCCGCTGCCGTCCAGCCGCGGGCTGGCGGGCGAGCTCGGCGTCTCGCGCGGCGTGGTGACGGCGGCTTACGAGCAGCTCGTCGCCGAGGGCTACCTCGAGAGCCGGCAGGGCGCCGCCGTGCGGGTGGCGCGCGGGATGCGCGCCCAGGCCCCGCCGCCACCGGCGCCGCCGCTGCTGCCGCGATTCGCCTACGACTTCAGCCCCGGCCTCCCCGATCTCGCCGGCTTCCCGCGTGATCGGTGGCTGCGCTCGGTCCGCGCGGCGTGGCGGGAGACGGCGCTTGACGCGGTCGGATTCGGCGATCCGCGTGGGGTGGCGGAGCTGCGCGAGGCGCTGGCGGACTACCTCGGCCGGGTGCGGGGAGTCGCGGCAGCGGCCGAGCATGTCCTCGTCTGCGCGGGCTTTCGGCAGGGGTTGTCGCTCGCCTGTCGCTGGCTGGCCGGGCAGGGCATCCGCCGGGTCGCGCTGGAGGACCCCGGCTGGCACGCGCAGCGCCTGATCGTCGAGGAGGCCGGGCTCGAGGTGACGCCGATCCCCGTCGACGCGGACGGCATCGACGTCGGCGAGCTCGCCCGCACCGGGGCCGACGCGGTCGTCGTCACCGCCGCCCATCAGTTCCCGACCGGGGGCGTGATGAGCGCCGACCGGCGCTCGGCGCTGATCGACTGGGCCGAGCTCGGGGACCGCCTGATCATCGAGGACGACTACGACGCCGAGCTCTGCCGGGAGCCGGTCGGCGCGTTGCAGGGCCTCGCGCCCGACCGGGTGCTGTACATCGGGTCGGCGAGCAAGCGTCTGGCTCCGGGTCTGCGGCTGGGCTGGATGCTGCCGCCGTCGTGGCTCGCCTGGTCGCTGATCTCCGCCAAGGCGATCGAGGACGGCGGCTCGGAGATCCCCGGACAGCTCGCGCTCGCCGACTTCATCGCGCGCGGGGAGCTCGAACGCCATCTGCGAAGGGCCCGGCGCCTCTACGCGCAGCGCCGGGACTCGTTGCTGGCCACGCTCGCCCGCGAGCTGCCCGCGTGGCGCCCGCGCCGGTCAGCCGGTGGTCTGTACGTGCTCGTCGAGTTGCCCGCCGGCGCCGATGAGCCGGCGCTGCTCGCCGCCGCTGCGCGCCGCGGGGTCGGGGTCGAGGGGCTGTCGCTGCACAGCTATCTCGGCGACTGCCCGCCCGGCGCGGTCCTCGGTCACGCCGGACTGTCGCCGGCCGCGATCGCCCGCGGGGTCGCGCTGCTCGGCGAGGCGGCGCGCGACGTCAGAACAGGTAGCCCGGAGGCCCGAGGTTCGTACAGGGCGGCGCGTAGGACGGGTTCGGCGACTGGCTGAGCTCGTTGAGCACGTCCGCCGTCGTCGGGCCATCGAACGAGATCCCCTGATCGCCGACCATGTCCTGCGGGCACTGATCCTGAATCAGGATGTTGGCGACGTTCGGGCCGTTGAGGAACGCGTTCGTATACGGCGTGAGGAGGCCGTCGTACTTGGTCTCGATCACGACGTAGCGCGGGCCGGGCACGGTGTCGCCGCTCGCGAACAGGTTCGTCATGAACGACGAGTTGACCTCCTGCTCCGGCAGCGAGGGCGCGCCGATCTCATTGAGGAAGTACACGATCCGTCCCCTTTGGGGCTGCGGGAACAGCTGCGAGAGGAGCGCGATGCCATCGAGCGTCGTGCCGTGATTCATCGGTGCGAGCCCGATCAGCTCGTGAACCTTCGCGGCGCCGCCGAGGAACTTCAGGTAATAGAGCGGCATCGTCCCGCCGAGTGAGTGCCCGACGATGTCGACCTGGCGGGCTCCGGTCTCGGCGAGCACCTGGTTGACGAAGGCGGCGAAATCGTGGGCCGAGGCGGCGATCTCTCCGAAGCCGTCGATCCGCCCGCCGAGCGACAGGCTCGTCTCGCCGTAGTTGAGCGCGTACACGCAGTACCCGTTGTTGGCCAGCAGCGGGGCGAGCGTCAGCCAGTTCGATGCCTCGTCCTCGAAGGTCCCGTGCACGAGGATCACGGGGTACGGATGCTGGCTGGTCGGCCGGCAGCCGTTGTTGGCTCCCGCCAGCGTCGTCGGGGCGAAGAACTCATCCAGCCAGAAGCTCTGCTCGGCGCCGTAGGAATACGGAACGGGCAACGCGGCGGCGCGCGCTCGCGCGGCGCCGAGCAGACCGATGGTCAGCACCGCGGCGGTGAGCAAGGCCACAAACCCGGTGAGCGAGCGCCACCGGCCCATCGGTTCTGCGCTACGAGGCATCGTGTGGGTGTTCATCGCTGGGGTCACTGGCGGGTCGAGGTGGATGGTGTGGGTCATCGTGCCGTCCGGACGGCGGCGCTTGATCCGAGGCAGCCCGACGGTCCGGAGCTCTCGAACGTGCTCACCGTGCAGAACGCGAGCTGCGGGTAATACGGCCCCATCGTCGTCGCCGGTGAACCGTCGGCGGGGATCGCCGCGATCGACTGCGTGAAGGAGGTCGCGGCGAGCATTTGGCGGTAGACGATCGTGTGCCACAGGCCCGACCCGAGCGACATCCAGTTCACGCCGGCGGCGGCGGTCGCGTTCGTCGGGCGCTCGGCGGGGCTCGAGAAGGCGAACGTCGCCTCCCCTCCGGATTGGATCGCGGCGTAATCGTCGACGCAGCCGGTGACGAAGGTGAAGAAGCCGTTGTCGATGCACAGCGACCAGTAGCGGACCTGCGCGCCGGTCTGCCAGACGGGTGAGCCGGCGTTGGTGTTCGGGAAGCTCGTCGTCTTGATGCGGACGACCGCCACCTGCCCGTCGGTCGTCGGGTAGGTCGCGCCGAGGTAGCTGATGTCGGGGTTGGAGAACTGGGCCTGCGCCGCGGTCGCCGTCGGCAGGGTCCACGGCACCGAGCTCGTCGCCGCCGGCCTGGCGGGGGCCAGGATGCGCGCCGGTGACTCGCCCCGCGCGTGGGCCGCGCCCCGCGCGGGCGCCGCCGCGCCGGCCATCCCCGGGTGGGCGAGCGTGCCGTTGAACGGGGTCACGCACGGCAGGCCCTGGCTGATCGCATGACCGTTGAGGTATGTCGTCTCACTCGGCAGCGGGACGCCGCCGAGCGGATCCGACGCCACCGACGAGTCGTAGATGCGGTACATGACATACATCGTCACCGAGCCCGTGTTATCGGTATAGATCGTGTTCGGCGGGATCACCGCGGGTGGCTTGCCGTCGACGACGGTGACCGAATAGGTGCCGTTCGCGGTCTGACCGGGCAGGAACCGGTTGACGCCCGAGCTGGGCTTGATCTGGGCGTCGTGGATGTGATCGTCGGGCACGGTCATCCCGAACTCGAGGTCACGGATGTAGAGGTAATCGGTGTAGCTGAAGTACCGGGCCTTGGGGAACTGGCCGTGGAAGACCTGGGTCTCGCCCGCCACCGGCTGGATGACGCCGACGTAGTAGTTCGCTCCCGAGTCCAGACCGAGCCCCGCGGACGAGTTGAGCAGGAGGTTCCACTCGCAGCTCGAGGCCGCGCTCGCGCGGCTGCGCGCCGACACCCCACGGGCCGCTGACACTGTGGTGACGATCGACATGCACGCCGCCGCAGCCATCATCGCCATCGTGGCCCGCGCGATCCGTGATCCGTGCCTCATGCTCACAGCCCCCTGTCTTGGGCTGACCTCCCACCGGCCTACGACATCACTTCGTAGGTGCCCACGACCGGCGAGGCCTCGTATTTCGCGCGGACGATAACAGATAGCGCTACCGCCGAGTAGGCACTCCGACCGGTCCTCGCAACCAGCGCCGCGCCGCAGCCCAACCTGTAGAATCGGCGCGCGTGTGCGGCCGCTGGGGATGGCGTTTGGCGCGCCGTCTGGTGGCAGCGCGGTCTCAGGGGACCGCGCCGACGAGCTTGAGCAGGAGCAGGCCGGCGATCGCCAGGATGTACACGCGCAGCAGCGCGAGCGCGAGCACCCGTGGCCGCCGCGGCTCGGGGTGGGCGACGAGCTCCAGGGACGGCGTGCTCCAGGTTCGCCGCTGCCAGGGCGTGAGCGTGCGCGGCGGTCCGGTCGGACGTGGGTCTCGCAGGTAGCTCGTGGCGAGCGCGAGACCACCGCCGGTCAGCAGCGCTGCGGTGGCGAGAAGCGCGACGCCGATCGCGAGGTGCGGCAGGACAGTGGTGATCGTCAGCAGGGTGGACAGCGCGAGCACGACGCCGACGGCGGCGATCGCGGTCGCGTTGAGCCAGCGCCCGTTGGTCAGCGGCCCGAGCAGCTCCGTGTCATTGCAGAGGATCAGCAGGAGCACGAGCGTGCTGGGCAGCAGGATCCCCGCGAATGCCTGCACGAGTGTGGTGACCGCGCCGAGCGGGAGGCGGGGCAGGAGCACGATCGCCGCGGCCAGGACGACGATCGCCGCGAAGCTGGAATGGAAGGCCCGTGCGTCTCGCCAGCTGCGATGCAGCGAGTGCTTGATGCCGACGACCTCGGCGATCGCGTAGGAGCCCGACAGCGACACCACGCCGGCGCCGAGCAGCGACGCGTTGAGCAGGGCGATCGCGAACACGACGCCGGCGGCACGGCCGAAATGCCCGCCGATGCCCCGGGCGACGGCCGCGGCATCATGGAAGTGGCCGTGGGCCGCGCCGGCCCCGAGCGCCGCCGCGCTGAGGATCATGACGCCGGCCGCGCAGGCGGCGAACAGCGCGGCGCCGATCGCAGTGTCGGCGCGCTCGTAGTCCAGCCAGCGCGGGGTGATCCGCTTGTCGACCACGCTTGACTGCTGGAAGAACAGCTGGGCGGGCGCGAGTGTCGTCCCGACGAGCGCCACGAGCAGCAGCAACAGCGTCGAGGCCGGTGACCCGCCGCCGAGGCTTGGGATCAGCCCGCTCGCGAGATGGCCGGGCCGCGGGTGGCAGAGCACGGCGAGCGGGATCAGGGCGAGGTCCCCCGCGACCATCGCGTACATCGCGCGCTCCCACCGCCGGAAGCTGCCGTTGCAGGTGACGGCGATCAGCACGGCGGCGGCGATCGGCACCGACACACCGGTGGCGACGCCGAGATAGCGCAGCGCGAGCGCGACGCCGATCAGCTCGGTGACCAGCGTCGCGAGGTTGAGCGCGAGCAGGTCGGCGAGCGAGAACCCGCACCACAGCCTCCCGAATCGCTCCAGGGTCAGTCGCGCGTGACCGGCGCCGGTGACGGCGCCCAACCGCGCGACCATCTCCTGGGTGACGTACAGCGCCGGGCAGAGGGCCGCGAGCACCCACAGCAGGCGCATGCCGTGGTCCTGTCCGGTCTGGGCGAACACCGAGATCGTGCCGGCGTCGTTGTCGGCGACCATCACCACGACTCCGGGGCCGAGCACCGCCAGCAGTGTGGCGAGCTTTCGGCGCGCCGTCAGGCGCGGTCCGCTGTCGAATGCCCGCACCGTGCCCAGCGCGCCCTCGATGTCGCCGATGTGGGCACGGTCGAGCGCGTTGCGCCGGTCGGCGGACGGGGTGAACGGCGGAGCGGGCACGCTCATCGGTTCGACAGCGCGCCGCGCGGATCAGGCGCCGGCATCGCCCAGCACCGGCCGGCGGGCAATGCCGGCGCCGGGATGCTCGAGCGCATCGAGGTGGGCGAGAGCGTCGTCGATCAGCGCTCCGACGTGCTGGTTGCGCAGCGCGTACTGACGCGTGCGGCCGATCCGCCGCACGCTGACCACCGACTGATCGCGCAGGACGCGGAGCTGATGGGAGACGGCCGATTGCTCCATGCCGACGGCGTCGACGATCTCCGACACGGTGCGTGGCCCATCGCGCAGGCACACGAGGATCTGCAGCCGGCTCGGCGTCGAGAGCGCGAACATGGTGTCGGCGAGCCGCTCCGCCATCCGCTCGGGCAGCCGTGAGCTCATCGCGGAATCCGTCCGGCCGGCGACCGGGGGATGACGCAGGAAGCGTTCTCTAACATATGTACAGTGTTTCATTCTTCGGACGGGGAGGGCGCAGTCGCGTTGGCGGGCCGGGCATGGCGGATGCTCGCGGCAGGGCTGATCGTGGTCGTGCTCAGTGCGACCGCCACCATCGTGTTCGTCAAAGACCAGATCCGGACGATCGCCACCGATCTGAGCTTTCACAAGGCGCTCGCGGTGGCGCCGCACTCCCTGGCCCCGGCCGGCTTCGGCGATCCGCAGACGATCCTGCTGATCGGCAACGATCAGCGCAACCACACCACCACGGCTCCGGTGCTGCCGCATTCCAACGAGATGCTGCTCGTTCGCATCGATCCCGGCAAGCCGTGGATCTCGATGATGTCGATCCCGCGCGAACTGCAGGTCACCTTCCCGACCGCGCAGGGCTCCGTCACGACTCGCCTCAACGCCGCGTTGATCTACGGCGGGATGCCGCTGCTGCTGTCGACGATCAAGCAGCTCACCGGGCTCGCGATCAACCACGTGGTGATGATCGACTTCAACCAGTTCAAGGCCGCGGTCGACGCGATCGGCTGCGTGTATGCGACCGTCGATGAGCGCTATTTCCACGTCAACACGCCGGGGGGACCGCAGTATCAGGCGATCAACCTCGAGCCCGGCTACCAGAAGCTGTGCGGCGCGCAGGCCCTGCAGTTCGTGTCCTACCGTCACGACGACACCTCCCTGATCCGCGACGCTCGCGACCAGGATTTCCTGCTGGCGGTCAAACAGGAGTACGGGCCGACGCTGCTGGACAACATCGGCATGTTCGAGCGCATCTTCGGGCGCACGGTGGAGGTCGACCGCGGCCTGCAGACCGAGAGCGGCGTCGAGAACCTGCTTGGGACGCTGATCTCGGCCGAGAGCCTGCGGGTGCGCCAGGTGCAGTTCCAGGTCACCCTGGAGCCGGTGGGTGCCAATCCGTGCAACTGCGATCTCGCGACACCGGCGCAGATCGCCGCCAGCGTCCATTCGTTCCTGGACGGCACCGACACGGTGCCCGGGCGCAGCACCGCGGCGGCCGCGCGCGCGGTTCGCCATCGCGCGGTGGCCGCCTCGCTGCCGTTGGCCGCGATCGGACCGGCGGGGCTGGCGCCGGCGCAGCGCATGGCACGGCGGCTGCCGTTGTCGCTGGAGTACCCGCGCGTTCAGGACGCCGGCGGTGCCGCGGTCCCCGTCGATCTGCGCAGCTACGTGATCCACAGCCCGGATCGGACCGCATATCCGGCGTACGTGGCGGTGTTCTCCGGCGGCCAGCTCGGTCAGTACTACGACGTCCAGGGCACGACCTGGACCTCCGCGCCGATGTTCGCAGGCGCAAACCAGACGGTTTCGGTGGGCGGGCGCGCGTATGCGCTGTTCTACTCCGGCCAACACCTCGACGTCGTCGCCTGGCACGCGAGGGGCGCCGCGTACTGGGTGCACAACACCCTCACCGACTCGGTCGGCAACGGGGAGTTGCTCGCGATCGCCGAGCAGACCGAGCCGCTGGGCACGCCCGGCCGGCCGGGCGCGGTGATCGCGTCGGCGCGAGCCTCCAGGCGTTCCGGTCTCGGAGCGGCGGTCGTGCCGGCGCGGGTCGGCGGCGCGACCAGCGCGGATCCGGCGCAGGCGCCGGGATTGCTGGCCGGGCTGGTCGCGCTCGTCGCGCTCGCGCCGGTGGGAATCGTGATGCTGCGCCGCCGCCGTGGCCTGTCGTCGCTGCGGGGGCGGCTGCGCGCCACCTCCCTCCACACCGCGCGGCTCACCGCCACCGCCGCCGCAGGGCCTCCCGCTTCACCGGCCGCGCCGCCCCCGGCGCCGAGCTATACGGCGTATGGGTCCTCGCGGTGGGGGGCCGGCGTGGTCGCCGCGTTTGCGGCGCGATTGCGGCGGCGCGGGAGATCACGGCGCGGCGGGTGAGGACCGCGGCCGGGACGATGAGAACCGCGGCCGGCGGCCTCAGGCGGGGTCGTGGACGAAGCCGAGCGTGCGCTGCGCGGCCCGCTCGACGGCGATCACGAAGCACACCCGCCCGGGCCCCCGTCGCGGGAAGGGCGCGTTCGTGTACTTGATCGAGATCGGATCCGCGAGGTCTCCCTCCAGACCGGCCGAGACCACCCAGCTGCGCGGCGAGCCGTCGGCACGCAGGGTGGCGAGGTGAACGTAGTTGGGGGCCTCGAGCATTGCTCGGACCTCGTCGGGGATCGCGATCGCCATGGGCGTCTCTCCTTTCGGTCGACGTTCGGTCCCGGTCAGGCCTGCAGCCCAGCGATGCCAAGTCCGATCCCGAGCAGCGCCGGCGCTGTCACCAGCACCGTCGACAGCCTGGAGATCTCGCCCTGTCGGCCCGCCGCGAGCCCGGCCACGGTGTCGGCGACATCGCAGGCGATGCCGAGCTGGAACCACAGCCGTCGGCTCTGGCCGGTGCTGAGCGCCAGCCCGGCCGCGAGCGTCACGTCGCGCACGCCGAACAGGCGGGCGACATAGGGCAGCTGTGGGTTGGCGACCGCGTCGAGGCCGAACAGGCGGCCGGCCAGCCGTGGCGCGATCCACGCTCCGGCCCCGACGCTCGCTCGAATCCCGATCAGAACCCGGTCGGCGGACACGCCGGCGATCGTAGTGGATTCGCGCGCAGAGATGGTGTCGCGATCGCCGCTCAGCGGTGGTCGCGGATCACGACCACCGGGCACGTGGCGTGGGTGACCGCGTGCTCGCTGACCGAGCCCAGCAGCATCCCGGCGAACTCTCCGTGTCCACGGCTGCCCACGACGAGCAGTTCGGCGTCCCTGGCCTGCTCGAGCAGGACCGGAGCGGGGTGGCCCTCGACGACGACGGTGGCGACCGGAACCTCGGGCGTCTCGCCCAGCGTCTCGCGCAGCGTGTCGTCGAGCTGGCGGCGGGTCGCGCCCTCGAGGTCGAGGCCCTCGGGGAGCGGCGCCATGTAGGCGGCCGTGGGCAGGTACCAGGAGCTGACCGCCCGCAGACCCGCGCCGGTCAGCTGCGCCTGGCGCGCGGCCCACAGCAGCGCCTCGCGCGAGGACGCCGAGCCGTCGACTCCGACCACGATCGTCGGCTGCGCGACCCCTCCGGGCTCCGCCTGCTCAATGGCGGAGCCGGTCACCGTCGCGGGCCCGCGAGGATCAACATGACCGGAGCTTACGGGAGGCCGGACCCGCGCACCCCTGGCGCGGAGAGCCAAGGGCCGGTGCGGGCACCGCAGGGGTGGTCACGTGACGCCGGCCGGTGCGTCGCGCGCGACGAGCGCGAGCACCGACGCGCCGTGGCGCTCGACGAACGCCGGGCCGACGCCCTTGATCGCCGCGAGCTCGCTGAGGGCGTGCGGCCGGCGGGCGGCGATCGCCTCCAGCGTGCTGTTGTGGGCCACCGTGTAGGCCGGCTTGCCGTCGCTGGCGAGCCGCCGCCATTCGCGTAGTGCCTCCAGCAGCCCGGCGTCGGCGGGGCTGACCGGCGGCAGGTCCGGTGGGCGCGGCCGCTTCGCCCGACCCGGTGTCAGCGACGCCGGGTCCGGCAGCCCGATCGTGTCCGGATCACAGACGTCACAGCAGCGCCCCGACGGCGCCGCCGGGCGGCGGTCGCCGAAATGGTCGAGCAGCGTGCGCCGGCGACAGGCGCCCGACGCTGAGCTGAACGCCTCGACCGCGCGGTAAGCGCGCCAGGCGCGGTCGAGGGCGACCCGGCAGATCGACGCCACACGGGCATTGCCCGCCTCGTCGGCGCACGTCACCTGCAGCCGGCCGCCGGGCGCCGGCTCCAGCGTGCACAGCCCGGCGCGCTCGGCGATGCCGAGGCAGACCCGCTCGCGGTCGGCCCGGGGCGTGTCGATCACCGTGCTGCCGTCGACGCATGCCCCGCGCAGTCTCGCCACGTAGGCGAGGACGTCCCCGGGTTCGACGGCGTCGCCTTTGATGAAGGTGATCAGGCGTCCGAGGTCGGCGCGGCTGGCCAGCAGGATCGCGCGGGCCGGGGCCCCGTCGCGTCCTCCGCGCCCGACCTCCTGGTAGTAGGCCTCGACGCTCTTGGGGATCGCCCAGTGAACGACCGCGCGCACGTCGGCCTTGTCGACTCCCATGCCGAACGCGTTGGTGGCGACGACGACATCGGCGTCGCCCTCCATGAAGCGATGCTGCGCCGACGCCCGCTCGTCCGCGGGCATGCCCGCGTGGTAGCCGACGGCGAGCCGGCCCTCGGATCGCAGGCGCTCGGTGACCTCCTCCACCTCCCGGCGCGTGCCGCAGTAGACGATCGCCGGGCGATTGGCCCGATCAGCGAGGGCCAGCGACAGCAGCATGTGCTTGCGCGCCTTGGATCCCGCCCCGTCGAGCGCGATCACGTCGAACGACAGGTTCGGCCGGTCGAAACCCGCCCGCATGACGTGCGGGTCCCGCAGTCCGAGCCGCTCGCTGATCTCCTCGGCCACCTGTTCGGTCGCGGTCGCCGTGCAGGCCATCACCGTCGGTGAGCCCAGCCGGTCGATCACCGCGCGCAGCCGCAGGTAGTCGGGCCGGAAGTCGTGACCCCACTCCGACACGCAGTGGGCCTCGTCGACGGCGAACAGTCCGACCGTGCGCTGGGCGAGCGCTGCCATGAACGACGACGAGGCAAAGCGCTCCGGCGAGCACAGGACGATCCGCGCCTGGCCGCCGCGGACGTCCGCCATCGCGCGCGCGGCCGCCCCCGCCTCCATCCCGGAGGCGATCATGGCCGCCGGGTGACCGCCCAGCAGGAGCCGGCGGTACTGGTCGGCCATCAACGCGATCAGTGGCGACACCACGACCGTGAGCGCGTCCGACGCGAGGCCGGGGAGCTGATAGCACAGGCTCTTGCCGCCCCCGGTGGGCATCACCACCAGGCTGTCGCGCCCGGCAAGCGCGGCGGCCACGACCTCACGCTGCCCCGGGCGGAACGCGTCGAGGCCGAAATGGGCGAGCAGCGCATCGGGATCCCGCGGCCCGCCATACCGACGTTGCGGGGGCGCGCTGACGTCGATCCGATCCAGACCGCTGAGCGCGAGCTGCGCCGCGGCCTCGTCGTCGAGCACCGTCGGTCGGCGCGGGGGCCGCGCCTGGGCCTGCGCAAGCGCGCGCGCGGCACCGGCCGCGGCCTTGCGCTGGTCGGCGGCCAGCGATCTCCACATGCCACGCAGCGTCTCGAGCTCCTGTGCCAGCCCGGGGTCGGACGGGTCGATCTCCAAGCGGCGCGCCAGCGCGAGAGCACGAACCGAGAAGTCATCCACGGCCTTGAGACTAGGCGCTGGTCAGGACGGTCGCAGGCGCCACGGGCTCGCCCCCCGGCCGCGCCGCGGCAGTAGCATTTCTCAGATCTCCGGGAGACCCCACCGCGTGCCGTTTCGCCTGGTCTGGCTGCTGCCGATCGCGCTCCTTCCCGGCCTCGCCCTGCTGCTCGGCCTCGAGTTCCTGCCCTACCTGCTGATGCCCGCGCTGATGCTCGCGCCGGCGCTGCTGGGCGGAGGGGACGGACCGGGATCCGAGGGACCCGACGGCGACGACGGCGGTGGCGGCGGTGGCGGCCGCGGGCCGGGCAACCCGCCGGGGCCGCGTCCGGTGTCACCGCGGGGCGGCCTTCCGCTTCCCGATGCCGAGCCGGGCAGGGTACGTCTGCGCAGCCACGACCGCCGGCTCGGCGCGCGTCCCTCGCACCGGCGCCGCGGCGCACCCGAGCCACTGCGCGGTCCGATCCGGACACCCTGCCGCCACCGGTAGCGCCGGCGCGATGCCCGATGGGGCCCGGCCTCACCCCCGGCGCAGGCGCAACGCGGCGCGGACCTCGGGTGGCACCATGCCGACGCACTGACCGACCGCCAGGAAGGCGGCGCCGGCGAGCGCCGCCGCGACGAGGTCGGGAAGCCCGGGAATGAGGAGCACGACGGTGGCGGCGGCCGCCGACACGACCACGCGGCTCACGAAGCGCAGGCGCACGATCCCGCCGCCGGTCACCCGGGTCAGCCGCCAGTAGATGAGCGCGGCGAGCAGGGCGTCGCCCAGCACGCTTGCGACGGCTCCGCCCTGCGCGCCGAAGCGCGGCACGAGCACGGCCGCGAACGAAGCGACGCCCAGCAACGCCAGCGCGTTGGTGAGGATCAGCTCGCGCTGGCGCCCGAGCGCGAGCAACGACCCGCTCCAGACCTGGTAGAGCATGATGAACAGGAGCGCGCCGACCTGGATGCGCAGCACCGCGCCGGCCGGTCGGAAGGCGTGGCCGCCGATGATCGCCATCACCGGCGATGCGGCGCGGGCCGTGACGAGGACCAGCAGCACCCCTCCGATCAGTGCTCCCTGACTGAGCCCCTCCACCGCGTAGCGCAGGCGGGGTCGGTCGTCGCGCGCCGCGGCGGTGAGCAGCGGCAGCGCGACGGCGACGATCAGGACGGGAATGTTGACGAGCGAGTCCATCGCCCGCAGCGAGCCCCCGAAGTAACCCGTCTGCCGCGGGGTCGAGATCAGCGACATCAGCACGATCACGAACCGGAAGTAGATCTGCCCGAGCGCGAGCGCCACGGCCATCGGGGCCGCCGTGCGCAGGAGCGTTCGCTGCTCGGCGCGATCGAACCGCGGACGGCCGGAAGAAATCGACGAACGCCAGCCGCCCGTTGCGCAACTCGACCGTCAGGCCCACCAGCAGCGCGTTGGCCAGGGCCGCGGCCACCGCTCCCGCGCCGGCCAGCGCGGTCCCGACGACCATCCGCTCCGGGTAGTTCGCCAGCACCGCGAAGCCGACGATCAGCAGCACCGCGACCGGCATCGTGGCGAGTCGCTGTCCGAGGATGTTGGCGATCAGCGCCCGCCGGTCGGGGACCGGCCGCAGGGCGAGCTCGCGGCTGCCGGTGATGGTGAGCCCCACGTCGGCGACGGCGACGGGGATCGCGACGAGCGACAGCACGGCGACGTACCGACCCGACTCCGCCACACCGAGGTGGTGCAGCAGCAACGTGGCGGTGACGATCCCCATCCCGACACCGGCGACGTTCGCGATCAGCCTCCACGCGCTGCCCCGGATGACCCGGCCGCCGGCCTCGGCGTCGGTGAGGATGTCGTCGGCGACCGTGACGGCGCCGGCGCGCAGCGGGCGAGGCTCAGATCGAACGCTCGGCGGCAACCGGTGGCTCCTCGCCTGGACTGGGTACCGGGCGGGCTCGCAGGACGCCGACGAACAGCGCCAGCAGCACCTTGACCATGTAGTAAGCGGCCTGGAGCGACGAGATCGCGGACGTGCCGGTGGTTCGCGGGCGCATCCGTACCGGCGCCTCTCGGCTGTGGAGGCGATGGGCGTGGATCAGCAGGATCGCCTCCACCTCCGGGTAGTCGTGCGGGTAGTCGCGCGCGAACAGCTCGATCGCCCGGCGGTCGGTCATCCGAAAGCCGGAGGTCGGGTCGGTGACCCGCTGGCCCGACAGGATTGACACCACCGCCGCGAAGATCCCGATCCCGGCGCGACGGGTTGCCGAGGACCGAAAGCCACCGTCGTCTGGGACCAGGAACCGGGACCCGGTCACCATGTTGATCCCAGGGTCGTCCCGCAGATGGCCCAGCAGCGTGTGGATGTCACGTGGGTCATGCTGCCCGTCGCCGTCGACCTGGACGGCCACCTCGTAGCCATGGGCCAGCGCGTACTGATATCCGGTCTGCATCGCGCCCCCGATCCCGAGGTTGAAGGGGAGGCGCACCACGCGCGCGCCGGCGGCCGAAGCCGCGGCACCGGTGGCGTCGGTGGAGCCGTCGTCGATGACGAGCACATCGAAATCGGGCGCCCATCGCCTCACCTCGCCGACCGTGCGCGCGATCGCCCCGGCTTCGTTGAGCGCCGGGACGATCGCCAGATGGCGATCGCCGGTGTGGGGAGATGGATAGACGCTCACGTGGGCACGATGTCCTCGACCGGACTCGTCAGCCCCACCCGACACCGGGTCTACTGCGGCGATTGGTAGTAGACGTTGCCGCGACTGTCGCGCTGAAAGACGGTGAAGATCGTCGTCAACGCGCGTCGATGGTCGTACGTCCTCGCGACGCACGTGAACGTGAGCCCCTGCTCCTGGAGGATGCCGGCCGGACAGTGAACCGTCGCACGCGTGTGGCGCTTTGTCATGATGCTCTGCTCGATCGCCAACTCGACGCGCTTGATGTCGAGAACCCCGGTGGCCCGCCGCGCGAGAGCGGCGGTGGTCGACGAGGTGGGCTTGGACGAGCCACACGCGCAGACGAGCACTCCGACCGCCAGCGCGGCAGCGACCCAGGCCCGTCCGCGACCACTGACTTGACCGTTGCGCATCATCGTGGGCATAACCTACCCGAAGAGAACATGATTTGTGTTAACGATCGCGAAGCCGCTCGGTCTGTTTGCTCCTCGCCGCTGGCGCGGCCTGGCTATGGCGACACAAACCTCACAAAACCTCTTCATGTCAAGTGGCCGCTCGGGACGGAGGCTTGACAATGGCCGCCGCTACGCAGTACGGTCGCGCCGACGTACCCGAAAGCTGGCTGATTGACGTTGGCTTCTGGTCAAACGGCTCGCGCCTCCGGCGGGCCATCACTAGAAGGGTGCAATCGTGGGCTCATGCGGTGGCTGTGCTCGTCTGGCCGGTTCCGTCAGGTCGCGGATCGCCGGGCTTGCTGCGTCGCTTGTTGTGTGCGCAGCGCTCGGCTGCATCACGGCGGCTTCGGCGGCAGCCGCGAAGCGATTCACCGCGTGCGTGAACAAGAACACCGGCGCGGTGTTCGTTGTCGCGCCGACCGTCACGTGCGGCACCGGCTTCCGGCGGATCAGCTGGACCAACGGCCCGGGTCCGCGTGGCCCGCGGGGGACCACCGGGCTTCGCGGCCTTCAGGGTGTGACGGGGGCCAGCGGCACGAACGGCTCGGTCGGGCCGGCGGGTGTGACGGGCGCTGCGGGTCCGACCGGGGTGACTGGCGCGACTGGTGCCCAAGGTCCGCCGATCCAGTTCAAGGGCCCATGGAACCCTCTGACGATCTACTCCGCAGGCGACGCGGTGAGCTGCCCCAGGACGACCGACACCGTTAACTGCGACGACGGTTCGTCGTACGTGTCGATCAACAGTGGCAACCAAGACAACGCTCCCGAGAGTTCGAGCCAGTGGACATTGCTCGCTCAGTCCGGTGCGACCGGTGCGACCGGCAACGTCGGCGCGACTGGCGCGACTGGCGCGACCGGAGCGACTGGCGTCGGGACCACGGGCGCGACCGGCGTCACAGGCGCGACCGGCGCCACCGGCTCGACCGGGGCCACCGGCGTGACTGGCACCACCGGCGTGACGGG
>JBELAG010000050.1:0-25346 GCA_049509055.1 Solirubrobacteraceae bacterium
TGGATCACCTTGCGCACGCGGCCGCCGCCGGTGTACATGTGCACGCCGCACGGCAGGCACGGGTCGAAGCTGCGCACGGCCCGCATGATGTCGACGCCCTTGAAGTTGTCCGGGCCGTTCTCCTCGAAGATCGGCGTGTTCTGGACGGCGTCCTCGTACGGGCCGGGCGTGCCGAACGTGTCGCGCGGGCTGGCGTTCCAGGGCGTCGGCGGATAGGGCTGGTAGTTGGCGATCTTGCCCTCGCGGATCACCATGTGATGCGAGAGCACGCCGCGGGCCGCCTCGTGGAAGCCGCAGCTGACGGCGTCCTCGGGGACGGTGAACTCCTTCCAGCTCTTCGTGCGCCCCGCCCGGACCTCCTTGAGCGCGCGCTCCAGGCAGTGCAGCGCGACGAGCGCGGCATACGCCTGGTGATAGGACCGCGCGCGGTCGCGCTCGACGGCGTTTGACTTCTCCGGGACGTGCCACTCCAGCTCCATCTCGGGCATCGACGCCGACTTCGGCAGGACCATCTGGATCGAGTGCCCGGTGGCCTTGAGATAGCCGAAGTCGACCAGCCCGGCCTTGGCGGTGCACCACTGCCGCGCGAACGGCCCGCCGCCGGTGTCACAGCACACGTGTGTGTCGGTGCGCTTGTCATAGATCCGTGGCGACACCACCCAGCTGTACTTGTCGGCGAAGTCGCGCTTCTGGGGCTTGGGCAGCGTCGACTTGTTCCACGGATGGTTCTTGTCCACCGGGTTGCCGAGCGGGTCGTGGGTGACGAACGTCGGCTCGTTCTCCCATCCGTCGAAATACGAGCTGCCGAGCAGGATGCGGATCATCAGGTTGATCTCGACGAGATCGGTCGAGATCAGCTCGCCGTTGATCGCCACGCCCGGGGTGATGTAGCGGTGGCGGCCCCACTCGGCCATCGTCCGGTAGTTGTAGTCGACGTAGTCGGGGTCGTCGAAGCAACCCCAGTTGACGAGGTTGGTGTCGCGGTAGCCGACCATGTCATAGCCCGGCAGCTCGGTCAGGAAGAAGTCATACAGGTCATCGTGCATCGGGACCGTGCGCTTGACGTAGTCCATGTAGCGCATCAGGCGCACGTAGTAATCGGTCAGCGTCTGATGCGTGATGTCGGCGCTGCAGCCACCCGGCATGATCGTCGACGGGTGCGTGTGGCGCCCGCCGAACAGGCAGTACATCTCACGGGTGTAACGCGCCACCTGCAGCGTCTCGAGGTAGAAGCTGCCGGTGAACGGGTTCAGCGCCCGCATGATGTCGGCGATCGTCTTGTAGCCGTGGATGTCGGAGTGGGGTGCCGAGGTGCTCTCGGCCTTGGTCAGCAGCGTCGGGTTGGTGTCCTTGACCATCTGCTCGCAGAAGTCCACGTTGGCCATGCAGTCGTTGAAGATCGCATGGTCGAACATGTAGTCGGCGGACTCGGCGAGGTTGAACGCCAGGTCGCCGAGCGGGGGCGGCTTGACCGAGTAGGCCATGTTCTGGTTCAGGCACGAACAGGTGGCGTGGTTGTCACCGCAGATGCCGCAGATCCGGCTGGTGATGAAGTGCGAGTCGCGCGGGTCGATCCCCTTCATGAAGATGTCGAAGCCGCGGAACACCATCGACGTGCTGTAGCACTTGTTCACCTTCTGGTTGGTGAAGTCGATCTCGGTGTGAATCCCGAGGCTGCCGACGATCCGCGTGATCGGATCCCACGACATCTCCTTGACGACGACCTTCTGGTCGGTGGTGGTGGCCATCTCTGGAAAGCTCCTTGTCTGACGTTCGCGGTTGGGGGGTCGTCGTCGCTACCAGCGCTTCTGGTAGCCGCTGGTGATCGCCGGCCCCGACCGGCGCCATTCGGGCTCGATGTCGAACTTCGTCTCCAAGTTGCGCTTGCGCATGTACCGGAACACCGGACCGTAGGTGAAGCGCTGGAAGGTGGCGGCCGCGCCGCCCCACTTGTCCTCGGCCATGAACGGCATGTACTTGTCGGGGAAGCCCGGCATCGTGCACCCCATGCAGATGCCGCCGACGTTCGGGCAGCCGCCGATCCCGTTGACCCAGCCGCGCACCGGCACGTTGCACTTCGTCACCGGGCCCTTGCAACCGAGCTTGACCAGGCAGCGGTGGTCGGAGCCGTATTCGGTGGCGAAGTTGCCCTGCTCGGTGAAGCCGGCGCGGTTGCAGCCCTCGCGGACCGTTCGCCCGAACAGCCACTTGGGCCGCAGCTGCTCGTCGAGCTCGGGCGCGGGGGCCATCCCGGCGAGATGGAAGACGAGGTACATCAGCACCTCGGTCATGTTGTCGGGCTGGGCCGGGCAGCCGGGGATGCAGACCACGGGAAGGTTGGCCTTCGAGCGCCACTTCCAGCCCAGGTAGTCGGGCACGCCCATCGCGCCGGTCGGGTTGTTCTTCATCGCCGGGATCCCGCCATAGGTGGCGCACGTCCCGACGGCCACCACCGCCGCCGCCTTGGGCGCGAGCCGGTCGATCCACTCGTTGACGGTGATCGGCTGGCCGGTGGCCGGGTTGACGCCGAAGCCCGTCCAGTGGCCCTCGCCGTTGATCTGCTCGTTGCCCAGCGACCCCTCGATCACCAGCACGAACGGATCGAGCTTGCCCTGCTCGGCGTCAAACCACGCCTGCATGTAGTCCTGTCCGACCTCGAAGGCGATCACCTGGTTGTGGATGACCACCCGCGGCATGCCCGGGATGACGCCCTGGATGATGTCCTCGAGGCTCGGATTGGTCGCGGAGGTCATGGCGACCGAATCGCCTTCGCACGACTGGCCGACGGTCACCCACAGCACGTGCGCGGTGACCGCCTCCGTCGCCGCCTGGTTGGGTACGAATTCGGTTGCCGTTGCCATCCGCGCTCTCTCCTCGAGTCCGATTTGTTCAGCAGATCCGCGGGAGCGGATCGCCCACCAGCTGGTCCATCACCCGCCGCCCGCCAAACGCCGTCTGCACCATCACCATGCCCGGCGGCTCGCGCCGGACCTCGCCGATCGCCGCGGCCCGCTCGCAGCCGTGGCACTCCCGCAGCGCCGCCAGCGCCGCCGGCGCCGCCTCCGGCGCCACGAAGGCCACGAGGCGACCCTCGTTGGCCACGTACATGGGGTCGATCCCGAGCAGCTCGGCGGCGGCGGCGACGATCGGCGACACCGGAACGTCGGCCTCTCTCACCACCATCGACACCGTCGAGGCTCGCGCCAGCTCGTTGAGCACCGAGGCCACGCCGCCGCGGGTCGCATCGCGCAGGCAGTGCAGCTCGGGCCCGGCGGCGTCCAGCAGAGCGTCGACCGCGGGCCACAACGAGCAGGTGTCGGACTCGATCTCGGCGTCGAGATCGAATTGGTTGCGCGCCAGCATGATCGCCGTGCCGTGCTCGCCGATCGGTCCGGAGACGAGGATCTGATCACCGGGGCGGATCCCGTCGGTGGCCAGCCGCGCGCGGGAATCGATCGCGCCGATTCCGGTCGTGCACAGGTACATCCCGTCGGCCGCGCCGCGTTCCACCACCTTGGTGTCGCCGCCGACGATCTCGACGCCCGCCACCGCCGCGGCGGCGGCGATCGCCTCCACCTCGGCGCGCAGCACGGTGGCCTCGAGGCCCTCCTCCAGGATCATCGAGACGGTGATCGCCAGCGGCCGCGCGCCGGCCATCGCCAGATCGTTGACGGTCCCGTTGACCGCCAGCTCGCCGATCGACCCGCCGGGGAAGCGCAGCGGCTTGACGACGAAGCTGTCGGACGTCATCGCGATCGCCACGCCGCCGACCGACACCACGCCCGCGTCACCGAGCGCCGCCAGCGGCCCGCCGCGGTCGCCGGCGAACGCCGGCACCAGCAGCCCCTCGATCAGCGTCTGGGTGGCCTTGCCGCCGGCGCCGTGGGCCAGCGTGATGCGCTCGTCGCGGAAGCGCGCGCGCTTGGCGCGGGCGGTCTCGATGATCTCCAGCACGCGCTGCTCGCGGCCCGTGGCATGCGCGGGGGCCGGGCCGGCGGGTGGAGATTCGCTCACACCGCCTCCCGCTCGCGGGCGTAGCGACCGAAGTTGTAATAGGCGGCGCAGGCGCCCTCCGGAGAGACCATGCAGGTGCCGATCGCGTGCTCGGGGGTGCAGGCGGTGCCGAACACCTTGCACTCCCACGGCTTGATGACGCCCTTGAGCACCTCGCCGCACTGGCACGCCTTGGGGTCGGCGACGCGGACGTTGGGAACCTCGAAGCGCTCCTCGGCGTCGAACTCCCGGTAGGCGTCAGACAGGCGCAGAGCGCTCTGGGAGATGAAACCCAGCCCGCGCCATTCGAAGTGCGGGCGCAGCTCGAACACCTCGGCCATCACCTCCAGCGCCCGCAGGTTGCCCTCCTGCGGTACGACGCGCTTGTACTGGTTCTCGACCTCGCAGCGACCGGTGCGCAGCTGGCGCAGGATCATCTGGATCGACTGCAGGATGTCGAGCGGCTCGAAGCCCGAGATCACCACCGGCCGCCCGTAGTCGGCGGGGATGAATGTAAACGGCCGGGCGCCGACCACCGTGCACACGTGACCCGGGCCGATGAAGCCGTCGAGGCGCAGATCCGGCGACTCGAGCAGGGCTCGCAGCGGCGGCACGATCGTCACGTGGTTGCACACGCAGGAGAAGTTGCGCATCCCCTCGGCCTTGGCGCGCTTGAGCGTCAGCGCCGTCGACGGCGCGGTCGTCTCGAATCCGATCGCGAAGAACACCACCTCGCGGTCGGGGTTCTCCCGGGCGATCCGCAGCGCGTCGAGCGGGGAGTACACCATCCGCACGTCCGCGCCCCGGGCCTTGGCGTCGAGCAGGGTGTGCTCGGAGCCCGGTACGCGGAGCATGTCCCCGAAGCAGGTGAAGATCACGCCGTCGTGCAGGGCGACCGCGATCCCGTCATCGACGCGGCCCATCGGGATCACGCACACCGGGCAGCCGGGGCCGTGGACGAGCTCGACGCCGGGCGGCAGCAGGTCGTCGATCCCGTACTTGTAGATCGAGTGGGTGTGGCCGCCGCACACCTCCATCAGCTTGTAGTGGCGTCCGGGCTCCAGCTCGGAGGCGATCTGCATCGACAGCGCCTGACCGAGCTCGGCGTCGCGGTACTCGTCGACGAACTTCATCGCTCGCCGCCCAGCCGGGCGATCGCCACGCCGGCGTGGACGAGCAGCTCGTCGCCGGCCCGCGCGGGCGCCACCAGGTCGATCATCACCTCGTGGTCCTCGCCGTGCTCGTCGCGGCAGACGGCGGTCTCGCCGCCGGCGCTCAGCACCCGCATCGGGATGCCCTCGTCGCTGCAGGTGATGCAGTGTGACGGCGGCTGACCCGCGGCGGTGGAGCAGGCGCGCTCGGCGCTCGCGAGCGGCGGCGCGCTCACTCGATCACGCTCGTCTTGAGGTCCTCGAGCTCCTGCTCGAAGTTCTCGCCCATGCTCTGCAGCAGCGAGAGCGTGGCGTGCGCTTCCTCCTCGTCGACCTTGGAGAGCGCGAAGCCGACATGGATCAGCACCCAGTCGCCGGGACGCACGTCATCGCCGTCTCCGGCGAGCAGGCTGACGTTGACGTTGCGACGGACGCCGACGACGTCCACCTTGGCGATCTGGTTGGCCTCGTCGACCATCTCGATCACCTGTCCTGGTATCGCGAGGCACATCGTCCCTGAACGTCTCCTCTCGGGTCACCGCTCGCGCCGCATACCACGGCCGGTTCGCTTGGGCATTTGTATCACCGCCGCCGGTCCGGTTTCCAGCGCGGTAATCCTCGTGACGGTAATCACAATTACCCGGCTTGTCCATGGCCCGCGGGCGCGATGATCCAGTCCGCAGGGGCGCGGCGTATTCTCTCGCTGAAGACCGGGCTCACCCGCGTGTCGATGGAGAGGTCGTCTCGGAAGATGAAGCGCACGAGCGAGGAAGGCTTGCGCAGCCACGAGGGCGCCCCCGTGCATCCGCACTGGGCCCCGCGCCCGTCCCGGCCCGAGCGCGCGAGCAGCTTCCGGTACCTGCTCGATCTCGACGTCGATCTCGCCGAGACGCTCGACGGCCGCATGCGGATGGTCGCGCGGCCGGCGGTGACGGCCGTCACCTTCGAAGCCGACGCCGGCGAGCTCGACCTCTGCGAGCGCCTCGCGGCCGCCTCGCCGGGGCCCGGCCTGCTCATCCTCGACGGCGTCGTGTCGATCGCGATCAAGGTCGGCGACCGGACGGCCGCCGAGCTCGTCGGCGCCGGCGACATCGTCGACGCCTGTCAGCCCGACGCCGACGAGATGCTGTCGTGCATCACCGAGTGGCGCGGGCTCGTGCCGACGCGCTTCGCGGTCCTCGACGCCGAGTTCGCCCAGCGGGTCGCGCCCTGGCCGGCGCTGATGGCGGCACTGCTGCGCCGGACCGAGCGCCGGGCGCGCAACCTCAACGTCCAGCGCGCGATCGCCTTCCAGCCCCGCCTGGAGGTGCGGCTGGCGCTGCTGCTGTGGCATCTGGCGGCCCGCTGGGGCCGGGTCGAGCCGGGGGGCATCCGCCTGCCGCTGCCGCTCACCCACCAGCTGCTCGGCCGTCTCGTCGGCGCCGAGCGGCCATCGGTCTCGCACGCGCTCGCGCGGCTGTCGCGGGCGGGCCTGGTCACCGGGCACGGCGACGAGTGGCATCTGCACGGACGGATCGAGGATCAGTTGACGGCCATGCTCGACAGCTCGGCGGGCCACGTCGAGCAGCTCGTCGACGCCGTCTCCGCGCGCGGTCAGCGCTGATGCGCCCGGTCGAGTTCGGTCCGGGCTACGCGCGCTCGGAGAGCCGCGTGGTGCACGTCGTGTGGCTCACCTCCGGACTGAGCTGCGACGGTGACACGGTCGCGATGACGAGCGCCACCAGCCCGAGCCTCGAGGACCTGTGGCGCGGCGTGATGCCCGGCATGCCGCGCCTGGCGATCTACAACGCGATGCTCGCCTTCGAGACCGGCGAGGATTTCATGACCGCGTTCTGGGACGCCGCCGCCGGCCGGCTGGACCCCTTCATCCTCGTGCTCGAGGGCTCGGTGCCCGACGAGCGGCTCAGCGGCGACGGTCACTGGGCCGCGCTCGGCGTGGACCCCGACACCGGCGATCCGATCACCACCTGCACCTGGATCGACCGGCTCGCCCCCCGCGCGGCGACCGTGCTGGCGCTCGGCACGTGCGCGGCCTACGGCGGCGTCCCCGCCATGCGCGGCAACCCGACCGGCGCGATGGGCCTGCGCGACTACCTTGGTTCGGACTGGCGCTCGCGCACCGGGCTGCCCGTGGTCAACCTCCCGGGCTGCCCGGTCGGGCCCGACAGCATCACCGAGACGCTGCTGCACCTGGCGCTGCACATCGTCGGGATCGAGCCCGCGATCGAGCTCGACGAGCAGGGCCGGCCGCGCTGGCTGTTCGATCGCACCGTTCAGGAGGGGTGCGGCCGTGCCGGCTTCGCCGAGCAGGGCGAGTTCGCCGCCTCGCTCGACGAGCCGACCGGATGCCTGGTCAGGCTCGGCTGTAAGGGGCCGGTGGCCAAGTGCAACATCCCGCTGCGGGGCTGGGTCAGCGGCGTCGGCGGCTGCCCCAACGTCGGGGGGATCTGCATCGCCTGCACGATGCCCGGCTTCCCGGACAGCTTCCAGCCGTTCATGGACGCGACCACCCCCGGACGAGTCCAGGCCCGCGCGCGACAGTTCACCTACGGCCCCGTGCTCGGCGCGCTGCGCCGCCGCGCCATCCGGCGGGTGTTCGACGTCGAGCCCAGCTGGCGCGGGCCGGGCGAGGAAGTGGCCAGCGGTTATCGGCGCCGGTGGTAGAAACCGCTCATGCCGGTGCGCGTCATCTTCCGCTGTGACTTCTGCGACGCGCTGCCTGACCCGCTGACCCAGCTCTCGCTCGAACGCCAGCTGCGCGAGCTGGCCTTCGGCGAGTACCTGGAGGCGGCGCCGGGCCACTGGCTGGTCTGGCTGGGCGGAGGCCCGCTCGGCCCCCGGCGCTACGCCTGCGCCGAGCACCGCGGCGACCTGACCGCCGACCTGCGCGAGCACTACGGCACGATCGCGCCCAACCCGTGGCGGCGCCCGCCCTACCCGACCACGCGCCGCTCGGCCGACACCGAGCGCGCGATCCGCAACGGCGGGCTGACGACCCGCAGCAACTGGGGCCTGCTGTGAGCGACCCAGGGTTCACCGCGGTCGATCCGCTCGCCGAGCCGGTCTACGCCGAGGGCGGCTACAAGCCGTTCGGCGCGTTCACCCTGGCCGACGTACGCGCGCGCGCGCAGGAGCTGTCGGAGGCCGTCGGCTGGGGGCCGACCGCCCGCGTCGCCGGCGTCGCCCGCGGCTGGTCCGAGCTCGCCCGGCGGATGCAGGAATCGGGTTCGGCCTGCGTCGCCGACCTCGGGCCCGAGGCAGGCGGCGAGTTCGCCCGCCGGCTGTGGGTCGTTCCGCCCGGCGGCAGCCTGCTGTAGCGATCACGGGCGACTGCAGGACACGCCGGGGGTACGAGCAGCCCCGCTCGCCGACGAGCCGCCGTCAGCGCATACGAACGGCGAGCCGCCGCGCGTCCCTAGCCGATGATCCGGAACACGCCGCGCATCCACGGATGAATGCGGCAATAGAACGTGTAGGTGCCGGGCGGAAGCGTCGTCGGCGTGCTCCACTTCAGCTTGCCGGTCGCGGGGATCCCCAGGCCGAGCTGGCCGGAGTCGAAGTCGCCCGCGCCGTCGGCAAGCGGGTAGGAGATGCCGGTGTTGAGGCCGCACGGGTCCTGGCAGGAGGTGACGGTGTGGAAGATCGAGCCCATGTAGGCGGCGCTGGGGTTGAGCGGGTTGCCGGGCGAGAGCGGGCTGGCGTCGTAGTTGGTGAAGGTCAGCGACGTGCCGGCGCGGATCGTCGGCATGCACCGCTCTGCGCCCGTGGCGGTGAAGTCGCCCGGGTTGTAGGCGAAGTCGGCGATCGAGACGGTGTGGGTGAAGCACTCGGGGAAGGTCATCGGGTTGATCCCCAACGAATAGGTGCCGCCGAGGTACTCGTTCTCGCGCAGGCGGCCGTGGGTGACCGCCCCGGTCTCGTCGAGCGCGTGGCGGAAGGGGTCGACGCCGCCGGTCCGGTCCCACGCCTCCCAGACCACCATGATCCCCATCACCTCATACCAGGACGCCCGGCTGCTGTTGTAGGTGGCGCTGATCCGCAGCACGTCGCCCGCCTTGACCTGGGGGCGCCAGTTGTCCGGCGTCGCGGTCATCGACATGTCCCACGAGATCGGACCGCGCTTGTCCCAGTAGTGGGCGAAGGAGCGGAACAGCCGGACCGAGTGCGGCTCGCCGCCGTGGACCGTCCCCTTCGCCGCCGTCGCGCCTGGGCGGATCAGGTCGAGCGTGTCGTAAAGGCCGCCGGGGTGCAGATGGCCCGCGGTGCCGACCAGCACCCCGGGATGATCGATCGTGAACTCGTTGAGCGTCGGCTCGTCGGCGTAGGGATGGCGCGCCATGTCGGGGAACGTGAACCTGCCGTGCACGCCGCTGTGCTGGCGGACGTTGAACACCGGATAGAGATGGTGATCCTCGACGTCCATCCAGATCGGGTGCACCGGCGTGATCCCCGCCGCGGCGGGATCGGTGGCCGGAACGAAGTCGATCGCGTAGTTGATGTAGACCTGGGTGGCGCGGGCGGTGAGGTTGTGGATCATGTAATTGAGCACCCACAGGTCGTGGCCGCCGACCGGGTACCCGTAGCCCTGCGGGAAGTTGTAGACCGTCTTCTCCTCGCCCGACGCCATGAACGGGTAGAAGCCGTGCCCGTAGGAGTTGCCCTCGCCCTCCCCGGCCATGCCGTTGGACAGCCAGACGCCGTGGTGCAGGTGGATCACGTCGACCGGCGGGACCGTCCCGCAGCACTTGCCGTCCGGGAGCGCGTAGCGGAGGTTCGGCGCCATCCGCACCATGTAGCCGTCCTGATCGGGCTTGGGGACGTGGTTGTAGGCCAGCAGGATGAGGTTGGCGCCGGGCGTCACCCGATAGGGACCCGCGTTGAAGTGCAGGTGCTCCATCCCCGGATAGCTCGCGCTGTAGCCCAGCGCGGGCGCGCACAGGCAGGCGCTCGCGGCACACGCCACGATCAGCCCGATCAATCCTCGCTTCACCACAGCCCTACCTCCGCTGCTCGAGCCTCCATGCTGCATGCGGCATTCAATCATCTCGCCGGCGAGAGGTCGGGGATCGACCTCGGAGGCGAGACGGCGTGCGGCGGGTGCCTACCAGGCCTGGGCGCCGCCGCAGTGCGGGCAGCCGACCGACGTCGAGACCAGCGCCTCGAACACGAACCCGCACTCACAGGTGTAGATCGCCGCGTCCTGGGGCGCTGCGGCCTCCCGGCGGCGGCGTCTGGCAGCGCCCGACCTGGCCGGCGCGACCGGCGCCGGGTCGGTCGCGGACGCAGCGTCGCGCTGCGCCACGCGCCCCAGCCGACGCTCCCGGCGGCGCCTGGTCGGGGCGCCGAATGTGCGTGCAGTCAACACGGTGTGGTCGTGTAACGGTCGCACCGCCGAAAGGTTTCGCGATCAGGCCAAAGAACCCTCTCGCTTAACGCGATGCACACACAACGCGGCGGGAGCCATGCGACGTGGTCTGAGAGGGGGGTGTGGAACAATCGTCGACGGAAATGGATCCGGACCGCAAGCGCGCCATCCGTCTGACCGTCGCCCTGACCGTGGCTCTGCTGCTGGCCTCGGCGCTCGTCTACACGAGCTTTTCGGCGGGGCGCGACGAGTACACGGCGTCGCAGTTGCTCAAGCACGCCCGGCGCGGGCAGTCCTACATCCTGGCCGGGACGGTGCTCGACGGCTCGGTGCGCCGCCAAGGCGCGACGCTGTGGTTCTCGATCCGCGACCCCAAGCTCAAGGTCGCGGTGCCGGTCCGCTACACCGGGATCGTGCCCGATCCCTTCGCTCAGGGCCGCGCGGTGCTCCTCACGGTCACCGATCGCGGGGCGCCGGTGTTCGCCGGGCAGCCGAACTCGCTGACCACGAAGTGCCCGTCCAAGTATCAGGCGGCCGCGGCCTCGTATTGATGGCGGGCTGGAGCTGATGGCCGCCGCCGGTCGCGTCCTGCTCATCTTCGGGCTGATGGCGTCGGTGTACGGGCTGGTCGCGTCCGTGTACGGCGGGCGCAACGGCCGGCCGCAGTGGGTCGACTCCGGCCGCCGGGCGATGTACGCCCTCGCCGGCATGTCGGCGGTCGCGTTCGTCATCCTCGACGTCGCCTTCATCACCTCGGACTTCTCCTACAACATCGTGGCGTCGGGGTCGAGCACGACCACGCCGTTGCTCTACCGCGTGGCGGCCATCTGGGCGACCCAGCAGGGCTCGTTGCTGCTGTGGGTGCTGCTGCTGTCGTGCTGGTCGAGCCTGGCGCTGTTCCTCACCCGCCACAAGGTGCGCGAGGTCGTCCCCTACGCCCAGGCGACCCTGTTCGGGTTCGCGATCTTCTTCTCGTCGCTGATCGTCTTCTTCGCCAACCCGTTCGCCACCAGCCGGCAGGCGCCGAGCGAGGGCGCGGGCCTCGATCCGCTGCTGCGCCACACGACGATGATGATCCACCCGCCGATGCTGTACTCGGGGCTGACGCTGCTGTTGGTCCCGTTCAGCTTCGCCGTCGGGGCCCTGGCCAGCGGCCGCCTCGGGCCCGAGTGGATCCAGGTCACCCGCCGCTTCGCGCTCGGGGCGTGGCTGTGCCTGGGGATCGGGATCATGCTCGGGGCCCGCTGGTCCTACACCGAGCTCGGGTGGGGCGGCTACTGGGCGTGGGATCCGGTCGAGAACGCGGCGCTGATGCCGTGGCTGCTCGCCACCGCCTACATCCACTCGATCATGATCCAGGAGAAGCGGGGGATGCTGAAGGTGTGGAACGCCTCGCTGATCCTCGCCACCGGCACGCTGGCGATCGTCGGGGACTTTCTCGTGCGCTCCGGGATCCTCAGCTCGATCCACGCGTTCGTCAGCGACCCGACGCTCAACTTCTCCTTCGTCGCGCTCATCTCGGTGATGGTGATCGGCTCGGTCGGGCTCGTCGTCTGGCGCCGCGACCGCCTTCGGACCGACGCGGCGCTTGACTCGCTGATGTCACGCGAGGCGGTGTTCCTGTTCCAGAACCTGCTGCTGGTGGCGCTCACCGCGGTGATCTTCTGGGTGACGTTCTTCCCGCTCATCTCCGAGGCGCTGACCGGCACCGAGGTGTCGGTCGGCCCGCCGGCGTTCCGGCCGTTCGTCGACCCGCTGGCGCTGATCATCGTGCTGCTGTCGGGCGTGGGGCCGATCATCGCCTGGCGCCGCGTCACGCTCGCCAAGCTGCGGCGCAACTTCGCCTTTCCGGTGGCCGTCGGGCTCGTCACGCTCGTCGCCCTGCTGTTCGTACCGGGCACGACCGGGCACGGGTTCGCGTTCGCGATGTTCGTCTGCGGCGCGTTCGCGCTGGCCACCGTGGCGCAGGAGTTCTACCGCGGGGTGCGCGCCCGCCGGGCGATGACCGCGCAGTCGCCGCCGGCGGCGCTGTTGTCGCTCGTCGCGCGCAACCGCCGGCGCTACGGCGGCTATCTCGTCCACGCCGGCGTGGCGGTGGCGCTGATCGGTGTCGCCGCCTCGACGTCCTTCCAGCACGCGCGCCAGGCGACGCTCAGCCCCGGCCAGAGCGCGCGGATCGACGGCTACCGGATCACCTACGAGCGTGCCACGGCGAGCGCGAGCGCGCAGAAGATCTCGCTCGGCGCGGTCCTGGCGGTCACCCGCGGTGGCCGGCCGGTGACGACCCTCCAGACCTCCTACGGCCTGTATCCGTCGCTGGACTCCACTCAGCCGATCGGCCGGTTCTTCAACGGGTCCAACGAGAGCCGGGTCGGGCTCGACGCCGGCCTGACGCACGACATCTGGACGGTGATCTCGCCGAACGTCGGCCCGCTCGAGGGGCTGATCAACCAGGGCGACGCATTGCTCTCCCGGGCGCTGGCCCGTGCCGACGCGCTTCCGGCGGCGCAGCAGCCGCGGGCGCTGGGCACCCTCTATGACCTGCGTGACCTCGTCATCCGCGAGCTCACGCAGCGCTTCGTCAGCCACCCGTGGGCCGCCACCTTCCTGCTGATCGTCTCGCCGCTCGTGACGTGGCTGTGGCTCGGGGCGATCCTGGCGGTGCTCGGCGGCCTGATCGCGCTGTTCCCGCCGCCTGGCCGCGTGCGCCGCCGCCCGCGCCGGCCGCCGCCGGTCAGCCCGGCAGCCCCGTCGTCGCCCGACCGCGATCCGGTCCGAGCCCGAGAGCTCGTCTAGCGCGATGGCGTACGTGCTGGTCCTCGTCGTCCTCGCCGTTGCGCTGACCGTGGTCTCCGGGCCGCTGCGCGCCGCCCGCCGCGACGGGGCGTCGGCGCCGGGGGTGGCCGATCTGGAGGCGGCGCGCGCCGCCAAGTACCGGGAGATCACCGACGCCGAGCTGGACATGCGGACGGGCAAGCTGTCCGCGGAGGACTACGAGGACCTCGACCGGACGCTGCGCGGCGAGGCGATCGATATCCTGCGCCGGCTCGACGAGACCCGCGCGGGCGGAGAGGCTACCATCGAGCCATGAGCGCGGTTCTCGATGTCGTGCAGGTGTTTCTGTGCGTGGGGCTGATCTTCCTGATCCTCATGCACTCGGGCAAGGACTCGGGCCTGTCGGGCGCCTTCGGCGTCGGCACCGGCGCCGGGCCGATGGGCGGGGGGTCGCTGGTCGAGCGCAACCTCAACCGCTGGACGATCCTGTTCGCAGTCCTGTTCACGCTGAACACGATCGTCCTGATCAAGATCTCCTGACGCCTGCGGGTGCGATGACGCGCGTCAGGGTGCTCGGACGTCGGCTGGCGCTGCTCGGCGCGCCGGTCGCGGTCGGCCTGGCGATCGTCGCCTGCGGCAGCAGCTCGCCGAGCGTTGGGGCGACGACCCGCGCCGGCGCCACGGCTCGCAAGGGCGCCACGACGACGCCCGCCGCCGCTCCCTCCGCGTCGTTGACGGCTGCCGCCGCGGGCGACGACTGGACGCAGTTCGACGACAGCGCCCAACGCAGCGGCGTCGGCCCCTCGGACACCGGGATCACGGCGGGCGATCTCGGCCGCCTGACGCTGCGCACCGTGCAGATCGACGGAATCGCGGACTCGGCGGCGATCGAGCTGGCCGGGATCACGGTCGACGGCGCCCGCCACGACGTGATCGTCGTGACCACGAGCTACGGCAAGACGATCGCGATCGACCCGGGCAGCGGGCGCCGCCTGTGGGAGTTCGATCCCCGGGGGGTCAACAGCTCGCCGGGCAATCCGCAGGTGACGACCGCCACCCCGATCGCCGATCCCGACCGCCGGTTCGTCTACTCGGCCAGCCCCAACGGCTACGTCCACAAGCTGTCGCTCGCCACCGGCCGCCAGGTGTGGGCGACGCGGGTCACGCTCGACCCCGTCCACGAGAAGCTCGCGTCGGCGCTGACGATCAGCGGTCCCTACCTCGTGGTGACGACCGGCGGCTACATCGGGGACATCCCGCCCTACGACGGCCACGTCGTCACGATCGCGCGCGCCGACGGCCTGATCGCCCACGTCTGGAACACCGAGTGCTCGGACCGCCACGCGCTGATCCTCGCCGCCTCGTGCTCGGTGACCAACACCCACGGCGACAACGCGATCTGGGGCCGGGCGGGCGCGGTGATCGAGCCCGGCACGGGCAACATCCTCGTGTCCACCGGCAACGGCCCGTTCAACGGCACCGACAACTGGGGAGACAGCGTGCTCGAGCTCTCGCCCGACGCCAGCACGCTGCTGCACAACTGGACGCCCACCAACCAGGCCACGCTCGACGCCAACGACGAGGACCTCGGCTCGACGTCGCCGGCGATCCTGCCGCCGTTTCACGGCCTCCGGCTGGCGGTGCAGGGTGGCAAGGCCGGCGTCATCGATCTGCTCGACCTCGGCGCTCTCGACGGCACCACGCGGGGCGCCGGCCCGCGCCTCGGCGGAGCGCTCGACCAGGTGTCCGCGCCGGCCGGCACCCAGGTGTTCACCGCGCCCGCGGTCTGGAGTGAGGGCGGCAACACCTACGTGTTCGTCGGCGACAACGAGGCCGCCGCCGCCTACGAGCTCGTCGACGCCCGCCATCCGCGTCTCCAGGTCGTCTGGGAGGCCGGCGTCGGCGCCACCAGCCCGGTGATCGCCGGCGGCCTGCTCTACACCTACAACACGGGCGGCAGCATCGCCGTGCGCTCCCCGCTGCACGCCCGGATCCTCGCCACGCTGCCGGCGGCGCCCGGCCACTGGAACAGCCCGATCGTCGTCGGCGGGCGGATCATCGAGCCGACCGGCGCCTACGGCTCGAGCGCGAGCTCGAGCACGATCGACATCTATCACCTGCCCGGCCGCTGAGGTCGCCCCCGGGGGGGGTGACGTCAATGTGGCTCCGAATACGGTGTATAAGTCACCACACGTCTGACGTGGACCTCACACGGCGCCGCTGACCTCGGCGGCGGCGCGCTCGCCGGAGCGCACCGCGCCGTCCATGTAGCCGGTGAACCGCTCGGCGGTCTCGGTGCCCGCCCAGTGCACGCGGCCCACCGGCGCGCGCAGCGCCGGGCCGTAGTCGGTCCACACGCCGGGCGGCAGGTAGCCCTCGTAGCAGCCGCGGGTCCACACCTCGTCTGACCAGTTGTGCTCGATCAGCATCTGCGGCCGGCCCGCGGCAGGGCCGAACAGGCGCTGAAACGAGGCGAGCACCTGGCGGCGGCGGGCCGCCGCGCCCTGGGTCCCGAGCCGCCGGGCGTCGGAGCCGCAGACGAAGCCGAGCAGCACGCCCGGGGTGCCGCTCGGCGGCGAGTTGTCATAGGTCAGCTTGACCGGCGGCCGGTCGCTGTTGGTGTATCCGCTGAGGCCCCGCGCGCGCCAGAACGGCTTCGGGTAGACCGCCTCGAACTTGATCACCGAGCCCTGTGGCATCCGCTGGGTGAGCTGGTCGCGCAGCGCGGGCAGTGCCGGCGTGTACTCGATCCGACCGGCCAGCGTCGGCGCGACCGCGACGATCACCCGGCGCGCGCGCCACGTCCCTCGGTCGCTGTCGATCACGACGCCGCCGCGTGACTGGGCGATCCGGCGCGCCGGCGCCTCCAGCACGATCCGCGCCCCGAGCCGCTGCGCGAGCCGGATCGAGACCAGCTGCGAGCCGCCGACAAAGCGCGAGTCCTGGGCGCCCCCGGCCGTGCTCGTGAGGTTGATGATCCCGTCGCCCGAGTTCAGGTAGAACAGCGCGTGCAGCAGCGACAGGTCCCGCGGCTCGGCGGCGAACACCGACTCGACCGCCAGGTCGAGCAGGAAGCGCGCGCCGGGGGTGCTCGAATGGGCGAGCTTGAACGTCTCGAGCGTCTGGGCGTCGAGCGCCGCGGCGCCCGGCGCGGTCCACGGCCGGTCGAGCGGGACGGTGGACTGGAGCGCGACGATCGTCGCCAGCAGGCGATTGAAGTCGCCGGCATCCGGTTCGGGCAGCGGCGGGATCAGTCCGCTGAACCGCGTCTGGCGGCCCCCGTACTCAAAGATCTGGGCGCCCGTGGTGTAGGTCTTGAACGTGCCCACCCCGACGCTGCGCGCGCGGGCGACGATCCGGTCCTGCCCGGGCCCCACCCACTGACCGCCGACCTCCACCACCTCGCCGCGCCCGAGCGGGTGATTGAGCGTGCGCCCGCCGACCCGGTCGCGCGCCTCGAGCACGACCACCGAGTGACCCGCCGCCGCCAGGTCGGTGGCGGCGGTCAGGCCGGCCAGCCCGGCGCCGACCACGACGACGTCGGCGCGGCGGGCGGCCGCCGCGCCGGCGCGGGCGGTGGCGCCGGAGCGGGCCGCCGCGGCGGCCGGATCGGCGAGCACCGCCGCGCCGGCGCCGGCGGCCGCGCCGGCGATCGCCTCCCGGCGCGAGATCCGCGTCATCGCCCGGCCGCCACGCAGCCGCGGCGCGCGCGGTCGGGGGGGAAGGGGAGGTCGGCGATCACGGCCGTCTGGACGTAGCGGCCGGTGCCGTGCAGCGCGGCCAGCGCCGCGCCGGTCCGCCGCAGGGCCGGGCGCGGGCCGTCCGCCACCACCCACGGCGCGATCGCCAGGAACTGGGGCTTGTCGCCGGCGTAGCGCCGGTCGGCCGCGGTGTCCTGGCCGGCGATGAAGCGCCCGTCGCCGACGTAATGGCAGCCTGCGCCGCGCAGCCCGCGCTGCAGGATCGCGCTCTGCCCGTCAAACGGGGTGTCCGCCAGATTGCCGACCATGAACGGGTTGACAGCGTAGGCGAAGTGGACCGTCGGATCGCTGACCGCGCGGTAGGCGGATCCCATCCACGACAGCGGCTGCCACTGCTCGGGCGGGTCGGTGCCCGTCCACTGGCCGTCGTTGGCGTCGGCCTGGATGACGACGTTGGCGCCGAGGTGGTCGAGGCAGCGCATGTAGGTCACCGTGACGTTCGCGCACGCCCGTCCGGGCGCCCCGGAGCCGTATCGGAAGGCGGGCAGGCTGGTGGCGATGCCCAGCCGTGCGCCGGTGCCCGGGATCGCGATCGGCCGCAGGTTGGCCACGGCGGCGGCGCCGCCGGCCGGCCCCGCCGCGAACCCCAGCTCCTGCTCGAACGCGGTCAGCGGGACCTTGAGGTTGTCGGCCAGCAGGTTGGCCAGGGGAACGGGGTCGTCGCGGTGCACGATGGAGGGCCCCCATACGAACGTCTGGTCATAGGCGACGCCGCGGGTGGGGGCGTACACCGAGCGCACCGCGCCGAGGCCCGAGCCGGGCCCCGCCAGCGCGGCGACGGCGGCGCGGGCGCGGGTGAGCGCGAACGGCGCCTGGGTGTTGGAGGCGATCACGTAGACGCCGTAGCGGCGCGCGGCGGTCGCCATCGTCGTCATGAACACCCGCACGAACTGGTCGGTGGCCGCGACGAAGCTGCGCCCGAGCAGGCCCGAGAGCGCGGGGAAGCGGCCCTCCAGGTAGCGCAGCGGGCGGACATAGCCGCCGTCGACGGCGGTCAGCGTGTCGAGCGTCGGGCACAGCGCCACCCCGTGGCAGCGGTAGTCGCGGCGGCGCAGCAGCGCCCGGGCGGCGGCGCCCCGCGGCCCGACCGCGATCGTCTCCAAGCCGATGTCCTCGTCGAACACGACGAGGTTGGGGCGACCGTGAGCGAGGTGCGGGACGACCTCCGTCGCGATCGCGCAATCGATCGCCCGCGCATAGTCGGCGGCGGTCGTCATCTGCGCGGGGTGCTGTTCGAACTGGATCGCGAACACCCGCAGCGCGTGGGGCCGGGGATCGGCGGCGACCGCGGGCCGGCCCCAGCCGGCGCAGCCCGGGCGGGCGGCGCGCAGCACCGCGCCCGCGAGCGCGGACGCGGCGAACGCGGCCCCGACGAGCACGGCCACGGCCGCACCGGTGGTCGCTCTCCTCCTCACTGCCGCGCAGCCTACCGCCGGTCGCGGGGCGCGGCGACGCCACCCGCGCCTGTTCGCAGAGCGAACATATTGACCGCTCTGCGTGCACCGGGTATCGTGCGCCCAGCATGATCTCGGAGCGAACCCAGGTCGCGATCGTGGGCGCCGGACCGGCCGGGCTGCTGCTCGGTCAGCTCCTGCACCGCCAGGGCATCGACGCGGTCATCCTCGAGGCCCGTGACCGGGCCTACGTCGAGGCGCGGATCCGCGCCGGGGTGCTGGAACAGGGCACGGTCGACGTCCTGCGCGAAGCCGGGGTGGGCGAGCGCATGGACCGTGAGGGGCTGCGCCACGGCGGCATCTACCTGTGCTTCGACGGGGCCCGCCACCACATCCCGATGAGCGAGCTGACCGACGGGCGCGCGGTGACGATCTACGGGCAGACCGAGGTCGTGCGCGACCTGATCGCGGCGCGGATCGCGGCCGGGGCGCCGTTGCAGTTCTGCTGCGCCGACGTCGCGATCGACGGCCTGGCGTACGACGAGCCCGTCGTCCGCTACCGGCGCGACGGCGAGGAGCACGAGCTGCGCTGCGACATCGTCGCCGGCTGCGACGGTTTTCACGGTAGCTGCCGGCCGAGCATCCCGGAGGGGGTGATCGACGTCTGGAGCCGCGAGTACCCGTTCGCGTGGCTCGGCATCCTCGCCGACGTCGCGCCCTCCACCGACGAGCTGATCTACGCCTCCCACGAGCGCGGGTTCGCGCTGCACAGCATGCGCTCGCCGACGATCAGCCGCCTGTACATCCAGGTCGCGCCCGACGACGACATCGCGGACTGGCCCGACGAGCGGATCTGGCAGGAGCTGCACCTGCGGCTGGCGAGCGACGGGTGGGCGCTGACCGAGGGGCCGGTGCTCGAGAAGTCGATCACCCCGATGCGCAGCTTCGTCGCCGCGCCGATGCGCCACCGCTCGCTGCTGCTGGCCGGCGACGCCGCCCACATCGTGCCGCCGACCGGCGCCAAGGGCCTCAACCTCGCGGCGGCCGACGTCACCGTGCTCGCCGAGGCGCTCGTCGCCCGGCTGCACGACGGGTCGCCCACCGGCCTGGACGAGTACTCCGACCGCTGCCTGGCGCGCGTCTGGCGCGCACAGCACTTCTCGTGGTGGATGACCACGATGCTGCACACCGACCCGGGCGAGGACGCCTACGGCGCCCAGCTGCGCCTCTCACAGCTGCGCTACGTGACGACGTCGGCCGCGGCCGCCGCCTCGCTCTCGGAGAACTACGTCGGGCTGCCGCTGGACTCCGACCGCCCCGGCGCGGGCGCTGCACGATGGCTGAGCTGACCACGCTCGCCGAGGCGGTCGCCGGGCTCGTCCGCGACGGCGACGCGGTGGCGATCGAGGGCTTCACCCACCTGATCCCGTTCGCCGCCGGTCACGAGGTCCTGCGCCAGGGCCGGCGGGATCTGGTGCTGATCCGGATGACCCCGGACATCCTCTATGACCAGATGATCGGCGTCGGCGCCGCGCGCCGGCTCGTCTTCTCCTACGGCGGCAACCCCGGCGTCGGATCGCTGCACCGCTTCCGCGACGCGGTCGAGCACGACTGGCCGGCGCCGATCGAGCTCGAGGAGCACAGCCACGCCGGGATGGCCAACCGGTACGCCGCCGGGGCCTCGCGGCTGCCGTTCGCGGTGATGCGGGGCTACGTGGGAACCGATCTGGCGGCGATCACGCGGGTCGCGCCGATCACCTGCCCGTTCACCGGGGAGCAGCTGGTGGCGGTCCCCGCCCTGCGCCCCGACGTGGCGATCATCCACGCCCAGGAGGCCGATCACGCCGGCAACGTCCAGCTGTGGGGCATCCCTGGCGTGCAGAAGGAGGCGGTGCTGAGCGCCGATCGCGCGATCGTCACCGTCGAGCGCGTCGTCGACGAGCTGAAGCCGCGGCCCGGAGGGATCGTGATCCCCGGCTGGGTGATCGACGCCGTCGCGCCGGCGCCGGGCGGCTCTCAGCCCTCCTACAGCTTGGGGATCACGGCGCGCGACAACGCGTTCTACCGCGCCTGGGACGCGCTCAGCCGCGACCGCGACGAGTTCACGGCCTGGATGCGCGAGCATGTGCTGGAGGCGGGATGAGCGCGAACGTGGTCACCGAGGCGACGGCCGGCGAGGTCCAGACGGTGGCCGCCGCACGGCTGCTCACCCACGCCCGCTCGGTGTTCATCGGCGTCGGGCGCCCGAGCACCGCGGCGATCCTCGCCCGGATGGTCCACAACCCCGAGCTCGTGCTCGTCTACGAATCGGGCACGATCGGCGCCAAGCCGTATCGCGTGCCGCTGTCGATCGGCGATGGCGAGCTGGCCGAGACCGCCGACGCCGTCGTCTCGGTGCCGGAGATGTTCAACTACTGGATCGGCAGCGGCCGGGTGGAGGTGGCGTTCCTCGGCGCTGCCCAGGTCGATCGCCTCTGCAACCTCAACTCGACGGTGATCGGCGGCTATCGGCATCCGCGCACGCGGCTTCCGGGCGCCGGCGGCGCGCCCGAGATCGCGGCGTCCTGCCAGGAGGTGGTGGTGATCGCGCCGCACTCGACGCGCACGTTCGTCGCGACGCTCGACTTCCGCACCACGGTCGGCTTCGGCGACGGTCCCGGCGATCGACGGCGGCTGGGCTTCCACGGCCGCGGCCCGACCGCGGTGGTCACCGACCTCGGCGTCCTCGAGCCCGACCCGGAGAGCTGTGAGCTGACGCTCACCCAGATCCATCCGGGCGTCGAGGTCGCGCAGGTGCGGGAGGCGACCGGATGGGAGCTGGCCGTCGCCGCCGCGCCGCGCCGCACGCCCGCGCCGACCGACGGCGAGCTGGCGGCGCTGCGCGAGCTGCTGAGCCGATGACCGACACCACCAGGGAGGATGAGCCGACGTGAACAGCGAGCCCAAGACGATCTATGACCCGATCATCGACACGCCGGGCAGTTACCTGCGCGAGGCGCCCGGTGCCCAGCCGCCGCTGGACTACCCGCCGTACAAGTCGACCGCTCTGCGCCATCCGCGCCGGCCGCTGGTCTACCTCCCGCACACGATCACCGAGATCACCGGACCCGCGCTCGGCGACGTGCGCGACGTCACCGCGCAGGACAACAACCTGCTGGGCGCCTACGCCGGCGAGCCGATCGGCGAGCGGATCACGATCTCGGGACGGGTGTTCGATACCGAGGGCAAGCCGCTGCGCGACACGCTGGTCGAGATCTGGCAGGCCAACGCCGCGGGGCGCTACCGCCATCGCTGGGACAACTGGCCGGCGCCGCTGGACCCCAACTTCTCCGGGGCCGGTCGCTGCGTCACCGACCGCGAGGGCCGCTACAGCTTCACCACGATCAAACCCGGGCCCTATCCGTGGGGCAACCACTACAACGCGTGGCGACCGGCGCACGTGCACTTCTCGCTGCTCGGGCGGGCCTTCGCCCAGCGGCTGGTCACCCAGATGTACTTCACCGTGCCCAACTGGTCGGCGGCCTATGAGTGGGACATCTACCTGCGCGGTCCGGCGGCGACCGTGTTCGAGGATGCGCTGTGATCTTCGACACCACCCCATCCCAGACGGTCGGGCCGTACTTCGCGATCGGGCTGCCGTGGCCCGACGGCCCGTTCGCGGTGCCGGAATCGACGCCGGGGGCGATCCGGATCGGCGGCAACGTCTACGACGGCGAGGGCGCGCTGGTCGCCGACCACCTGATCGAGACCTGGCAGGCCGACCCCGATGGGGCGTTCGCCGATCTGCACGGCTACGGCGAGCAGTCCCGGCTGCCCGGCTTCCGCGGGTTCGCCCGCTGCGGCTACGAGGACGGCGACGGGAGCTTTGAGATCGTCACCGTCAAGCCGGGTCCGGTGCCCGGCCCCGGTGGCGTCCTGCAGGCGCCGCACATCGATGTGACGGTCTTCGCCCGCGGCATGCTGAATCGCTGCGTGACCCGGATCTACTTCGCCGACGAGCCGGAGGCCAACGCCGCCGATCCGATTCTGACGCGGGTCCCGCTCGAGCGCCGCCACACGCTGCTGGCGACCCCCGCGGACGGCGGCTACGCGTTCGACATCCGCCTGCAGGGCACCGACGAGACCGTCTTCTTTGGCATCTGACGGGACGCTGTTCGCCGGCATCTACGCGCGCGGCGAGACCGCCGCGCAGCTCGGCGACCAGGCCTGGCTTCGCGCCATGCTCGAGGTCGAGGCGGCGCTGGCGCGGGCGTGCGCCGCCGAGGGCCTGATCCCCGAGGCGGCGGCGGCGGAGATCGCCGCGGCCTGCCGCCCGGAGCGCTTCGACCTCGGCGCGCTCGCCGACGGCGCCGCCCGGCACGCCACGCCGGTGGTCGAGCTCGTGGCGCGGCTGCGCGCGGCGGTGAGCGAGCCCGCGCGCGTCCACGTCCATCGCGGCGCCACCAGCCAGGATGTGCTCGACACCGCCCTGATGCTGATCGCCGGCCGCGCGCTCGGCCCGCTGCTGACCGACGCCGCCGGCGCCGCGCAGGCCGCTGCGCGGCTGGCCGCGGCGTTCCGCGACACGCCGATGATCGGCCGCACGCTGCTCCAGCAGGCGATGCCGATCACCTTCGGCCTGCGCGCCGCCACGTGGCTGACCGGGATCGACGAGGCGAGCGCGCGCCTGCGCGAGCTGCGCGTCACGGGGCTGGCCGTGCAGATGGGTGGGCCGGTCGGGGCGCGCGCGCCGGCGGTCGCCGCCCGCGTGGCCGCCGAGTTGGGCCTCGCCGAGCCGGTGGCGCCGTGGCAGGCGATCCGCGTCCGGCCGGTCGCGCTCGCCACCGCGCTGGGTACGCTTGCGGGCGTGTTCGGCAAGATCGCGCGCGACGTGACGCTGCTCGCCGCCCAGGAGGTCGACGAGGTGGCCGAGGGCGGCGACCTCGATCGCGGCGGCTCGAGCGCGATGGCCCACAAGCACAATCCGGTCGCCGCGGTGTCGGTGCTGGCCTGCGTCAAGCGCACGCCCGGGTTGGTGGCGACCGCGCTGGCCTGTATGGAGCAGGAGCACGAGCGTGCCGCCGGCGCCTGGCAGGCCGAGTGGGGGACTCACACCGAGCTGCTGGCGCTGACCGGCTCGGCGGCGGCGTGGGGGCGCGAGCTGCTCGAGGACCTGGAGATCGACGCCGCGCGGATGCGGGCCAACCTGGCCGGCGCCGCGGCGGCCGGGGAAGCGCCGCCCGAGGGCGCCCGGGAGCTGATCGACCGCGCGCTCGCCGCCCACGCCGCGACGATCGCGGTCCCCGCGCCGGCAGGCCGCCGATGACCGCGGTCGACCTCCACCACGAGCTCGACGGGCCCGACGGCGCGCCGGTGCTGATGATGGCCGGCTCGCTCGGCACGACGCTGGCGATGTGGGACCCTCAGCGCCGGGCGCTCGCCGGGCGGGTGCGGACGATCGCCATCGACCTGCGTGGCCACGGCGGGTCCCCGGCGCCGCCCGGGCCGTACTCGCTCGCCGAGCTCGGCGGCGACGCGGTCGCGCTGCTTGACCGGCTCGGGCTCGAGCGCGTCTCGTGGTGCGGGCTGTCGCTGGGGGGGATGGTCGGCCAGTGGCTGGCGATCAACGCTCCCGATCGCATCGAGCGGCTCGTCCTGATCTCCACGTCCGCGCATCTGCCCCCGGCGCAGGGCTGGCACGAGCGCGCCGCCGCGGTGCGCGCCGCCGGCACGCCGGGGTCGATCGCCGACGTCGTGCTGGCGCGCTGGTTCACCGCGCCCTACGCGCAGGCCCATCCGGACGTCATCGAGCGCTTCCGGACGATGATCGCCGCCAGCCCGGCCGAGGGCTATGCGGCGTGCTGTGAGGCGATCGCCGACCTCGACCTCCGCGCTCGCCTGCCCGGGATCGCCGCGCCGACGCTCGCGATCGCGGGCCGCCAGGATCCCGCCACGCCGCCCGAGCATCTGGAGCTGATCGCCGGCGCCGTCACCGGCGCGCGGCTGGAGCTGCTCGACCCCGGCGCGCACCTGTGCAGCGTCGAGCGCGCCGACGAGGTCAGCGCCCTGATCGCCGGGCACCTGGGGTTGGCGCGATGACCGATTCGCTGCACGACGACGGCATGGCGGTGCGCCGGGCGGTGCTCGGCGACGCCCACGTCGACCGCGCGGTCGCGCGCACGACCGAGTTCACGGCGTCGTTTCAGGACTTCATCACGCGGATGGCGTGGGGCAGCGTGTGGACGCGCCCGGGCCTGGACCGGCGTACCCGCAGCGCGATCACGCTCGCGGCGCTCACCGCCCTGGGCCGCGAGAACGAGATCGAGATGCACGTCCGGGGTGCCCTGCGCAACGGCCTGACGCCCGAGGAGATCGGCGAGGTGCTGCTCCACACCTCGATCTACGCGGGTGTTCCGGCGGCCAACTCGGCGTTCGCGATCGCGCAGCGGGTGATCGACGGCGAGGCGCCGGCCGATCCGCCCGACAGCTAGTGGGCGACCACTGGACCCGCCCCTCAGCCCGTCGCCGCGATCGTCGCGCTGTGCACGAACGAGCGGGCCTTGACGGCCCACAGCGGCTTGGCCAGCAGCAGTTGGACGTCGCAGATGCGGCGCTCGGCGAAGCCGCCCTCGCAGTAGGCCAGATACAGCGTCCACAGTCGCTGGAACTGCTCGTCGTAGCCCAAATGAGCGAGCGGCTGCGCGTTGGCGAGGAAGTTCTGACGCCAGCGCCGCAGGGTCTCGACGTAGCTGGGGGTGAGGTCCTGCAGGCCGACCGCCTGCAGGTCGGTGCGCCGCGCGACGTGCCGCATGATCACCTCCATCGACGGCAGGCAGCCGCCGGGGAAGATGTACTCCTTGATGAACGACTTGGAGGCCTTCTCGACCTCGTAGGCGCGGTCGTCGATCGTGATCGCCTGCAGCAGCAT
>JBELAG010000500.1:0-3506 GCA_049509055.1 Solirubrobacteraceae bacterium
CGCGGCGGATCTCCTGCGCGGTGACGCTGACGCGGCGGACGATCAGCCGCAACTGCTCATGTCCCCAGCCGCGCGGGGCGAACTCGGTCTCGGCGACTTGCGCGCCGCGCATCTGGTGAGCGTCAGCCCAGGCGTGCTCGGGGATCTCGCGCATCGCGCGCCACATGCCGCTGGTCCGCGGCGCGGACATCGAGAAGCGCACCTGCTGCTGGCGCAGGCCGCTCATCAGCTCCGCGGAGTAGAACCCGCTGTCCACGCGAGCGGTCACTTGACCATGCCCCGCGGGCAGCAGCTGCGTGGCGTGGGCGATCATCCGCGCGGACTCGGCGGCGGTGATCCGAGCGCGGTTGCCCGGCTCAAGCTCGCTGGTCAGCGCGCGACCGCGCTCGGCCCAGGTCACGACATAGGACTGATAGGCCAACGCGCCGCTGTGACTGCGCGCCGCGCCACGCCGAGAAGGCCCGCCGCCGTACACCTCGGTCTCGGTCGCGTCGAGATCGAACGTCACCTGCGCACCGGGGTCGCGCCCGAGCTGACGGTCGACCTGCTCACCGACCCGGGCCACCGCCCGCTCGATCGCGCGGACGTGGGTGCCCCGGTACCGCGTGGCCAGCTGGCGTGCCGTTGGCGCTGACGGTGTGTCGGGCACCGCGCGAAACGCCGCGCTGGCGGTGTCCGCGCGGACGTTCTCGATGTCGTCAAAGCATTCGGCCCCCGCGATCTGACACTCCGCCAACGACACCACCAGCCCGCCCGGCGAAATCCCACGCCGGCGGGCCTTGACCGCTCGCACCCCACGCGCGGCCTCAAGCTCCGCGTCGACGAGTTCGACCAGCCGCGTGCGGCGGGCGAGCTCACCGACGATCGCCAGCCCGCCATACGGCGTGAGGTTCGGATCGTCGGCCCGGAACGACAGCCGTCCGGGGGCTCTGTCACAGTCACTGGCGTTCACCCGCAAGGTGGCATCCCCTCACCGTCAGAGTTGGTCTCGTCAACCCGAATTCTGACGGTCGATTCGGACGGAAAGCCCTGCATTTGCAGGGCTTTCCTACTCCGTGCCAAACACCCCCAGGCCCGACCGGCGACCAACCGCCGGCCTAACTCACTGATCTAGGTCAGATCAGCCTGGGACGGACGACCCCTGCAGCTGCTGACCCGTACCGCCCCCGCACGCGCCAGCGAAGCGCACATCTCGATCATCGGTCACATCACCGCCATCGAGCTACGCCACCACCTCACCGAAATCGAGCTCGCCAACGGGCTCGCGAACCGCTTCGTGCTCGTCTGCTGTCGCCGCACCCGACTCCTGCCCGAAGGCGGCAACAGCGACCCGCTCAACGGCACCGGCCTGATCGCCATGCTCGGCGGCGCGATCAAGCACGCCCGCACCGCCGGCCGGCTACGCCTCGATCCCGACGCTCGCGAACTGTGGCACCACGCCTACCACCAGCTCGCGATCCCACAACCCGGGATCACCGGCGCGATCAGCGCTCGCGCCGAAGCGCACACGATCCGCCTCGCGATCCTCTACGCGCTCGCTGACGGCGCCCGCCACATCAACGCCGAGCACCTGACCGCCGCGCTCGCGCTCTACGACTACGCCACCCGCTCCGCCACCTGGGCGCTGCAAGGCGCCACCGGTGATCCGCTCGCCGAGCAGATCCATGCCGCCCTCCACGCCCACCCCGGCGGCCTGACTCGCAGCCAGATCTCCGACACCCTTCAGCACAACCGCCCCGCCGAGCAGATCCAACGCGCGCTCGATGCGCTCGCACTCGCCGGCCGCGCCAGCCACGCGCAGATCCCCACCGCCGGCCGCCCCGCCGAGCTCTGGACCGCCTCACCAGCCACCGGCGCCTGACCCGCCCCAGCTACGCGCGAGTGGGTCGCCATCGCTCGCCCGACCACGCCCGCGTCGCCAGCACCCCCGCGCGCCCCCAGCACCCCTCAGGCGAGCGATCCCAAGCGGGAGCGAAGCGGTCACAAACGCGCGACGCACCACCGCGCGCTCCTCGAACCGCCGCCTTCAAAGCCGCAGTTCCGCCGCTCGACCCACCCCGACCCCGCAGCTTCTTTCGTTACTTCGTGCCCCTCCCTCGTGCCGAACCGGAGTGACCCCGCCATCCCGAAACACAGCGACGCTCAACACCGCGATCGAGCGCCGGGAGCGCGAGTCTCCGACCGATTCGCGGTGTGCGGATCGGCGACCCGCAACATGGAGCCGCCGAAGCCGTGACGCTTGCTCCTTCGCCTGACCCCCCGCTGCAGCCACCGGGCCGCCGAACGTCCCAGACCCGAACACCGGTATGGACGACCAGTCCATCAGGGTCCGACTCCCCCCTCTCCGTCAGCTTCCGCCGGTCTTCGTCAGTCGTGCAGTGATATCCGGCCCGCTCGGGGCCGGTGTGCGAAGCACGCGACGTGGGTGAGCGCAGGCCAGCTGAGGCCCTCAGCGTGGGTCGTCGTTCCCTCATTCGCTCGCTCAGCCGACGGCGTAGGAAGGCCGTTCGACCGGACTCCTCGGCGCACGACCCATCGCGCAGCCGAGCTTGCTGCACGCAGGGAGCAGCGCGATGAGCGATCGAGCGCTGTGGCTTGCCGAGTGGTGCCCGACGTGTTAGACAGCGCCAGGGACGCGCTGCCGGCCGCTGGCGTACCGACGTCGTCGGGACGCGCGGCCCGGTTCGCAGCGGCTGCTGCACGTGACCGACGGCTGGCGGGCTCGGCGCTGCCCGACGTGCAGGGCGCTGCCGGGGGGTCCGTCCCGGACGCCGAGCGGGCGCGAGGCCTCGAACATCCACGAGGCCAGGCTGCGACCCGGCCGCGGCGAACTGGTCGTCGGCACCGCGGTCTGGGAGGAGCTGGACCGCCGCGGGATCACACTGGCGCTGGTCGCCTTCACCGGTCGCGCCGGCCGGGTCTGGGAGCGCTACGGGGCGTTCGCCGGGCAGCCGGCCATCACTGGTCGGGTGAGCTGGCGCGTCGCCAGGCGCGACATCGTGATCGCGGGCCGGTGCGCCGACGTGCGGTTTGAGGAGAGCGTCGCGTGACCGGACGGGGTCCCAAGCGCCGGATCGCGGATCGCCGTGTCGACGGCGTGTCGGCGCGTGGCCCACCAGGTGGGGCCGGCCCAAGGCGGCCAACCTAAGACTGCAAGGCCCCGGCGGGAATCGGGCTTTCCCTTGAGCGATGAGCGATGAGCACACGACGCGCATCCGGATGGCCGTGCTCCAGGCCGCGGGCGTCGCGCAAGCTGCTGATGAGCAGCTCGATCTCGCCGTCCTGGCCGAGCGTCGCACGATGAGCGAACCGTCGGTCCGGGAACAGGTCGAACGGCTTGATCGCGCTGGGCTGCTGCTGCTTGGCACGGAGGACACCCAGCCGCCGATCCTGCTCAACGCCGGACGCCAGTGCTGCACGGCGACGCCGTCGCCCACGCCGCCCAGCTCGTCCCGCCCGCCTTCGCCGAGGCCGTCGACGAACATCTGGCCCTCAATCTCTTCTCC
>JBELAG010000501.1:0-3499 GCA_049509055.1 Solirubrobacteraceae bacterium
GCAGCTCGGTCAGGCCGCTGAACCCGTGCACGCGACGATGGCGCACCAGCCGCGCCCGGCGCGACAGCGCCCGCCAGGTGATCGTCGCGGCCGCGAGCGGCGTCGCGCGGCGCAGGACGACGCCGGCGAGGTCGCCGCTCTGCAGCGAAGCGCCCTCGCCCATCTGCACCGCGCGCGAGCCGAAGAAGGTGTAGGGGTCGGCGTTCTGGACGATCGCGGTGACCCCGCCGACGCGCTCGTCGCCGAGTGACACCTCGAGCGCGGGCGGGTGGACCAGGTAGTGCTGATGAAACGTCCGGATCCCCGTCCACGCGTAGTACCACTCGCCGGCGCGGGCCTTGAGGCGCGGGTGCGCGTCGACGTGCTCGACGACGCTGGCGTCGAGTCCGACCCCCGCCGAGAACAGGAAGTGGCGCTCGTTGACGCGGCCGACGTCGACGCGGCGCGGCTGCCAGCGGTGGGCCATGTCGAGCAGGTGCTCGGTGGCGTCGACCACGTCGGCGGGAATCCCGAGCATCCGGCAGTACACGTTCGCCCGCCCGCCCGGCAGGCAGCACAGCGGCGTGTCGGAGCCGACGAGGCCGTTGGCGGCCTCGTTGACGGTGCCGTCACCGCCGAACGCGACGACCACGTCGTAGCCGTCGCGGGCGGCCTGGCGGCACAGCTCGGTGGCGTGGTCGCGCGCCTTGGTGTCGACGGCGTCGACCTGGTAGCGGCCGCGCAGGGCATAGACGACGAGGTTCTTGAGACGGTCCGACACCGTCGTCGCGTACGGGTTGACGATGATCAGCATCCGCCGCGTCGGGGCCTCGCCGCCCTCCAAGCCGGCGATCGCCTCCAGGCGCGCGAGCGGATCGGTCCAGGCGGCGGCCATCGCGCAAGCTCAACACCGCGGCCGCCGGGTCGTTACGCGCGTGGCGCCGTCCGCCGGGCGCGTCCGGCCACGGGATATACTTCGGCGCACATAGCAGTACGCATCCAGAGGGGTGGAGGGAATGGCCCTACGAAACCCCGGCAACCTCCCGCAAGGGAAAGGTGCCAAGTCCAACAGGCTCCAACATCAAAGGCCTGGGAGATGTGGCAGGGCGGTTTCTGAGACCTCCGACCACTGACCCCGGCGGAGGTTTTTCACAGATGCCGCCAGAGTCTCTTCGCTGCAAGGAATGCCAGACGACGTACCCGCTTGACGCGCGCTACGTCTGCGAGCGGTGCTTCGGCCCGCTGGAGGTCGCCTACGCCTCGCGTGACTCGATCGATCCCGAAGCCCTGCGCCGCCGGATCCAGGCCGGCCCGCACTCGCTGTGGCGCTACGGCGACTTCCTGCCCGTCCAGTCGCCGCCGCGGGGCGCGCTGCCCGCCGGCTGGACGCCGCTGCTGCGCGCCGACCGGCTCGCCGCCCAGCTCGGGCTCAACGAGGTGTGGATCAAGAACGACGCCGCCAACCCGACGCACTCGTTCAAGGACCGGGTCGTCTCGGTCGCGCTGGCCCGGGCGCGGGAGCTCGGCTTCACCACGATCGCGTGCGCGTCGACCGGGAACCTCGCCAACGCCGTCGCCGCCCATTCGGCCGCGGCGGGGCTGGAGTCCTACGTCTTCATCCCCTCCGATCTGGAGGAGCAGAAGATCCTCGCCACCGGGGTGTACGGGACCAACGTCGTCGGCGTGCGCGGCAACTACGACGACGTCAACCGGCTCTGCACCGAGCTGTCGGGCGACCACGAGTGGGCGTTCGTCAACATCAATATGCGCCCGTACTACGCCGAGGGCTCCAAGACGCTCGCGTTCGAGACCGCCGAGCAGCTCGGCTTCGAGCTGCCCGACCGGGTCGTCGCGCCGATCGCCTCCGGGTCGCTGTTCACCAAGATCGCCCGCGGCTTCCAGGAGTGGATCGAGCTCGGCCTGCTGGAGGGCAGCGTGCCGGTGTTCAACGGCGCCCAGGCCACCGGCTGCTCGCCCGTGGCCAGCGCGTTCGCCGACGGACAGGACTTCTGCCGGCCGGTGAAGCCCAACACGATCGCCAAGTCGCTGGCGATCGGCAACCCGGCCGACGGGCCCTACGCGCTCGACCTCGCGCGCCGCACCGGCGGCGCGATCGACGCGGTCACCGACGACGAGATCCGCGAGGGGATCAAGCTGCTGGCCAGGACGACCGGCATCTTCACCGAGACGGCCGGCGGCGTCACGACGGCGGTCCTCGCCAAGCTCGCCGCGCGGGGCGACATCGACCCCGACGAGCGGGTCGTGGTCTACATCACCGGCGAGGGGCTCAAGACGCTCGACGCCGTGCGGGGCACGTTCGAGACCTGGGATATCGAGCCCAACGTCGCGGCGTTCGAGGCCGCCAACGAGCGCGTCGCCGCGCTCGCATAAGATTGGCCCGAACATGTCCGTGAGCGTCAAGATCCCCACCCAGCTGAGATCCGCGACCGACGGGGCGGCGACCGCCACCGTCGACGGGAGCACGGTCGGCGAGGTGCTCGACTCCCTGTATGAGCGCTTCGGCGAGCTGCGCAGCCGCATCGCCGAGGACGGGGGCCTGCGCCGGTTCGTCAACGTGTACGTCGACGGGGAGGACATCCGCTTCCTCGACGGTCTCGATACCCACGTCAAGGACGGCGACGAGGTCACGATCCTCCCCGCCGTCGCCGGCGGCTGAGCCTGGTCAGCGCTCAGCCGCCAGGAGACGCAGCGACAATCGCTCGCGCCGCATGAACCCTCGCCGAGTACGGCCGCCCCGATCGACGCTGATCGCGGGCGCGGCCGTGCTCGTCCCGCTGATCCCGATCATCGTCGCGCTGATGATCGGCGCCGGGACCGGACCGACGAGCGCAGCGGCGAGCGCGGGCAACGCCGTCCTGCATCTGCAGCCGGTCGACCGGCCGATCCCGCCGGCGCCGCCGAACCTGCTGCTGCCCGCCGGCAACGGCGCGCTGGTGGCGGCGCTGCTGCACGCCACCGCCCTGCGCGCGACGCCGGGCGGGCGCGTGGTCGCCAGGCTCGCCACGCGGACGCCGTTCGGGTCTCCGCAGGAGCTGTCGGTCGCCCGCCTGTCGGGGCCGTGGCTGGGGGTGATCACCCCGCAGACCCCCAACAACCGTCTCGGCTGGATCCCCGCGGCCGACGCGTCGCTGAGCCGCGTCAGCTGGCAGCTCGACGTGTCGCTGGCGGCACGGACGCTGACCGTCCTGCACGACGGCCGCGCCGTGCAGCGCTACCTCGTCGCGATCGGGAGGCCGTCGGCGCCGACGCCGACCGGGCGCTTCGCGGTCACCGACCGGCTGCTGACCGGCGACCCGTCCGGGCCCTACGGCTGCTGCATCCTGGCGCTGTCGGCGAACGCGCCGCACGCCATCCAGGGCTGGACGGGCGGCACCCGGATCGCGATCCACTCCACGCCGCAGACCTCGACGATCGGACACGCGGTCAGCCATGGGTGCATGCGGCTGACGCTCGCGCAGGGCCGCTGGCTGCTGGACCACATCCCGCTCGGGACGCCGGC
>JBELAG010000502.1:0-3497 GCA_049509055.1 Solirubrobacteraceae bacterium
GAGGCCCAGGACTTCCCGGTGGACCACTTTGCGGGAAGGGCGGTTAGGTTGTGCTGCGCGCTGGTCTCTGAGCTTCTCACCCCGGCTATATCCCGGAAGCGAATTGTGCCGCCGCCGCTCGGTCCCAATAGCGCGATCCAGTAGCGCCGGCTCGCCGTCACCGGCACCGTCGATGGCAGCGTGACGTAATTCCAGCTACCAGCCATCACGTTCGTGATCGTCGCCTGCTCTTGGAGGGACCCCGGTTGGCCGTTGTTGTCGGAGTAGACCCCGACGACTACCTGCCCTGCTGTGGAGGAGGAGTCGACCCACAGGTGCAGGCTCGACATCTCGCCGGAGTAGCCCGCCTGCGTGCGGAATGCTTCTGCGGTCCCCGGGGCGTCGGAATCGACGGTCCCCTCGACGTTGGCGTTACCGAGCAGCGGAGGGCCGTACACGGGACCGCCGGCACCTGGAGCCCAAGCCGCGAGCAGTTGCCCGCTGCTGATGTCAAACCGGAAGACCTCATTGTCAGTCATACCAGATAGCGCCGTGCAGCACACCCAGAACGATGTACCGTCAGGGTCAAGGTTCAGGGTGCGCAGATTTTGGTCGTTGAATCCAGGGTTGTAGCTGCGAATGAAGTTTCCCGAGGAGTCGTAGAGGCTCGCATCTCCATCGTCGGTCGTGAGGACCTCCCAGTTCGGAAGCACGCGCAGATCATCGACGAACCTATCGGTGTTAAACAAGGGCTCTTGCGTGTTCGTGCAGACGTTGAACCGCCCTATACCCGTCTCCACGCCCAAATAGGTGTCGGGCTCGTTCCACTCGCCGTAGTAGATCGTGCACTCATCCGGCGCGAGAGCTATCGACACCGGCCCCAGTCCACTGAATGTCGTGAGGTGGAATGTCTTTGCCAGATTTCCACGAATGCCATACTTCAGCACGGTCCAGTCCGAGTTGACCACCTCGGCGACGTACACGTTGCCGAACCCGTCCGCCACGCAGCGCCCGGGGGTGACGGCCGCCCAGCTCGAAGGCAGCGGGTTTCCTGAACTGTCGAACAGGCCTACGCCGGGAGCGATCAGGTGCCCGCCAGAAGGATCAATGCAATCAACAGCCGCGCCCGGGATCGTCTGCTCCAGCTGCCCGCTCGGCGCGTACTCCACAAGCCCGGCGGCTCCGGCGCTCCCCAAAACATCACCGCGCTGGAGCGGCGCGCCCGCCAGCGCAACTTGTGCAGCTGCCGCACCGCCCGCGAGCAGAACGCTCAGGGCGATGACAAGCCGTGCAGACCACCCCGCGGACGTCCGCCATCGCGACGATTCGTGACGCGCGAGCAACAATGACTCCTCCTTACCCCGACGGCATCTAGCGGTCAGCGCACTACGACAGACCGATCCGGCGGCAACGCTGAGCCAGCCCCGCAGTTCACGGATCCACCTGAAGCGCGTTTACTTTATCCGCAACTCCGAGGATCATACGCGATCCGCGGGGATGATGAATTCCTGCAAGGATGTGTCCGAGAGGCTGTGCCTCTAGCTCCATGCATTGCGTGCCCTAGAGTTGGAGCGCCTATTGAATCGCTCAGACCATGATGAGCCACTCGTCGCCAGCGAGTCTGGGTCCCGTCCGGGTAGCTGCCAAGAGGCTGGGACCAGGCTGGCGGCTCGGTGTCGAACGGGTCGGTCGGACGCAGCGTCAGTAGCCTCGTTGGACCGAGCAAATCAGCGGTCCACAGCGTCAAGCGAAGCATGCCGCGTCGTTAGGGAGCTGCCGCAGTCGCTGCGGCCGGCAGCGAGCTCGGGGACGCGGTCGAGGCGGTCATGCACCTCGCGCGCGATCCGCTCAGAGTCCAGCGTGTCGGGCGTGGGCCGGGAGCGTCAAAGGCATGCGGCGAAGGGCGGCCGGGACACACCCCCGCGCGCTCCCCGGAGCCAACCCGGATCGTGGACCGAGATAAGGCTGGGCGCCCGCGCGCACACCGATCACCGCCCCGACCGCCCCCACGCACCACCCAACGACCCCGCAGTCCAACCATCAAACCCAGAACCGCTCTTGACAGCCAACGGTTGCATAGATAAGGAGTCGTCATGGCGGGGCTTCGCCACCCGCGGGCGGATGAAATCCGGATAACTCCAGAATGTGGGTGGTCAATAACTTCTCTATTTCGCTACAGCTTTCGTTTTCAATCTCCCGACGCAGGAGCCCGTCGACCCGGTGCGTGCGGCTGATTGGTTGTGGTCTACAGCGCCCACTCGGACCGGCTGAGCGCTTGCCGACGATCGGCGCCTCGCGGTAGCTGCAAGCGGTATCGAGCGCGCCGCCCACGCCGCTGACACGGCGCCGCAGGTATTGCCCCGCGCCTGCGGGTGATCGATTTCGAGGATAGGGATCACGCCATGGCCTACCGAGCAGTGATCCGTTTGCGCGGGGAGCGATCGCGCCGCCGCTAAGGGCGTGTTCATAATTAACTTCGTGGTTTGATGCTGTAGTTCCACGCGGGATGGAACTCCTCTTTGTGGAGGTTCACGGCGGCCAGGTCGGCGTCGGTGACACGGATCTTGGCGGGGTACTCGCGGTCATCGAGACGGGCGTAGACCTCCAGGCCGGCGGTGGTCGTGGTCGCGCCGATGAGGTTGATGATCGTCTCCAGCGAGACGAGCGGCTTCCCGCGCCAGTTCATCGTGATGTAGGAAAACAGGCGGTGCTCGATCCGGTTCCACTTCGACGTTCCCGGCGGCAGGTGGCAGACGCGGATCTCCAGGCCGGTCTCCTGCGCCAGGGTTTGCAGCTCGACCTTCCACCGCCGGACGCGGTTGCCGTTGGACCCGCCGCAGTCGGCGGTGATCTGCAAGCGAGTCGCGTTCGGATAGCGCGCCTGCCCGAGGTGCTCCCACCATCCACGGATCGAGTTGACCGCGAACTGTGCGGTGTCGTGATCGACCCCGACGTTCACCCAACCCTGATCGGCGGCGATGTCGTAGACGCCGTACGGGCTCGCTTTGCCGAGCTGCTTGTCCTTGAAATCGTGCACGCGGACCAGTTCGGGCTCGCCCTTGGGGCGCCATTCCCGCCCAGCGTTCTCGAAATCGCCGACCAGCTCCTTCTTCTTGCAGTCGATCGAGATGACCGGCTGGTGCGCCTGCAGCGCTCTCTGGCAGGTCGCGTTGATCCGCCGGAACTGCAGATCACGGTCGGGATGCTGGCGCCCCTCCCGCGTCTTGACGTTCGCCTGCAGGCTGTACCCAGCAGAGCGCAACAACTTCGCGACCGTCACGTACTCGACCTGATGACCCAGCTCGCGCAACCCACCAGCGAGATGCCGCACGCTCTTGGAGGTCCACAACAACAACGACTCCGGATCACCACGACGATCCTCATCCACGAGCCGCTCGAGATCGACCAGCAACCCCGGATCGGTCTCGGTCAACCGCTTGCGGCCACCACCCGGCCTGCGGACCCGTCCCGCCCCGATCGACTCACCCGCCTCGAGTTCAACGATCCCCTTCCGAATC
>JBELAG010000503.1:0-3490 GCA_049509055.1 Solirubrobacteraceae bacterium
GCGAGATCGAAGAGGTCCTCTACGAGCACCCCGACGTCCGCGAAGCCGCCGTCATCGGAGTCCCCCACGCCGACCTGGGCGAGGAGGTCGCCGCCGCCGTCGCCCTCAAGGACGGCGCCACCACCACACCAGAGCAGCTCCGCGACTTCGTCAAGCAGCGGATCGCCGCCTACAAATACCCCCGCCAGATCTGGCTCGTCGACGAACTCCCCAAAGGCCCGACCGGCAAGACCGTCAAGCGCGACATCACCCCGCCGCTCCCCCCACACCGCAGTTGACACCACGCGCCAGACGCCCAAACCCAGCCACCCCAAGCCAAGACGGCGGACTCAGAGGACCTCATGTCACATCGCGCACTAGCCGTCGCTGCGACGCCGATCCGGCCAGCGTGAACACCGACAACCCGTCCCTGGTCCGATAGGGCAGGTTCTCCCGGCGGAGCTGCTCACCGCCTGCCGCCGCTGCCGGAAGCCTGACTCCTCCGCGCAGGCCCCCGGTGCTGCCGTCGGAGTAGGCTTGCCCGCAGCCCGCCCGCGCACATTCCCCCATGCATAAGACCCTTCAAGCCAAGACTCTGTTCATCTCCGGCGCCAGCCGCGGCATCGGCCTAGCGATCGCGCTGCGCGCGGCGCGTGACGGCGCCAACATTGCGCTGATCGCCAAAACGGCCGAGCCGCAGCCAACGCTCGAGGGAACGGTCTACACCGCGGCCGAGCAGATCGAAGAGGCCGGCGGCCGGTCGCTGCCGATCGTCGGCGACATTCGCGACGAGACTCAGGTCACAGACGCCGTCGCGCGGACCGTCGATCACTTCGGTGGCGTCGACGTCTGCATCAACAACGCCTCGGCGATCAACCTGTCAGGCACTGAGGCGCTCGACGTCAAACGCTACGACCTCATGCAGGCGATCAACACACGCGGCACGTTCGTGGTCAGCCGGGCCTGCATCCCCCATCTCAAACGGTCCGAGAACCCCCACATCCTCACGCTCTCACCCCCGGTCAGTCTCGAGCCGCGGTGGCTCGGCCCCCACGTCGGTTACACGATCGCCAAGTACGGTATGACCCTCTGCGCTCTCGGGTTCGCGGCGGAGTTTCACGACGCCGGCATCGCCTCCAACGCGCTGTGGCCGCGGACCCTGATCGCCACCGCCGCCGTCCAGAACCTGCTCGGCGGCGACGAGGCCATGGCCCGGGCGCGCAAACCCGAACTCTATGCCGACGCCGCCTACGCGGTGCTCACTCGGCCCAGCCGGGAATGCACCGGGCACATGTACCTCTGCGAAGACGTGCTCAAGCAGGAGGGCGTCACTGATTTCGACGAATACGCCTACACACCTGGCGCCGAGCCGCAGGTCGACCTCTTCGTCGACCACATCTAAATCTAAACGCAAGGACGACACCGACCGCGACGACGCGCTAGCTGGAGATCGAGCCAGACGCTGAGTTGCAAGCGCCGCGCGTCAGCGGCGACGCTGGCAGCGATCGCCCAGGACGGAGCGACAACGCGAGGTCAAGACCGAACCCGGGCACCCCGGCCCGCCCGGCGAGCCGGCGGCGTTGAAGCGACGCGCGTCGAGGTGTACGTCGCGGGCGCGCCCGCGCCCGCGCTCGCGACCGGGCGAGCGTATGCGACCGACGGGCGGGCGCTCGCGACCTGGTGCTCGACTCGCGGTCTGTTTGATCCCGGCGGCCCGGCGCACTCGCGGCGTTCGACAGCGCACGAGAACCGGTCGTTACCGGCACCCTTGCTCGCGGCTGCGATCGCGCCGGCTGGCAGCGCCGGCGTAGCGGCCCCTCTCGCTCAGCTGCCTTGCTCGGGATCGCCGACGCGGCGCAACGACTCGAAGTCCGTAGCTGGGCTGCGATGCACCCCTGAGCGGGCAGGCGCTTTCGTCCCCCCAGCTGCAAGGGGGACCCGGCTGGTGTGACTCACGCGGCGAGCGCGTCGTGGCGCGGTGCGATCAGGCCGTGGAGGCTCGCTTGGAGGTGGGTCGCGATCTCAAGCAGTGTCCGGCGCCGAGCGTTTGGTGGGCTGTGGTGTGGTGTTCGGTTTTCCCTCAGTTCCCGGTTCCCACTCATACGCCCAGATGGGAGGCTGATAGCATTTCCCATATATGGACAGGATTGGTCGAACAGCACGGCTTGATTCCCGAGGACGTCTGGTGCTGCCGGTGGCGTTGCGTCGCCGGCTCGGCCTGCGCGCCGGGGACGAGGTCACGATCCGCGAAGAAGCCGACGGGATCCTGCGCATCGAAAGCCGTCGTGCTGCAGCTCGCGCGTTGATCGGCTCGGCCGGGCAGATCAAAGGCTCCGCCGTCGACGAGCTGCGCGCCGAGCGCCGCCGGCAGTCAGCGGCCGAGGATCAGGACGCCAAGCGCGGCGCCCGGTGACAGCGGCGATCGACGCGTCGGCGCTGCTGGCGATGCTGTTCGCCGAGCCTGGTGCCGAGATGGTCGCCGACACGATCGCTGGTGGCGCCGTGACCAGCGCGGTCAATCTCAGCGAGGTGGCGACGGTCCTCATTCGCCACAACAAGGACCCGCAGGAGATCCTGGGCCCAGTCCGCGAGCAGCTCGCCGTGGAGCCCTTCACCGACGCCGACGCGCTCGCTGCCGCCGCGCTGTTTCCCAAGACGACTACCAAGGGTCTGTCGCTCGGTGACCGGTCCTGCCTCGCGCTCGCGCAGCGGCTCGGCGCGCCGGCCGTCACGGCCGAGCATGTCTGGGCCGAGCCCGAGCTTGACATCGAGGTGCAGCTGATCCGGCCACGGTCATCCTGACCGGTTGCGTCCGGTGTTCCGACGAGGCGTCGTCTCAGAAGCCTTGGACAGCTGCACGTCGCTGGGGACCGCTGTTTGGAACGAGCTGCCACGGGTTTTGAGACGCCTCGCGGACGTCTCGCGCGCAGCGTCCGCTAAAGGGTCGCTTATGAGACGCGAGGTCGGGCCTTCGACTTGCATCCGAGGAGTGGACACAAGTACCGTCCATCCTCGTGACGGACAATGCGATCGTTCTGTTGGATGCGCTGTTAGCGGAGCGTGATCGCTTGCGTGGCGGCGATCCCTTACCAGCCGACCAGGCGTTCGAGCTCTTCGCGTTCGACCAGTGCTTGAAGGAGGAGGACCTCTCTCAGGAGGAGATCGCTAACGGGCAGGTGGGTGGTGGCGACGACGGCGGAGTCGATGGGCTCTACTGCTTCCTAGACGGAAACCTGCTCGAGGAGGATGCTGAGGTTCTTGAGGATGGGTTCGACGCAACCAGCGTCCGACGGGAGCCAGAGCTCGTCCTAGTCGTCATCCAGGTGAAGACAACGCCATCGTTTGGCGAAACGGCTTTCGAGAAACTCGCCGCGACCTTGCGCGAGTTCCTCGATCTCGGGAAGACCGACGACGAGTTGGCCGCGCTGTTCTCTGAGGCCGTCGTCGCTCGCTTCTCGATCTTCCGCATCGCGTGGCAGCGCCTGGCGACTCGCCACCCAAAGATCGTGGT
>JBELAG010000504.1:0-3489 GCA_049509055.1 Solirubrobacteraceae bacterium
GCCTTCAGCGAACCGCGGATCAACGCCCGGTTGTTGACGTCGAGCTTTGAGAACACCTTCGCGAGGTGGTAGCCAACGGTCCGGTGGCTGATGAACAGCTGCTGCCCGATCTCACGGTTCGAAAGTCCCTCAGCGGCGAGCCGCGCGATCTGGGACTCGCGTTCGGTCAAGTCGGTGGGCGTGCCGGCGAGGCTAGGACGCTTTTGGACCGTCTCGCCGGTCGCTGCGAGTTCGCGGGTGGCCCGGTCGGTGAACGCAACTGCGCCTATACCATCGAACATCTCGCGCGCGGCCCGTAGCTCGCGGCGCGCGTCGATCCGACGGCCGCGCCGCCGCAGCCATTCCCCGTACGCGAGATGCGAACGGGCCAGCTCGACTGGCCGGCGCGTGCGCTGCAGATGGGCGATCGATCGGCGATAGAGATCCTCAGCGACCTCCCCGTCGGCCAACAGCGCTCGGCAGCGCGTCTCCACGCCTAGCACCCAGTCTGTACGCGCCGCAGACGCCATTTCACGCAGAGCCTCGACGGCTCGAGCGGCGCGCTCGGAGCGCCCCGATCGGGCGGCCGACTCGATGAGCTCACTCACGATCCATGTTGAGTACAGGACCGGTTCCTCATACGCCGAGTCGGCGGCGGTCCACGCGTCGTCGTATCGGCCCAACGCGTTGCAGAGAGTCGCCTTCTCGAGCTGAATCCACTTGACGGCTCCGCCCTCTCCCCGATCCGTCGCCGCCTGCAGACTGGCATCGATCAGCACATGCGCGTCAGCGGGCGGCCCGTTGACGGAAACCGCGACGGCGGCATACGGGGGAAGTGGCATTCCCGTCGCCTCGCTGATCACCTCGATCTCGTCGACAAGTGACACGGCGGCCGCCAGCTCACCAGCGAGGATGTGCGTGATCGCGCGGTTGGTCAGAGCGATCGGCAGGACCTCCAAAGCGCCGGTCTCCCGGGCCAGCCGAACCTGACGCTGTGTCAGCTCGTCATACGCCGCCTCGTCCCACAGGGTCACAGCCAGCTGGGCGCCCAGAGCGAGCGATCCCATGTCCGCCGCGGCAGAAAGCTCATCGTCTCTTAGCGCTGCTACGGCCTGCTGCGCCAACGGCGCGCCCGCCGAATAGCCGTCGACGATCAAGCTCGCAAACGCTTTCAGGAGAAGCTCGGGGACGGGCGGCGGGTCAGGCGAAACAACCCCACGGGCGGCCACGGCAACGTCCCGCAGGTGCGTGTCCTCGGCGAAACGCCCGGCGAAGAGAGCCGCTCGCATCGCATCCAGGTAGGCATCGCGCGCCCGGGTCGGATCAAGCGGCTCGAGGTTCTTTGCCGCCTTGAGTAACAGGGCAGGTGCGTCGCGGCCGCGACCCAGCGCGAACGCGATACGAGCGCGCACCACCTCGACCTGCACGAAGCCGAGCGCGTCGAGCGGACCTTTCTCAGCGATCGACAGCAGATCTCGAGAGAGATGCGGGTCGCCCGCGGCCAGCTTGGCCTCGGCGGCTGCAAGTGCCCGCCGTCCCCGCCGATCGCGGTCCGAGGTCAAAGTCAGAGCGCGCTCCAAGAAGCTGGCGGCGGCGGCATATCCGCCCCGGCTGAGGGCGCGCTCGGCTGAGTGCTCCAGGTCCACCGCGACGTTCTCGTCGGGACCCGGGGCGGCGAGCGCCCGGTGCAGAGCTCGTCGGTCGGGATCGACGTCCGGGTCTACGGCTTCCGATAAAGCGCGGTGGACAGAGCGACGCGCATCCAGCGAGGCGAACCGGTAGCTCGCCGAGCGTACGAGAGGATGACGGAACACAACGCTTGAGCCGACACGTAGCAGCCCCGCCTCTTGCAGCGCCCCAGCGCCATCACGCGAGAGGCCGAGCAGATCCACGGCACGCCAAAATACGAGCGGGTCGCCTGACGGCTCTGCCGCGGCGATCAACAAGAGCATCTCCGCTTCTCCGGTCAGAGCTTGGACACGCCGCTGGAAGCTGTCCTCCAACTGGAGCCACAGGCCTCGCGGGTCGCGCCGATCAAACATCCCTTCCAGATCCGGCGAGGCTAACCCGGACGACAGCTCCAAAACGGCGAGCGGATTCCCCTCGGTTTCGGCGATGAATCGCTCACGGATTGCCTCGTCGACGTCAACTCGCAGCACAGATCCGAGGAGCCTGCGCGCGTCCTCGGGCGCAAGACCAACAATCGGCAGCTCCAGCAGACCATCCAGCTCAGGCATCATCGCGCGTTCGGCGAACACCAGCCCGACGCCCTCGGCCTGCAACCGCCGGGCCACGAACGAGAGCGTCTGTGCCGATGGTTGATCGAGCCAATGTGCATCGTCGACGGCTACTAGTAGCGAGTGTTGCTCAGCGAGATCCGCCAACCCGTTGAGGATCGCGAGGCCGACTAGGAACACACTGGGCGGCGGCCCCGCCTCGACGCCAAACGCCGCCCGCAACGCGAAGCGCTGAGGCTCGGGAAGGCGACTCACCGCCGCTTCCGTGAGCCGGCACCACAGCGGGTAGAGCGCGCCGTACGCGAGCTCTGTTTCGGACTGGACGCCCGACAACCGGACAACTGCCATGCCCTCAGCCCTGGCGACGAGCTCATCCAGCAGCGCTGTCTTCCCGATCCCCGGTTCGCCACGCAGCACGAGCGACCGGCTGTGTCCGGACCGGACGTCGAGCAGCAACTGATCGATGACCGCCTGTTCGCGGTCGCGACCCACCAAAACCGTCGCAGCCACGCTCGTCATCAGCTGCTTCAAGGTGGTCTGTTCGCGCCGGCGGCCGCACCGCGACGTCAGCTGCGCTGCGTCAGCCCCACTGACGGGTGATCTATCGGCGTCTACCACGGTCATGCACGGTTCCCCTCGCCAGGATTGGTTCCGAATGCCCGTTGGGATCCTGACCAGAAGCGACGGGATCCTCTTCGGTCACCCGACTGTCGGCGCCGACTGAATCTGCGCCGAGCCTCACGGCTTCTGATGTGTTGCCCCAGCGATGCGTGCTAGGGCCAGCATCTTCATCGCCGAATCACGGGTACAGAGCAAAACCGGTCGCCGTCACAAGTCGTTGACAGATGCGAGGGAGCTGCTTGCGCTACTAGCGTCGGGCTTGCACGATCACGGCCGAAGGGAGTTCGGGATGCGCCAAGCATCGATACGACGAGGTTCCGGTTATGACGCTCGGCGCCAATCTTGAGTGGGATCGCCTGACACAGAGGGCGCGACGGGTCAGGGCCGTGATCGCCGCACTGCGGCGGCAGACCGGATGGCGGCGCGCTGCCGCGTACGCCAGCGATCGGCACATACTCCGGGCGATCGCAGAGTTTGAAGCCGAGCTCGCGACGATCGATGCGCGTCTGAGTGATCTCGCGACCGGGGCCACACCGGCACAGAGACGGAGTGACCTGCCGCGCGACTGGACGACGACGTGAGCGCTCGAGGTTGGACGAGCAGTGAGGTCAGCAGGGACAGGCCCTTCTGGCAACACACACTTGATGGGCTC
>JBELAG010000505.1:0-3471 GCA_049509055.1 Solirubrobacteraceae bacterium
CGCGGTCGCGAAGAAGTCGGCGAGCATCAGGTTGCGCAGGCCGGGCTCATGGTCGTAGGCCTCGCGGATGCGGTCCAGGAAGCGGGCGCGGATGATGCAGCCGCCGCGCCAGATCGTCGCCATCGCGCCGAGGTCGATCTTCCAGCCCTCGTCGTCGGCGGCCGCCGCCATCTGCGCGAACCCCTGGGCGTAGGACACGATCTTGGAGGCGTACAGCGCGTGCTCGAGATCGTCGGCCAGCGACGCGTCGGCGCCCGTCCCGCCGCCCCCCGCGGCGGGCCCGGCGAGCACGCCGGCGGCGTGCTCGCGCTCGGATTTCAGCGCGCTCAGCGCCCGGGCGAACACCGCCTCGGTGATGCCGGTCAGCGGGACCCCGAGCTCGAGCGCGTTCTGCGCGGTCCAGCGGCCGGTGCCCTTCTGCCCGGCGGCGTCGAGGATCACGTCGACGAGCGGCGCGCCGGTCGACGCGTCGGTCGCCGACAGCACGCGGGCCGAGATCTCGATCAGAAACGACTCCAGCTCGGAGTCGTTCCAGGCTTCGAAGCGCTGCGCGATCTGGGCGACCTCGAGCCCGGCGCCGTGGCGCAGCAGGTCATAGCTCTCGGCGATCAGCTGCATGTCGGCGTACTCGATGCCGTTGTGGACCATCTTCACGTAGTGACCGGCGCCGTCGGCGCCGACGTAGGTGCAGCAGGGCGTCGCGTCGACCTGAGCGGCGATCGCCTCGAAGATCGGGCGGACCGATGCGTCGTAGGGCTCGCGGTCGCCGCCGGGCATGATGCTCGGCCCGTTGAGCGCGCCCTCCTCGCCCCCGGACACGCCGACGCCGAGGAAGTGGATCCCGCGCGGCGCGAGCGCGGCATGCCGTCGCTGGGTGTCACGGAAGTTGGCGTTGCCACCGTCGATCAGGATGTCGCCGCGCTGCAGATGCGGCGCGATCTCGTCGATCACCGCGTCGGTCGCGGCGCCGGCCTGCACCATGCTCATCACCACGCGCGGCGTGGCGAGCGCGCCGACCCAGTCCTCGACGGACGCGTGGCCGCTGATCGGCCCCTCGGAGCCGTGCTCGGCCACGAAGCGCTGCATCCGGCTGGTGGTGCGGTTGTGCACGGCGATCGGGATCTCGTGATGGGCGACGTTGCGGGCCAGGTTGGCGCCCATCGTGGCCAGGCCGGTGAGGCCGAAGTGGACGTCGGCGGTGGGGGAGCTCATGGGGTCAACTTAGCGCCGCGCGGCCGGCGCGCAAACGCGCTCGCGGCCGCCGAGCCGGCCAGCAGCATGACGACGCCGTAGACGCCGGGCACGACGCCCGCGGCGCGGCCGAACGCCTGCGAGGCGAGCGCCGCCGCGACCGCGAAGTCGCGCATCGCGATCGTCAGCGCGCCGGGGACGGCCAGCCGCGGCGCCGCGACCCGGCGCCACACGCCGCCGAGCACGGCGGAGACCGCGAGAAAGGCAAGGCTGGCCACCAGCGCGCTGCCGAGCCCGTGCGCGCCGCTGGTCCCACTGAGCGCGGCGTACACCAGCACGACCACGGCGAGCGCGGCGACGCCGTCGCGCTCGGGGTCCGATCGCCGCAGCGGCCGGGTCGCGGGCGGCCAGCTGCGCAGCGCGACGCCCGCGATCAGCGGCGCGATCACGACGAGCGCGAAGCGGACCAGCAGCGGACCGGCGCCGCCGCCGTGGCCGCCGTGACCCGCCGCCAGCAGCGAGATCGCGACCGGGCCCAGGAGCGCCGACAGCACGAGCGAGCCGGTCACGGCGCCGAGCGCGATCGCGGCGTCGGCGCCGGCCAGCGCGACCAGGCCGACCGACGCCACCTCCGAGCTCGACAGCCCGACCGCCAGCAGCCCGTCGCGCGCGGCGCCGCCAAACGACCGCCCGATCAGCCAGCCGAGCGCGCCGAGCACGATCAGCGGCGCCACCGACAGGAACGCCACCGCCCGCGCGTGGCGGCGCAGGCCGGCCAGGTCGGTGGCCGAGATGCCCAGCGCGGTGGCGAGCACGAGTACCGCCAGCAGCAGGTCGGAGTGGCGGGCGAGCGTCGCCGACGGCGCGACGATCGCCAGCACGGCCGCCGCCAGGGCGAGCGGGGTGAGCGCGCGCGGCGCGGCGGCCAGCGCTCTCACGCCCGGCCTCGCGCGGTGGCTAGGGTGAGCGACATGAACTACCGCACGCTAGGCCACACGGGAACGAAGGTGAGTCCGCTCTGTCTCGGGGCGATGATGTTCGGCGCCTGGGGCAACCCCGACCACGACGACGGCATCCGGATCATCCACCGCGCGCTCGACGCCGGGATCAACTTCATCGACACCGCCGACGTCTACTCGCGCGGCGAATCCGAGGAGATCGTCGGCAAGGCGCTCGCCGGCGGCCGCCGCGACAACGTCGTGCTCGCCACCAAGGTCCACGGCACGATGGGCGACGACCCCAACGAGTTCGGCAACTCGCGCCGCTGGATCATCCGCGAGGTCGAGAACTCGCTGCGCCGGCTCAGAACCGACTGGATCGACCTCTACCAGATCCACCGTCCCGAGGATGACACCGACATCGACGAGACGCTCGGCGCGCTCACCGATCTGGTGCGCGCCGGGAAGGTCCGCTACATCGGCTCCTCGACGTTCCCCGCCAGCCGGATCGTCGAGGCGCAATGGGTGGCGCGCGAGCGCGGCCGCGAGCGCTTCGTCTGCGAGCAGCCGCCGTACTCGGTGCTCGTGCGCGGGATCGAGAACGACGTGCTGCCGACCGCACAGCGCTACGGGATGGGGGTGATCCCCTGGAGCCCGCTGGGCGGCGGCTGGCTGTCGGGCCGCTACCGGAAGGGGGTCGAGATCCCCGAGTCGCGCCGCGCGCAGATGCTGCCCAGCCGCTACGACATGTCGCTGCCCGGCAACCAGCGCAAGCTCGAGGCCGCCGACGCGCTCGGCTCGCTGGCGCAGGAGGCCGGGATCAGCCTGATCGAGCTGGCGCTGGCGTTCGTCATCCGCCATCCGGCGGTGACCGCCGCGATCATCGGCCCGCGCACGATCGAGCACCTCGAGTCCCAGTTGAGCGCCGCCGACGTGACGCTGTCAGACGACGTGCTCGACCGGATCGACGAGATCGTCGCGCCCGGCGTCAACCTCAGCCCCGGCGACGACGGCTGGGCCAACCCCGCGCTCGCGCCCGCCGCGCGCCGCCGATAAGCGGTCTTCCGGGGACGTGAGGGATTCTGGTTGCGCATACCGCTACCAGAATCCCTCACCCCTGGACGGGAGCTCCTCCATCCGTCCGGTGTCGGTCGGCGATCCGCGGCTGGCCGCTCAGGAGAACGCGATCACGCTCCGGATCCCGTCCTGGCGCTCCATCAACTCGAAGCCGTGATTGACCTCGTCGAGCGTGATCCGGTGGGAGATGAACGGGTCGAGGTCGAGCTTGCCCGCCAGGTAGAGGCCGACGAGCTCGGGCACCTGGTCGCGGCCCTTGACGCCC
>JBELAG010000506.1:0-3464 GCA_049509055.1 Solirubrobacteraceae bacterium
CAGCTCGACATAGCCCCGTTATTCGGTCCCGAGGAGCCCTCCCCCACCCGTGCGCTGCCGAGCATCCTTCGCTTGAGAAAGTCGCGGTTCCGCATGGCTCGGTAGGGCGCCGGGCCACCTCGCCGATCGACGGGGCGGAGCCGTCCGCGGCGCGGTTTAACGTGACCCGAAATGCGACGTTTCACGAATAGGACGGGCCGGTGAGCGGACAGCAGCTCTCCCTCTCCCCCGTCCCGCAGGTTGCAGAGCTCGAGCTCGTCGACGCCACGATCGCCGACGTCGCAGTGATCCCCGCGCCGGCGGTGCCGGCGCTGGCGCCGACCGGGCTGGAGGAGCGCAACCTGTTCGGCGAGGCGCAGCGGATCGCCGCCCGGGCGACGTTGGCCAGCACCCGCCGGCAGTACGCGTCGATCTTCCAGACGTTCGGCGACTGGCTGGCCGCCGAGCTCGGCCGGCCACCGGTGGTTGGCGACCTCGATGCCGACGCGATCGCCGCGTATGGCCGGCACCTCGCGTCCGGCGGCGGCCGCGGTGGGCGTCCAGCGGCGCCGGCCACCTCGCGCGTGTATCTATCGATGGTCCGAGCGCTCGCCTGCGACCTCGGCCGCCACGACCAGGTCGACGGTGTCCGGATCCCGCGGCACGAGCCGGGCCCGCCCGAGACGCTGACCGACACCGACTACGCCAACCTGCTGCGCGTCCCCGACCGCCGCACGCTCGCTGGCAAGCGGGACTATGCCCTGCTGCGCGTGCTCGGCGACTGCGGGCTGCGCTCCGCCGAGCTGCGCGGCCTGCGCGCCCGTGATCTGCGCCGGCCCCGGTCAAACGCGCGGCACTATCGGCTGTTCGTGAGGGGGAAGGGCGGGCGTGAGCGGGAGGTCCCGGTCCCTGAGGCCGTCCAGCACGCGCTCGACGCGTGGGTGAAGGTCCACTCCCTCGCCCGCGGGGTCGGGCTGCGCGACGAGCAGCCGCTGTTCGTGCGCCTCGGCCGCCACGGCCACGAGCAGCCCCTCGCCCTGTCCGCGGTCGGTGTGCACCGGCTGGTGCGCCGCAGCTGCGCGGCCGCGGGCGTGCCCGAGCAACTCTCGCACCCGCACGCGCTGCGGGCCTACTGGGCCACCCAGTGTCTGGAGGCCGGCGTTCCCGTGCACACCGTCAGCGCCCGGCTCGGGCATGTCGACCTGCGGACCACCGCCCGCTACGCCGCCGCCCGGCCGGAGCAGATCGACGACATCGCCGACGTGCTCGACCGCCGCCACCAGGCTGTCCGCCGCGCCGGCGGGGGGCTGTAGCTGGGCCGGGAGATGAGCGCGTTGGACGTGACGACGAGGGTGATCGGGCATGGATCGCCGCCATCCAGGAGATCTCCTCAGCTCGACGCGATTCTGGATGTGCGCGTCGCGGCCGTCGTGTGACTCACGCCCAAGGATGGCGCGGGCCGGTTGTCCGCGACGAGAGGTTCAATTCGCCAGTGCGTATACGTCCCACTCATCCGTGAAGGAGCTCACGTGCCGCTGACCCAGTCACAGCTCGCGATCGCCGTCGCTGATCGCGCCGAGATCCCCAGGGCCGACGCCAAACGCGTTCTCGGGGCGCTGGAGGAGGTTGTGCTCGAAGAGCTCAGCAACGCGCAGAAGGTGCGTGTCGTTGGTCTTGTTCAGCTGACTGTCCGCGTCAAGCCGGCGCAGAAGAAGCGCCAAGGCCGAAACCCGGCGACCGGTGAGGCGATCACGATCGCCGCCAAGCCCGCCAGCGTCGACCTGCGCGCGCGACCGCTGGCCAAGGCCAAGACCGCGCTGCCATCGGTGCAGAAGGCGCGCCGGCGACTCGCCGCCGCCTGAACCCCCCTGCTGCTCGACGCAGCCCGATCGCCGCTCAGGCAAACCGGCGTTCGACGGCGATCGCTATCGCGAGACTCGGCGCCATCGATGGCGGCGGCGTGAGGGGGGCGGATCTGGAGCTTCGGATTCCAGCAGGCGCAGGCCGATCTGGCGGCCGTCCTCGTAGACGCGCTCGACCACATACCCGTTGAGCTCGAGCTCGCCGACGACGACGGCGGGAAAGTCAATCCCGCCGGCGCGCAACTGCTCAAGCGTGACCGGCTGGGCGCCCGCACTGCGTAGTCGCTCGAGCATCCGCAGTTGCTGGGTTTCAGTCGTAGACGCCATCGACAGGATGCCTCCGCCCCATTTCTCCTGGGGCCGGTCCAAGGGCCTGGTTGATCGACGGTAGACGATCAAGGGCGATCGCGGCGGCGGGCTTGTCAGGGCGACCTTGAGGAAGGCGGGCTTCGCGGCGCGGCGCCATCGGGCCAACACCGCCGCTGCGCCAGGGCGGCGACGAGAGTAGCCCAGCGCCCCTCCCCGCGCGAGAAGGTCTTTTATGTGGAGTCACCTGCAAATTCGGCCGAGTTTCAAGCTCGACGACGTCGAAATGGGGTTCCGCCCATCGGCGCAGCGTCTCGACCACCTTGCGAATCGGCGTCGCGGCGTCCAGGGATTCGGGCCGCGGATAGCCGTTACGGCGCGCCTTGGCGCGTACGTCAAAGCGCCAAACGCCCCGCCGGGTCTTGGACTCGCGGGGCGCTGGCTTCGTCCTTGTGTCCTCAGCGCTCGCGGCGAGCGCGGTCCGTTGGGTGTGGCCGCGGACCGCTGCTGCGCGCCAGAGCCGTGCCCGCGATCACATGCACAACACGGGGTGACAGTGAGGCGGAGGCGGGTTAGGCACTCTCGGCGGTGGAGGTGGTGGCGGGCCCTGCTTCACCGTCAGGTAGCGATCCTCCGAGTCGAGACCGCCGCCTCCGGCCCTGTTGTCGGCCGTCACCAACAGGCGGTAGCTTCCAGGTGTGGTCGGGGTGCCGGTCAGCCACCCGTCTGACAGGGTGAGGCCCGGAATGGGACCTGGGTCTTCTTTGACAGTCGTCACTGGCGTTGGAATGCCCGACACCACGACGGTGCCGAAGTAGGGCGTGCCGGTGTACGCAACGCTTGGGGTCCAATTGCTGATCGTCGGCGGGTCGGGAAGGACGGTCATGGTGACCGGTTCATACGCGGGCGGGCCGAAGCCGTTTGTCGCGGCCACTGTGAACTGGTAGGTGCCGGGCGCAGATGGGATACCGGACAGCAGCCCATCCGATGTCAGGGTCAGCCCCGGAGGGAGCGGACTTGAGCTGGCGACGGTCGGTGTCGGGGACCCGGTGATCGTGAACTGATACCAATATCCCGTCCCGGCGACGACCGTCGCGCTCGAGGTCCCGTCGCTCGTCGCTGACGCCTCCGGAGTCCCAGTGATCGTCGGTGACGCCTCCGGGCTGATCACCGACACCGAGTTGTCCGTCGGGTTGGTGACGTACGCGTTGCGGCTATACGGATCGAACGCGACCGCGCTCGGGGACTCGCCACTGTCTGGGATGGAGTCGATCGGCGTACTGGTGAGGGCGCCTGACTCGTTGAATACGTCTAGGA
>JBELAG010000507.1:0-4274 GCA_049509055.1 Solirubrobacteraceae bacterium
AGAGGCATGTGGCCGAGGTCAGGCGGTCGGGGCCGGGGGTGTCCGTTCCGCGCACACTCGCGTGGACGGCGACCGACCTTGCGCGCAGCCGCTGACCCGAGCGGTGTGCGAGGAGGGGACGCCCCCGGCCCCGACCTGGGCTGCTACCCTCAACCGTCGCATGCCGACCACAAGCCAATTGATCCGTAAAGGGCGCGTTTCGCCGAAGAAGAAGCTGGCCACCCCGGGCCTGAAGTCCGGCAAGGGCCGCAAGAAGAAGGTCGCCGCGCCTCAGCGCCGCGGCGTCTGCACCCGCGTCTACACGACCACGCCGAAGAAGCCCAACTCGGCGCTGCGCAAGGTCGCCCGTGTCCGGCTGACCAACGGCATGGAGGTCGGGGCCTACATCCCCGGCGAGGGCCACAACCTGCAGGAGCACTCGGTCGTGCTCGTCCGCGGCGGCCGCGTCAAGGACCTGCCGGGCTTCCGCTACAAGGTGATCCGCGGCACGCTGGACGCCGCCGGCGTCGGCGACCGCAAGAAGGCCCGCTCGCAGTACGGCGTGAAGGCCAAGTAGCGATGCCCCGCCGCGCCGCCGCCCAGATCAGGCCGATCGAGCCCGATGCGGTCCACCGCAACCGGCTCGTCCAGCAGGTCATCAACAAGGTGATGGAGGACGGCAAGAAGTCGGTCGCCGAGAAGATCGTCTACGACGCGCTGGCGATCCTCGGCGAGCGCTCCGGCAAGAACGCCGTCGAGCAGCTCGAGGCCGGTATCAAGGCGCTCACCCCGGTGCTGGAGGTGCGTCCCCGCCGCGTCGGCGGCGCCACCTACCAGGTTCCGGTGGAGGTCCCCTCCCGCCGAGCCCGGACGCTGGCCGTCCGCTGGCTCGTCCAGTACGCCCGCGCCCGCCGCGAGCGCAACATGTCACAGCGCCTCGCCCACGAGCTGCTCGACGCGATCCAGCAGCAGGGCAACGCCTACAAGCGCAAGGACGACATCTACCGCATGGCGCAGGCCAACAAGGCCTTCGCGCACTACCGCTGGTAGACCGGCTGTCGTGATGGGGACCGGGCTGGCGCCCGGCCCTGGGGTTCCGAGCGTGGGCTGACGCGCCGGCGCCGCGGGCGGGTGCCGCCTCGGCGGCCCCCGACGGCCGGGGAAACGAGCCCGTGGGTCCGGGGAGGCGAACCGTCCCGCGATCCGGGACATCCCCTCATCAGTACGGCGACGAGCAAACGCGAGGGCTGCCCGCCGCACGGGACCGGGGGCTGCGGCGGGACAACCCTCGCGTTCAGTAAATGTAACAGTCCTGTTCTCGGTAAACCGAAGATGTCCACGGATGGTCAGGAAGCGGACGTTGCGGACGCGGGACCGCCCTGTTTGCGGGGTGCGGGCGCGAGCAGCAGACCGGCGGCGGTGAGGATCAGCGCGACCGCCCCGAGGCTCTCGAGGTAGAGGCCGATCGCCGGGGCGGCGGCCGCGTCGCGCAGGCCGTGGGCGGGGATGGCGATCAGGCCGGTCGCGCGGGCGTCGGGCAGGTCGTGCAGGACGGCGACGGCGAGCGCGACGAGCCCGAGCACCCCGATCGCCACGGGCCTGCATGGACGGTGAGCAGCGGCGTCAGCTCGGCCGCGAGCAGCAGCGCGGCGCCGGTCAGGGCGCCCGCGAGGACGGCCGGTCCTCTGCTATATTCGGTCCTCGCCTCGGGTCGGGATGACCTCATCTGTGCTCGTACCTGGGCGCGGAAGGTTCACGCAAATGGAGACACCGACCCGCTAGACAACCGCCCGTCACCGACACCCACGTCGTGATTGGGCCCACATGGGCCCTTTTTCATGACCGGGGCCGGATACCCGGGCCCGCCCATCCCCACGCTTCGGACACCTGAGACTCATGGCACGCACGTTCCCGCTCGAGAAGATTCGCAACATCGGAATCATGGCGCACATCGACGCCGGTAAGACGACGACCACCGAGCGCATCCTCTATTACACGGGCCGGACCTACAAGATGGGCGAGGTCCACGAGGGCGCCGCGGTGATGGACTGGATGGAGCAGGAGCAGGAGCGCGGGATCACGATCACCTCCGCGGCCACCACGTGCGAGTGGCACAGCCACCGCATCAACATCATCGACACCCCCGGCCACGTCGACTTCACCGTCGAGGTGGAGCGCTCGCTGCGCGTGCTCGACGGTGCGATCGCGCTGTTTGACTCGGTGGCCGGCGTCGAGCCGCAGTCCGAGACCGTGTGGCGCCAAGCCGACAAGTACCACGTCCCGCGGATCGCCTACATCAACAAGATGGACCGGATCGGCGCGGACTTCGAGCGCGGGGTGCGGACGATGATCGACCGCCTCGGCGCCCATCCGGTGCCGATCCAGCTGCCGATCGGCGCCGAGTCGGAGTTCCTGGGGATCATCGACCTCGTCGAGAACGTGGCGATCATCTACCGGGACGAGCTCGGCAAGGAGCAGGAGGTCGTGGCGATTCCGGCCGAGTACCTCGACGCCACCGCCGCCGCCCGCGAGCACCTGCTGGAGGAGGTCTCCCGCTACGACGACGATCTGCTGGAGATGATCCTGGAGGACCAGGAGATCCCGACCGCGCGGCTGAAGGCGGCGATCCGGGCGGCCACGCTGTCGAGCCAGCTCACCCCGGTGCTGTGCGGCTCCAGCTTCAAGAACAAGGGCGTGCAGCCCCTGCTCGACGCCGTCATCGACTACCTGCCCAGCCCGCTCGAGGTTCCGCCGGTGGAGGGCCTCGAGCCCGCGCCCAAGGGCTCTGACAACGGCGGCCAGCCGGCGATCCGCCACGCCTCCGACGACGAGCCGTTCGCGGCGCTGGCGTTCAAGATCATGGCCGACCCCTACGTCGGCAAGCTCACCTACTTCCGGGTCTACTCCGGCCGGCTGTCGGCGGGCTCCCGCGTGCTCAACGTCAGCACCGGGCGCACCGAGCGGATCGGCCGGATCCTGATGATGCAGGCCAACGAGCGCGAGGAGCTCGAGGAGGTCTACGCCGGCGACATCGCCGCCGCGGTCGGCATCAAGCAGGTCGTGACCGGCGACACCCTGGCGGCGCCCGACAAGCCGATCAAGCTCGAGACGATCACCTTCCCCGAGCCCGTGATCAAGGTCGCGATCGAGCCCAAGACGAAGGCCGACCAGGAGAAGATGTCCACGGCGCTCGGCCGCCTGGCCGAGGAGGACCCGACCTTCCAGGTCGCCACCAACGAGGAGACCGGGCAGACCGAGATCTCGGGGATGGGCGAGCTCCACCTCGAGATCCTCGTCGACCGGATGATGCGCGAGTTCAAGGTCGACGCCAACGTCGGGCGCCCCCAGGTGTCCTACCGCGAGACGATCCGCGGCACGGCCGAGAAGGTCGAGGGACGCTTCGTGCGCCAGACCGGCGGCTCGGGCCAGTACGGCATCGTCTACATCAACGTCGAGCCCGCGCCCGGCGAGGGCTTTGACTTGTCACCCTGACCGACGGCAAGTACCACGACACCGACTCGTCGGAGATCGCCTTCCGGATCGCCGGCTCGCTGGCGCTCAAGGCGGCGGTGTCCCGGGCCAAGCCGGTCCTGCTGGAGCCGGTGTTCGCGGTCGAGGTGGTCACGCCCGAGGAGTTCATGGGCGACGTGATCGGCGACCTCAGCCGCCGGCGCGGGCAGATCAGCGGGATGGAGCAGCGCGGCAACGCACAGGTGGTCACCGGGCACGTGCCGCTGGCCGAGATGTTCGGCTATGCCACCGACCTGCGTTCCACGACCCAGGGACGGGCGACCTACACGATGCAGTTCGACCGCTATGAGGAGGTCCCGCCTAATATCGCCGATGGCATCGGCGGAGGCGAGCAGAAGGCCGCCTGATCGGCAACGGGCCAGACGCCGCGCCCGGCAGGTAGCAGCAGCGGCGGACGGAAAACTTATATCCTGGATGGGTTGGTCCTAGAGACCTACCGAAACCTCTAGAAACTGAAGGAGCAAGACCAAAGTGGCGAAGGCCAAGTTTGAGCGCGACAAGCCCCATGTCAATGTCGGGACCATCGGTCACATCGACCATGGCAAGACGACGCTGACCGCGGCCATCACCAAGGTGCTCCACGACCATTTCGGCGATGGCACGGAGGTGCGGTCGTTCGACTCGATCGACAACGCCCCCGAGGAGAAGGCCCGCGGCATCACGATCGCGACCTCGCACGTCGAGTACGAGACCGCCAACCGGCACTATGCCCACGTGGACTGCCCGGGCCATGCCGACTACGTCAAGAACATGATCACCGGGGC
>JBELAG010000508.1:0-3444 GCA_049509055.1 Solirubrobacteraceae bacterium
TCCAACGGACCGTCAACGACCGCCGCTGCCGGCGGCGCGATAACCCCGATCTCGCGCAAGTACTCAAGCGGCAGCTCAACGCTCTGAGGTGAACTCCACGACACCAAGCCCGCTTCCCGACGCGAGCTAGCGAACTGCGCCGCCCGCTCAAGCGTCAGCTCGCCAGCCGTCAGCCCTTGGCGCTCCAACCAGCGGCTGAGCTGGTCCAGCTGCCACAGCCTGCTGCCCACCGTCCACGGCGAATACGACCGCGACCGCAGCCACGAACAGAATCCCGCCGCGTGCGACGCCAACGGTCCCGACGGCGTCGGAACCCACACCTTCCTTCCCATCAAAGCCTCCAATCGGATCGCACAGAACGCGAACCCGACAGGCCTCGGCAGAACCAACGATTATGTTGAGCACATCCTCGCTCGGATGTCCGACTTTGCAGCAAAAACATCGCCCACGAAGCGCCTGGTCAACATCGCCGGGCGGGTCACATACAACCCGTTATGAGGAATTCCGCATAACGGGTTTGGGAGGGCGGCGTCGGAGAAGGACCCGCAAGGGCACCTCGCCGACGTCGTACCTCGACTGCGCGCCCGCCGCGGATCGGGCGCACGCTCTACGAGCGCCAAGAAGGGCTGCCCGACCATGTCCTGCAGATCGCACGCCGCGCCCCGACCCGGCTCTACCGAATCCACCGGCGGATGCGGGAACGCAAGAAGCCCGGCAACGTGATCACGGTCGCGTGCGCCCGCGAGCTCGCCTGCTTCCTGTGGGCCGCCGCGACTGCCCCATAACCCGTCCTGACAGCCCTGCCCCGCTCGGGTGGGGAGGCGCCGGGCCCCGAAGTCCGCTGGTACGCGCGGAACTACTATGGGCAGCCCTGACCAGGCCACGCCCGATCCTAGACACGCGTCAGCCAGCGACGGAACCAGCGACCTGGGGTAGCCAACCCCCGCATATGAGTGGTCGATGCGCCCCTGGTGGGGCCCACCCGGGACGGATGAAAATGTTGTTGCGCCGCTGGCGGCGCTGATGCGCGGTTGCTGCAATCTGGCCGACCGTCTTGGCTGACGTCGGGTCTGTTTGGTGCCAGCGAGCCCGATTATGAGTGAGACGCGAGAGTCTCGGGCACCCCGAACTGTTGCCTTGAGCACGAGATTCAGATTCCACAGCATGAGGCTCTCCCGGGCGGTCTTCCGTATCAATCTGACCCTTGGGAGGGGTTCATGGATCGTTTGATCGAGCGCTGCTCGATGCTGGACATCCACAAGTCGCAGATCACCGCGTGCGTCCGCGTTCCCGACGATGCCGGCGGGCGCCGGCAGGAGATCCGCGAGTTCTCGACCACCACCGCGGGGCTGCTGACGCTCGCGGACTGGCTGCGCAGCTGGGCGGTGACGCTCGTCGGGATGGAAGCCACCGGCGTTTACTGGCGAGCGGTGTTCTACCTGCTGGAGGACGAGTTCGACTGCCGGCTCGACAACGCCGCCCATCTTCGTCACGTGCCCGGTCGCAAGAGCGACGTCCAAGACGCCGAGTGGGGCTGCCAGCTGGTCGAGCACGGGCTGGTGCGCCCGAGCTTGGTGCCGCCCCGTCCGCTGCGCGAGCTGCGTGACCTGGTCCGCTACCGGAAAGCCAAGATCCAGGAGCGCGGTCGCGAGGTGCAGCGGGTCGAGAAGACCTTGCAGGACGCCGGGATCAAGCTGTCCTCGGTCGCGTCTGAGGTGCTCGGCGTGTCCGCCCGGCGGATGCTCGACGCGCTCGTCTCCGGCACTCATGACCCCGAGGTGCTCGCGGACTTGGCGAAGGGCACGCTGCGCAAGAAGATCCCCGCGTTGCGCGAGGCGCTCCAGGGCCGCTTCACCGGCCATCACGCGCTGCTCATCGGGCAGATGCTCGCGCAGATCGACTTCCTCGACGAGACGATCGCCACGCTGTCTGAACGGGTCGAGGAGCTGACCGGCCCTTTCTCCCGTGAAATCGAGCTGCTGGACACGATCCCCGGGGTCGACAAGCGCGCCGCCGAGATGCTCCTGGCCGAGATCGGACCGGACATGAGCCGCTTCCCGACCGAGCATCACCTCGCCTCGTGGGCCGGGATGTGCCCCGGCCAGCGCGAATCCGCCGGCAAGAAACACTCCGCCGCGACCCGCAAAGGCTCCAAATGGTTGCGCGGCCTGCTGACTGAGTCCGCCAAGTCGGTCGTGCGCACCAAAGGCACCTACCTGTCGGCCCGCTACCACCGGATCAAGAGCCGCCGCGGGCACGCCAAAGCCACGATCGCGACCGGTCACAAGATCCTCACCGCCGCCTACCACGTCCTCAAACAGGGCGTCCCCTACAACGAGCTCGGCGAAGAGTTCTTCTACCGCCGCGACACCGAGAACACCGAACGCTACCGCCGACGGCTCATCAAACAGCTCGAACGCCTCGGCCACCAAGTCACCCTCGAACCGCTCCCCAAGGCCGTCTGACCGCCCGCAATGACCCTCAGACCGTCCCGGGTGTCCGCCTCGAGCCCCATCCGCGCTCCACCCTGAACGTCTATTTTCGATTCAGACTGACCGACGTCGAGAACTTCGCCCGTCGCCTCCCCACCCGAGCAACCCGTCGCACCCACCCCCGAACGACAGCAACGAGGGGAGCATGAACGCTGCTCACTTGACAGACGTTCCTCCATATGAGTAGTGCTCTGGTAGGTGGTGTTACTCGCGTTTGGCGCGCCGGTGCAGCGGGAGGGCGTCGAGATTGATCGGCTGCTGGCAGGTGGAGCAGCGGCCGGTCCAGCACTTCCACACGGGCTGCAGGAGCAGCACCGCTTGGGGGAGTGTCAGGCCGGCCGCGGGCGATTTGGGTCGGCCCGCTCCAGTGTCAAGAAGCCGTGGGCGGCCGTCACCAGCGTGCAATGGTGGTGAAAGCCGAGGTAGCTGCGGCCCTCGTAGTGGTCAAGCCCGAGCTCACCCTTGAGCTGCTTGTAGTCAAGCTCGATCATCCGGCGCAGCCGAGCGAGCCTGGCGAGTTGCTCGGGCTCGGTGTCGGCCGGAAGGTTGCTGAGCCAGTAGTCTCTGGGCGCTTGGTGCCCGGCGGGCCACTCAACGATCAGCCATTCCTCGCGCGGGGCTTCGCGGAGGCGGTCGATCGGATTGGCGGCGATCACACGCACAAACGCGAACCGCGAGTGCTGCGGAGCGCCGTTGGTGTCACGGAACGCGACCGTCTGGAAGGCATCGGGGTCAAGGCCCGTCACGAGCTCATCGATTGACCGTGGCTCGGCGGCGGTCTTCAGGACACTGGGTGCGGGACCGCGCGACCCGGGCTTGCGCGGCGGGACCGGGGAACGTCACAAGGTCTGTGTAAGGCGTGATCGAAAGAGACGACCATGCCTTCAACCAAAGAAAAGAAGTTGTTCGAGCGAGCCTGTCTTGATCAGTCTGGCGCCGGCGGCGAGCCGCT
>JBELAG010000509.1:0-3433 GCA_049509055.1 Solirubrobacteraceae bacterium
GGCCCTCCAGGGTCGAGCCCGCGGGCTCGTGGTCGGTCAGTCGCTCGCGCCGGACCGCGCGCCGGGGCGCGTCGGGATCACCACCGGCAAGCGCCTCCACTTTCAGTCCGTTGTCCGAGCTCAGGGTGATGAGCAGGCGCTCCGCGAGGATCTTCAGGGTCGCGGGCTCAAGGATCCTGGTCGCCCCGAGGAAGTGCGCAAAGCACAGTCCGGCGTGCTCACCGTAACGGGCAGCGCTCGCCGGATCGCGAAGGCGGCCCTCCACGAGGTGGTGAGCGGCATCGACGGCGACCGCGACCGCCTCGCAGGCGGGACACCGTCCGGGCCGCAGCGCGCCAGACAACGCGTCGCGAGCGCCGTTCAGCGCTTCGCCGGCCACCACGTTCATCACGTTCCCCTCACCAACCTCATCGACCAGCCGCCGTGAATGCGCCGGGCACATGCCCATCGCCGCGCGCAGCTGCGCCTGGACGTTCACCTCACCGTAGCTTTCGATGCCAAACCACGAGAAGAAGCCCCGTTCGGCCTCCTCCACGCCGCGGCAGATCGGGCAGTGCCGATCGCCCGGTGGCCCGTCGAGCAGGGTGAGCGGATGCTGAGTGGGGCCGAGCGCCGGCGCGCTCGCGGTGGTGGTGCGGCTTGTCTGCAGGCGCTGCGTTGGTGACCTGACCATCCTCGTGATCGCTCCTGGGCGAGCGGGTCAGCCGAGGTGAACGGTGTCGCCGCCGGCGTAGCGGGCGGCCTGGCCGAGCTCCTCTTCGATGCGCATCAGCTGGTTGTACTTGGCCACGCGTTCGGAGCGGGCGGGCGCGCCGGTCTTGATCTGCCCGACGCCGGTCGCGACCACCAGGTCGGCGATGAACGTGTCCTCGGTCTCACCCGAGCGGTGCGAGACCACGGCGCGATAGCCGGCGTCGCGGGCGACCTGGATCGTGTCCAGCGTCTCGGTGACCGTCCCGATCTGGTTGAGCTTGATCAAGATCGAGTTCGCCACCCCCCGCTCGATCCCCTCGCGCAGGATCGCGGGGTTGGTCACGAAGATGTCGTCGCCGACCAGCTGGACCTGGTCACCGATCCGATCGGTGAGCTTGCGCCAGCCGTCCCAATCACCCTCGGCCATCCCGTCCTCCAAGAACAGCACCGGGAACCGGCCGGGGAGCGTCGCCCAGTAGTCAACCATCACGTCAGAGGAGAGGGTGCGTCCCTCGCCGGCCAGCACGTAGCTGCCGTCCTTGTAGAACTCGCTGGCCGCCGGATCGATGCACAACGCCACGTCGCTACCGGGCGTGTACCCAGCGCTCTGGATCGCCGACATCAGCAGCTCGATCGGCGCTTCGTTGGATGACAGCGCGGGCGCGAACCCGCCCTCATCCCCGACCGCGGTCCCCAGACCCTGGCGCTTGAGCGTGCGCTGCAGCTCGTGATAGACCTCGGCGCCGATCTGCACCGCGTGCGCGAACGAGCTGGCGCCCAGCGGAGCGACCATGAACTCCTGAAAATCGACGGGATTATCGGCATGCACCCCGCCGTTGAGCACGTTCATGCACGGCACCGGCAGCAGGTTCGCCTCCGGGCCGCCCAGATACCGCCACAGCGACACGCCCTGATTGACCGCCGCTGCGCGCGCAACCGCCATCGACACGCCCAGGATCGCATTGGCACCCAGCCGCGACTTATCCGCCGTCGCATCCAACGCGATCATCGCCTCATCCACCCCCCGCTGATCTGAGGCGTCGCGCCCCCGAACCCGTTCGGCGATCTCCCCGTTGACGTGAGCCACGGCCTGCGTGACCGCCTTGCCGCCAAACGCCGCACCGCCGTCGCGCAGCTCCAGCGCCTCCCGGGCCCCCGTCGACGCCCCCGACGGCACCGCCGCCCGTCCGAACGCCCCCGAGCTCAACCGCACATCAACCTCGACCGTCGGATTACCACGACTATCGAGAATCTGCCGGGCACCCACAAACTCAATCGGGCTCATCGCTGTGACCTCCGGAAAGTGGCTACGAATGCGCTTCGTAGAGGCCATCAGCGGACAAGCCGCATTCAGAGCGAGCCTCATCGCTCGTGTCCGGGAGCGTAGCCGATCTCGGGCACAGAGCCCGCGGGTGCCCCTCCTCCCGATGTGCGGCTCGCCGGAGGCTTCGCTATGCTCGGCCAGGCCAGATGGAGTCCTGGCGGGAGCGCTGCTCCTGAACCGCCCGCTCGAGCACAAGGGCTAATGGCTCCTTTCGCGCAATCAAACGCAAACGCGAGAGGAGCTGGGCACCGACCGTGCCGATTCTTCCCGACTGGGCTGTGCAGGTCTTGCAGGTGGTGACGATCCTGGCGCTGGGTCCGCTGATCAGCGGCCTGATCGCGCGCGCCGAGGCCAACATCGCCCAGCGGCAGGGTCCGCGGGTGCTTCAGCCCTACTTCGACATCCTCAAGCTGCTGCGCAAGGAGACGGTGCTGCCCGGGCCGGCCGGGCCGGTGTTCCGTCTGGCGCCGTACGTGAGCTTCGCCGGCTACGCCACGGTCCCGTTGCTGATCCCGGTGCTGACGAGCTTCGGGCTTCCGCTGGGCTACATGGGCGACATCCTCGGCGGCGGGCTGATCCTCGGGATGGCCGGGTTCGCGGTGTCGCTGGCGGCGATCGACAGCGGCAGCCCGTACGCCCAGCTCGGCTCGAGTCGGCTGCGGTCGTTCGGCGCGCTCAACGAGCCGACGGTCATCTTCGTGATCTTCGTCGTCGCGTTGACGACGCACACCGACCTTCCCTACGTGCTGGGGGCGACGTTGCGTGGCTCGACCGTCGAGGTCTTCCGTCCCAGCCATCTGCTGATCGTGGCGGCGTTCTTCATGCTCGTGCTCACCGAGACCGGCCGGATCCCGGTGGAGAGCCACGGTGGGACGTTGGAGTTCGGGCAGATCGAGGAGGCGCGCGTGGCCGAGCACTCCGGACCCGGCCTGGCGTTCCTGCGCTGGGGCTCATCGGTCAAGCAGCTCGTGCTCTACACGATCTTCGCCAATGTGCTGGTCGCCCCGTGGGGGCTGGCCGCCGACGGCCGGCTCGATCACGTGCTGGCGGCGATCGGGCTGCTGTTCGCCAAGGCGGTCGGGATCGGCGTGATCGTGGTCGTGATCGAGTCCAGCTTCGCCAAGCTGCGGCTGTTCAAGATCCCCGAGTTCACCGTCGCGAGCTTCCTGCTGGCGGTGCTGGCAGTCGTGATGTTCCTATTCCAGCCATCGTTCGGCGCCACGCAGCTGACCGTGTTCGGCGCGGCGACCACGGTCACCGCCGTCCTCGTCCTGCTCGTCGAGTTGGCGATGCTGCGCTCCCAGGAGATCTGGGAGCAGCTGCGGCTCTACGCGCTGAGCTCGGTCGTCGTCGCCGCGCTGGCGATCGCGACCGCAGCCAGCGGCCGAGGCTCTGACTCCCTGTACGTCCTGGCGG
>JBELAG010000051.1:0-21722 GCA_049509055.1 Solirubrobacteraceae bacterium
GCCGACCCGGCGCTGCGCGACCGCGTGCGCGCCGCGCTCGCCGAATCCGAGCACGCCCACACCGAAGCGGTCGCCGACGCCTGGCAACGACTCGCCGAGCTGCTCGGCTACCGCCTGCGCCCCGGCCTCGGCGCCGCGACCTTCCATACCCTCGCCGTGCTGCTCAACGCCAGCCTCCGCGGCATGCTGGTCACCGCCGCCTCCAGCCCCGACCTCGCCCGACCGCTCCGCGCCGCCCCGTTCACCGGCAGCGACCCCGCCGACTGGAGCCCGCCCGCGATCGCACTCGGCGCAATCGCGAGCGTCTTCCTCGAGCCCGACCCGTCCATCACCTGGGATGAGCGGCGAACCGCGGCGATCCACCACGCACTGGCCACCTGGGCGCCGCCCGGCGGCGAGCCGGACACGAGCGCAGCGGGGCTATCGGAAACCGTGAGGTCACGCCGGGACGGCCGCCGTGCCGGGCACGGTCACGGGGACGGCCCATGAGTGCCGGTCGTCCCAGTGCACGACCACCTCGGCGCCGGGGCGGGGCGCGTCGGATCCCGCCGCCGTCGTCGCGGTCAGCGGCCCGAGCTGGGGTGACCGGAGGCGGACGATCCGCTGTGCGCCGAGGAACGCAACGTCGACGATCGTGGCGGCAAGCCCGCCGGCGACGGTTCGGCCGGAGTCGAGCCGGAGCTCTTCGGGACGGATCACGAGGATCATCGCCGTTCCCGCGGCCAGCCCCTCGGGCCCTGACACCGACCGATCGCCGGCCCCATCGAGCGCGACCGTGTAGCGGCCGGCTCCGTCGACACGCGCGATCCGCGCCGGCAGGCGGTTGGAGGCGCCGACGAAGTCGGCCACGAACGCGGTGCGGGGACGGCGGTAGACCTCCTCGGGATCACCCACCTGTTCGAGAACGCCCCCGTTCATCACGGCCACGCGGTCCGACATCGAGAACGCTTCGCCCTGGTCGTGCGTGACGTAGCAGAAGGTCACGCCGACGGCTCGGTGCAGGTCCTTGAGCTGGCTCTGCAGATCGGCTCGCAACTTCAGGTCGAGGGCGCCGAGCGGCTCGTCGAGGAGCAGCACGTCCGGCCGATTGACCAGTGCCCGCGCCAACGCCACCCGCTGTTGCTGGCCGCCGGAGAGCTGGCTGGGCCGGGCCTGCTCACGGCCCTTCAATTGAACGAGCTCGATCGCCTCGGCGACCCTGGTCGCGATCTCGCTGCGCGGCCGGCGCGCCTCGCGCAGCCCGAAGGCGACGTTCTCCCACACGTCGAGGTGCGGGAACAGCGCGTAGCTCTGAAACACCGTGTTGACCGGCCGGTGGTACGGCCGCAGACGGGTGACGTCCCGGCTGTCGACCAGGATCCTGCCGGTGGTCGGCTCCTCGAACCCGGCGATCATGCGCAACGTCGTCGTCTTGCCGCATCCCGACGGTCCGATGATCGAGAAGAACTCGCCCTTGCGCACTTCGAGGTCGAGGGAATGCACGGCGGTGAGGTCGCCGAACCGCTTGCTGATCCCGACCAGGCTGATCGCGGAGTCACTCACCCCTGATAGAGCCCCAGTAGCCGGCTGCGCCGGCCGGAGCGTCCGAGACGACCCGCGGTGGTGAACGCCCCGACCGCCAGCGTCATCAGCGCCACGGTGAGGAACATCACGAACACGCCGACCGCGTTGATCTCCGGTGTGATGCGAAAGCGGATCATCCCGAGCAGGACGATCGGCAGCGGCGACTGCGAGGTGCCCTGCAGGAAGTACGAGGTGACGACGTCGTCGAGCGAAAAGGTGAATGCCAACAGGCCGGCAGCGACGATGGCCGGCATCAGCGTGATCAGCGTCACGCGCCGGAAGGCTCGCCATGGCGTCGCCCCCAGGTCGGCCGCGGCCTCCTCGAGCGCAGGATCGAGGGCCATCAGCCTCGCCTGGATGATCAAGGTCGAGTAGGCGGAGTTGAGCACCGCGTGTCCGACGACGATCGCGGGGAGACCGAGCGCGAAGTGGATCTTGAGAAACAGGAAGAACAGGGCACTGGCGAACACCACCTCGGGGACGACGATGCGCGCGTAGACCAGAGCGTCGTAGAAGGCGCGCGCGCGACGCGGGGCGCGACGCCACCACAAGCCGCCCGAGACCGCCACCGCGAGCGACATCGCCGCCGACAGGACGGCGATGATCAGCGTGGTTTCGAATCCGGAGCGGACGTTGGGGTCGCTGAGGGCCTGCCGGTACCACCTCGCGGTGGCGCCGCTCCATCCCGTCAGGAGCGCGTTGCCGTCAACGGATCCGATCACCACCGCGACCAGCGGGATCCAGAGAAAGGCGATCACCAGCGCACTGAGAGTGGCGCTGACGGGGTGGCGCTTGATGCTCATACCGTCACCGCCGACGCCTGAACGCGGCGCAGCACGAACAGGACCACCATCAGCAGCATCATGAGTGCCACCGCGAGCGCGGATCCGAACGGATAGTTGCCGGTGTCCTGAAACTGGTCGGCGATGATGTTGCCCACCATCAGCGTCTTGCCGCCGCCGAGGATCTCGGGGATCACGTACTCGCCCATCGCGGGAACGCCGACGATGATGCTGCCGGCGATCAGACCGGGCTTGGCGAGCGGCAGGACGAGGCGCCGGAACTGCCGCCACGGGGTGGCACCCAGATCCGCGCCGGCGTTGTAGATCGCCGGGTCGATGCGCTCCAGCGACACATAGACCGGAAGGATCATCAGCGGCAGGTAGGAGTAGACGATCCCGATGCCGATCGCCGCGGGGGTGTAGAGAAGGTTGATGTGCGAATGCGCGCCCACGAGCCCGAGCGCGCGGGCGACGCGGTCGAGCGGTCCGTCGTTCTGGAGGATGTCCACCCAGGAGTAGATGCGAACGATGAAGCTCGTCCAGAACGGGATGATCACCGCGGCCAGCAGAACCCGCTGCATGCGCGGGCTCTGGCGAGAGATGTAGTAGGCGAGCGTCAGCCCGAGCAGCGCGCAGACAACCGTCGTGCCCACCGAGAGAAGGACGCTGCGCAGCAGCGTGTCGAAGTACAGCGAGGAGGCGAACGCGGTGTAATTGGCGGTTGTCCACCCGAAGTCGACGTTGAACGAGACCAGGTTCTCGCTGGCGAACGAGTAGACGAGGATCAGGATCAGCGGCGCGACGAAGAAGCCAAGCGTGACCACGCCAGTCGGCAGCGCGAGGAGATGGCGAGCAGACCGTCCGGAGAGCGGCGACCGATGTCGGAGCGGTGCGCGTGTCCGGACGTCTGTGGCTACGCCGCCTTGATCTCCTGCCAGGTATTCGCCCACAGCGTGACCCCGGCCGCGCCGAGATAGTGGTCGAACTCCACCTTCGCGAGGGTGCTCGCGCTGGGCACGAGAATGGGGTTCTTGGCGATCGCCGCCTTGATGAACGGGGTGGCCTTGGGCACGACGTAGGCGGTGCCGGTCGCATTGACGAACTGGGCGTACTCGGCGGGCTCGAGCAGGAAGTTCATGAAGGATTCGACGAGATCAAGGTGCTTGGTCGCCTTGGATGCGGAGAAGCCCTCCAGGTAGGCGTGCATCCCCTCGGTGGGCTGCACCCACTCGATCTTGGAGTTCTGCTGCTTGTTGAGCGCGACGTCATAATCCCAATCCATCGCGATCGCCGTGGTGCCGTTGACCAGGCCCTGCCCGACGTTGGTGTTGAGGAACGCCTTGAGGTGTGGCTTGATCGCGATCACCGCGTTCTTGCAGGCCTCGAGCGCCTTCGCATCGGTGGTGTTGCTCGAGTGGCCCAGGTACTTGAGCGTCGACCCCATGCAGTCGCGCTCCAGGTCGATGAAGACGATCTGGCCCGAGAGCTTTGGGGCCAGACGCCACACGTCGTGCCAGCTGGTGATCCTCTCCCCGACGATGTCGGGCCGGTAGCCGATCCCGACCTTGCCGTAGTCGGTGGGGATGCCCCACGGATACGCCGTGCGGAAGCTCTGGGTCACGTTCGCGATGTTGGGGATCTTCGAGAAGTCCAGCGGCGCCAGAATGCCGGCCGCCTGAGCCTGCCCGGCGTCGCTCGTGTCCGCGAGCAGGAAGTCGTATTCGCCGCTCTTGAAAGCGAGCACCACTTCGGCGACCGAGCTCGTCGCGTTAGTGACGATCTTGACGTCGGCGCCGTGGTGGAGCTTCTCGAACGTCGGCACCTCTTGCGGGCCGATCCAGTCCGGATAGTTGTTGAGCACGATCGTGCCCGTCATCGGTCCGCCGGCGGCGGCAGCACTGCTCGACGCGCCGGAGCTGCTGCCACCGCAGGCTGCCAGCAGCGCACCGGCCGACGGCAGCGTCACCCCCGCGAGCGCCGCGCGCCGCAGCAATGACCGGCGGGAGAACACGCCGGTCGAAAGCTGGTCGGGTTCGCGGGGCGGATCGAGGGACCTCATCGGCGAGCACACCGTATCATCAAGTGCAGTTTGTTAGTTTCTCCAATCGATTTGATCGAGAACTTACCGATCGGAACACGGGATGAGTGGATCGAGCTCTCCGACCGCTGCCGCCTGTTCGCCCGCATCGTCGCGCCCGAGAACGCCGAGCGCGAGCCGGTGCCGGCGGTGCTCGAGTACCTGCCCTACCGCCTCAGCGACGGAACGGCGTACAGCGATGCCACCCACCATCCGTACTTCGCCGCGCACGGGTATGCATCGATCCGGGTCGACATCCGGGGAACGGGAAACTCCGACGGGATCCTGCACGACGAGTACCTTCCGCAGGAGCAGTCGGATGCCTGCGAGGTGATCGCCTGGATCGCCGCCCAGCCGTGGTGCACCGGCGCGGTCGGCATGTTCGGAAAGTCGTGGGGCGGCTTCAACGGGCTGCAGGTGGCGGCGCGCCGCCCGCCCGCACTCAAGGCGGTCGTCAGTGCGTACTCCACCGACGACCGCTACGCCGACGACGTCCACCACATGGGCGGGTGCGTGCTCGGACACGAGGCGCTCAGCTGGGGCAGCTACATGCTCGGGATCAACGCGCTGCCGCCTGACCCGGAGATCGTCGGCGATCGTTGGCGCGAGATCTGGCTCGATCGCCTGGAGCGGACCCCGTTCTTCGTCGAGGAATGGTTGCGCCATCAGCGCCGCGACGAGTTCTGGCGGCAGGGATCGATCTGCGAGGACTTCGGTGCCGTGCAGGCGGCGATCCTGCTCGTCGGCGGATGGGCGGACGGCTATACCAACGCGGTCGACCGCGCACTGGCCGGGCTCACCCGCGCCGGGGTTCCGTGCCGGGGGCTGGTCGGGCCCTGGAGTCATGGCTGGCCCGAGATCGCGGATCCGGGGCCGAGGATCGGCTTCCTTCAGGAGTGCGTGCGGTGGTGGGACCGCTGGCTCCGGGGCGCCGCCAACGGCGCGATGGATGAGCCACCGCTGCGCGCCTGGATGCAGGACTACGCTGCGCCCGCGGCCCACCATGCTTTTCGCCCAGGTCGCTGGGTGGGCGAGGCCGAGTGGCCATCGCCCCGCACGCCGTTGCGCCGATGGTTTCCACGCGGCGATGGAGGGCTGTGCAGCGAGGCGGGCGAGCCGGGGAACGCATCGATCGTCGGCCATGCGGCCGCCGGCGCGGATGCGGGAGCGTGGTGCCCCTACGGTCTGGTCACCGACTTCCCGCCAGATCAGCGGGCCGAGGACGGTGTGGCGCTCAGCTTCACCTCACGAGCGCTCGATCGACCGCTGGAGTTGCTCGGCGTGCCGGTCCTGACACTGCGGCTGACCGTTGATCAGCCGCTCGCGCTGGTGGCGGCCAGGCTCTGCGATGTCGGTCCCGACGGCGCCTCGCTGCTGGTGGCGCGCGGTCTGCTCAACCTGTCGCATCGCGCCGGTCACACCGAGCCGGCGCCGATGCCGGTCGGCGAGCCGACGGTCGTGCGCTTCGCGCTGGATTTCGCGGGGCACTCGTTCGCCCCCGGTCATCGCATTCGACTGTCGGTGTCGCCGACCTACTGGCCGTTCGCCTGGCCATCGCCGCAGGCCGTGACGCTCGGGGTGTCGGTCGGTGGCCCGTCGGTCATCGAGCTGCCGGTGCGCTCGCCGGACGCTGCAGAACCCCCGATGTCCGCTTTCCTGGCACCGGAGAGCACCCCGCCGCCCCCGGGACACGTCGATTTCAGGCCATGGCGCAGGCACGCCCGCGACGTCGCCACCGGCCGGATCACGCTCGATGTCGGCGCCGCGGAGCGGACCCGCCTGGATCGCGACGGACTCACGTTCGGCGAGGAGCTCAGCCGCCGCTATGAGATCGATGACGGCCGGCCGCTGTCGGCACGGGTGCAGTGCCGCGGCGATCATTTCCTGCAGCGCGGCTCGTGGCGGATCTCGATCCGGGTCCGGACCGCGATGACGGGCACCGCCGAGTCGTTTCTGATCACCAGCGAGCTCGATGCCTTCGAAGACGGCGTCCGCGTCTTCGCCCGGCGCTCCGATGTGAGCGTCCCGCGGGACCTCGTCTGAGCCGGGAGGGGCCGGAGCGGGGGCTGACGCGGCCGCCGGCCGGCGCTCACCGAAGCCCGAGATGCTCGCGCAGCGTTGTCCCCTCGTATTCGCTGCGAAACACGCCGCGCTCCTGCAGGAGCGGCACGACGTCGTCCGCGAAGCGGTCCAGTCCGCCCGGCGTGATGTGAGGCACGAGGATGAAGCCGTCGCATGCGTGCGACTGGACGTGCAGGTCGAGTTGCTCGGCCACGGTGGCCGGGGAGCCGATGAACGTCTGTCGCGCTGTCATCGCGATCACGAGCTCGCGGATCGACAGGCCCTCGGCCTCGGCACGCTGGCGCCACTCGCGCGCGGTCGCGAGGGCGTCCCGGTTGAGACTGCGCGCCTGGGCGCTGCCCTGCGCACGGACGTCGGAGTCGAGGTCGGGCTCGACGTCGGGCAGCGAGCCGTCGGGATCGTAGGAGGACAGGTCCCGGTTCCACAGCTGCTCGAGGAACATGATCGCGTGCGGGCCGCTGACCTGCCGGCGGCGCACCTCCTGCGCCAGCTCGTGCGCCTCTGCATCGGTGTCGCCGAGGACGAACGTCGCCCCCGGCAGGATCAGCAGATCCTCGGGCGAGCGCCCGTACGTCGCCAGGCGCGCCTTGACGTCGGCGTAGAAGCGGCGACCGGCCTCCAGCGTGCCGTGACGCGAGAAGATCCCGTCGGCGTAGCGGGCGGCGAACTCGCGCCCGTCCGTGGAGTCCCCGGCCTGGAGCATCACCGGGCGCCCCTGGGGACAGCGCGGCACGGTGAACTCGCCCGCGATCGCCACCTGGCTGCCGGTGAACGCAAACGCGCCCGGCGGCGTGCCGTGACCGACCGCCGCCGCGGCGGGATCGACGCGCTGCTCGTCGTCGCGCCAGGAGTCCCACAGCGCGTTGGCCGCCTCGATGAACTGGCCACCGCGCTCGTAGCGCTGCTCGTAACGCAGGTACGGGCCGCGGCGGAAGTTGGCGCCGGTGAACGCGTCCGAGGAGGTGACCACGTTCCAGCCCGCGCGGCCGCCCGACAAGTGATCGAGCGAGGCCAGCTGCCGGGCGAGCTCGTGCGGCTCGTGGTAGGTGGTCGTGATCGTCGGCATCAGCCCGATCCGGTCGGTGACGGCGGCCAGGGCGGCGAGCACGGTCATGTTGTCCGGACGGCCCGCGACGTCGAGTTCGTGCAGGCGCCCGGCGTGCTCGCGCATCCGCAGGCCCTCGGCGAGAAAGAAGAGGTCGAACTTCGCCCGCTCGGCGGTCTGCGCGAGGTGCACGAACGAGCTGAAGTCGATGTGGCTCCCGGCCTCCGGATCGCTCCACACGGTCGTGTTGTTGACCCCGGGGAAGTGCGCGGCGAGATGCATCTGCCTGAGGCCCGGGCTCATCGCGCCGCATCCCTCACCGCCACGCGCTCGCCCGAGCCGAAGCGGTTCTCGGGGCGGGCGAGGCCCAGCAGCCCGCGCAGCGTATCGGCCTCGTAGCGGCGACGAAACACGCCTCGGCGCACCAGCTCCGGCACGAGCCCGCGCGTGATCGCCTGGAGATCGTGCGGCACCGCGCCTGGTCGCAGCGCGACGCCGCTGTACCCGAGCTCATGCCACGCCATCACCTGGTCGGCGAGCTCGAGCGCCGTGCCGGTGTACACCGCCGCGTCGGATCGGTCCCGCGTGTCCTCGAGGCCGTCGAGCCGATCCTTGCGCTCCGTCGCCGCCGACCGGTCGCGGTCGAGGAACGCGACGACGTCGGCGAGCACGCGCACGTCGGCGGGCTCCCGACCGGCCGCCGCGAGCGCGGCGTGGATGCGGTCCAGGGCGAGGCCCTTCGGCGCGGCGATGATCACGTCGGCCTGCGAGCTCGCCAGCGCGGCCGCCGGCCCGCTGCCGCCACGGACCGCGATGACCGGCTGGCCCTGCGGCGGGCGCGGTGTGATCGACGGGCCCGTGATCGCAAAGTGCCGGCCCTCGTGGTCAATGTGGTGGACTCGCCCGCGATCGAAGAACCGGTGGGTGACCGCGTCACGGATCTCGGCGTCGTCCTCCCAGCTGTCCCACAGCCCGCGGACGACGTCGATGTGCTCGGCGGGCTCATCGAACCGGGCGTCGCCGGCGGGAACGCTCCGCGGCCCGACGTACGCGGCGTCTCGCGGGCTCGTCGGCACCTGCGCCAGCCAGCCCGCGCGGCCGCGGCTGACGAAGTCAAGCGTCGCGATCTGCGTCGAGAGCAGGAACGGCTCGGTCAGCGTCGTGCCGGCGGCGGCCACGATCCCGACGCCCTCGGTGTGGGGCGCCACCCGTGCGGCGATCATGATCGCGTCGAGGCGCCCGCGCGCCCGCGGTGCAGGGCCCGGCGTCGTCGCGGTGCCGGAGTGCAGGCGCCGGCGGTCCTCGATCGTCACGAAGTCGAGCAGGCCACGCTCGGCCTCGCGCACCTGCTCCACCCAGTAGCGCGCCGACAGCGGGTCGGCGTCGCGCGCCTGCGGCTCGCGCCACGCCGCAGGGTGCCAGCCGGCGCTCTCGAGCGCGACCGCGAGATGGAGCTGAGGAGTTCTAAACAATCTTGATAGAAGAAGACGTGTAGTGGCATCCTATCCGCTATGACCGTCTTCTCCGTGCTCGACCAGGCACCGACCCGCGCCGGCACCTCCGGCGCGCAGGCCATCCGCGAGGTCGAGCTCCTCGCGCGACACATCGACCCGCTCGGCTTCGCCCGCTTCTGGATCGCCGAGCACCACGCCATGGGCGGCGTGGCCAGCACGGCGCCCGAGGTCCTGATCGGACATATCGCGTCCGCGACCTCGCGCGTGCGGGTGGGGTCGGGCGGGATGCTGCTCCCCAACCATCGCCCGATTCACGTCGCCGAGCAGTTCCTCACGCTGGAGGCGCTTCATCCCGGCCGGATCGACCTCGGCGTCGGCCGCTCCGAGGGAGCCACCGACGAGGCCACGGTGCGGGCGTTCATGCGGCCCGACGACAACGACCACGGCAGCGGGTTCGAACGCCAGCTCGACGAGCTGCTCGCGTTCGGCGGCGTGCGCGCGCTGCCGGCCGAGCATCCGCTGGCGAGCGTCCATGCCGGCCCCGCCGGCGTGCGGCTCCCGCCGGTCTTCCTGCTCGGCTCGACCCCGCGCTCGGCGGCGACGGCCGCCCGCCGGGGACTCGGCTACGGCTTCGCGGCGTACACCAATCCCGACGCAGTGGCCGACGCGCTGGCGCTCTACCGCGCCCGGTTCACGCCGGCACGCCCCGGCGATCGCCCGCACGCGATCCTGGGGCTCAAGGTGATCGTCGGCCAGGACGACGAACACGCCGAGGCGCTGGCGATGCCGTGGCACCTCGCCCTCGTGCGCCACCGGGCCGGCGTCCCGGGACCGATGATGAGCGTCGAGGACGCGCTCCGCCACCGCTGGAGCGAAGCCGAGCGCGCGGCCGAGGCGAAGGTCGACCGCCGCGCGGACGCGGTCGGCGGCCCCGACCGTGCCGCCGACCGGATCGCCATGCTGGTGGAGGCGACCGGCGCCGACGAGGTGATCGTGTCGAGCAACCTGTTCGATCCCGTGGATCGGCGCGGCTCCTACACGCGCCTCGCGGCAGCCGTCGGCCTGCAGCGCCAGCCCGGCCCGGATCCCTGGGCCGGCGTCCTGCCGTGACGGCGGGCTCCGGCTTTCACCGGACCTCACCCAGCGCCCCGGAGCGAGAGCGTCAGGTCCCGTCGGCCGACGCGAGCGGGAAGCCGGCGGCGAACGAGCCGCAGGTCTCGCCGACGACGAACGCGTCGGTGTGCAGCGCCCCGGCCAGCGTTGACTGGCCGAGCGCCGTCAGCACGAGCTGGATGTCGCTGATCACGACCCGCCCGCCCACCACCTGCTGGGTGGCGTGCGCGAAGTCGAGATCGAACAGCGTGATCCGGCGTGCGGGGTCGTTGTCGATCTCGGCGCTGAGCCACCCGCGCGGCGTCGGCCCCTGGACCCAGACGACGTCAAACGACGACACCGACACCGTCGCCAGGGGCGCGCTCCAGTTGACGAACCGGACGCCGCCCGTGTTCTGCAACTCGTCGAGCGCCCCCGCTCGCAGGCTGAAGCGGGCCCGCACGAGGGGCATGTTCATCGACATGCCGAATGTCGCCCAGTCGAGCACGTTCTGGACGCCGGCGATCGTCGCGCCGTCGGCCGGCAACGGCAGGATCGAGTTGTCGATCAGGCGCGCCGCGAGCCCGGGGTAGGAGGTGAACGTCGAGCCGGCTCCGGCGAGCCCGGAACCGGCGCCGGAGGCGGCGGAGGCGGCGGCCGGCGCGGCGGCCGGCGCGGCGCCGATGGCCGCCGCGACAGCCAGCCGGCGGATCACGCGCCGGGGTCGTCGTCGAGGGGCTGCGGTGCGCGGCATGGGGTGTCCTGAGCCGCCTCGGAGCCGGCGCTGCAGGGGTGGCATAAAGCATATTATCTCTATTGATATTGTCGGAGTCCATCACCGAGAGACACTCGGTGAGGGCACTCAGGAGGCCTCTGTGGAACTGGACCGGTTGGTTTTGACGCGCCGCAGGCTGCTCGCGCACGGCGCCAAGGGCTCGGCGCTGGTCGCCCTCGGGCCCCTGCTCGCCGCCTGCGGCTCGAGCGGCGGCTCGAGCAGCCCGAGCAGCTCGAGTGGCTCGGGCACCACGACGGTCGCCGGCGGATCCAGCGCGACCGGCACGCCGAAGAGCGGGGGAACGCTGACGTTCGCGCGCAGCGTCGCTCCCACCCAGCTGGATCCGGCCAACTCGATCATCGCCGGAGACGTCTACACGCTCGACAAGATCTTCGAGCCGCTCTACGTCACCAGCCCTGCCGGTCAGCTGACCCGGTGGCTGGCGACCGGCTACACGGCGAGCGCCGACCATCTCACGTGGAGCTTCCAGCTGCGCTCCGGGGTCAGGTTCAGCGACGGCACACCGCTGCGCGCCGCAGACGTCGTCTGGTCGATCGCGCGCGAGCAGGCCAACAGCGACGGACCGCTCGGCTTCCTGGACTTCGCGATCAAGAAGATCAAGGCCGACGGCGACAACGCGGTCGTCTTCACCCTGTCGGAGCCGTGGGCGCCGTTCCTGTCGGACATCTCGGTGTTCGCCAACGCGATCCTCCCGGCGAAGTTCGGCGGCAAGACCGAGAAGACGTTCTTTGCGAACCCAATCGGCACCGGCCCGTGGCTCCTGCCCTCGTGGACGGCGGACAGCAACCTCACGTTGAAGAAGAACCCCAACTACTGGCAGTCGGGCAAGCCCTACCTCGACTCGCTCACGATCAACTACGTGAGCGACCAGAACCAGCAGATCCTGCAGCTCACCGGCGGTCAGGCCCAGATCATCGACAACGTACCGCCGTCGAACGTCGCCTCGCTCAAGGGCAACTCCAGCGTCGTCGTCACCGAGTACCCCGCCTGGCAGACCGACATCCTCGTCCTCAACGAGCAGCTTCCCCAGTTCCGGGATGTGCACGTTCGCCGGGCCATCGCCTACGCGATCGACACGCAGAAGCTGGTGGACGCGACAAGCTTCGGGACGGCGAAGCCCGCCACCACCCTGTTCCCTCCGAGCCTGCAGTATTCCGACCCCGCCACGCCGACCCTGGCCTACAGCATCACTGCCGCCAAGGCCGAACTGGCCAAGTCGAGCTACCCGCATGGGTTCGACACGAAGCTGCTGATCTCGGGCGGCGTCCAGAAGTGGAGCGAGTTCGCGCAGATCATCCAGGCGGCGCTGAAGCCTCTCAACATCAACGTGACCATCACCTCGCTGGACCACGCGGCGTTCGAAGCGACGTTCCAGAAGTACGACTACGACATGTTCATCGACTACGCGATCAACGACATCAGCGACGTCGACGAGATGGCGTCGTTCAATCTTGATTACAAGGAGGGCGGGTCGAAGTCGTACTGGTCGAGTTACGACAACCCGAAGGTGATCGATCTCGTCCACCAGGCGGAGTCGGAGTTCGACTCGCCCAAACGGGCGGCGATCTACGCCCAGATCCAGGCGATCGTCGCCGAGGACGCACCGTTCGTCGCACTCGACTATCCGCCTTACATCTACGCGACCTCCACCAACGTCAAGGGCTTCGCCGTCAACCCCGGCGGCGCATACCGGCTGGAAGACGTCTGGCTGGCGTGATCGGCGCCACCGCGGTCGCGATCTACCGGTCGTACACGGGGCGGCGGCTCGCGGCGGCCGTCCTGGTCATCATCGGGGTGGCGCTGGCCGCGTTCGTGCTGTTGCACGTGGTCCCAGGCGATCCGGCCCGGGCGGTGCTCGGCGAGCATGCGCCGGAAAGCGCGGTGCTCGCGCTCAGGCGCCAGTGGGGACTGGGCAACTCGATGCCAGCGCAGTTCGGTCACTTCGTCGCCGACCTCGTGCGAGGACGGCTGGGCTCCTCGTACTTCTACCACGAGCCGGTAGTGCGGCTGATCGGGCAGCGAGTGGGACAGACCGCGTGGCTGGTGTTGGTGGCAAGCGTGTTCGCGGTCGCGATCGCCGTGCCGCTGGCGGCGATCGCCGCCTCGCGCCAGGATCGGTTCGCCGACCACGCGGTCCGCGCCGTCGGCGTGGTCGGCCTCGGCATGCCCGCCTTCTGGATCGGCATCGTGCTGATCGAGATCTTCGCCGTGCACCTCAAGTTGCTGCCGGTGGGCGGCTGGGGGACCAGTCTGTGGGGACACGTGAAGGCGTTGGTCCTGCCCGGCCTGACGGCGGCGTTTGCGATCGTGCCGATCCTCGTGCGCAGCCTGCGGGTCGGCATGCTGGAGGTGCTGGAGTCAGACTTCATCGCGGCCGCTCGCGCCAAGGGGCTGACCGAGACGCGCGTGCTCCTGGTTCACGTCACCCGCAACGCGATCATCCCGACGCTGACGCTGCTGGGCCTCAACATCGCCTTCCTGGTCGGCAGCACGGTGGTGGTCGAGCAGGTGTTCGCGCTCAACGGGCTCGGCTCGCTGCTGCTGGACTCGATCACCAACCGCGATTACCCGGTGGTGCAGGGACTGACACTCACGCTGGCCGCGGCGGTGGTGCTGATCAACCTCGCCACCGACCTGGTCAGCGCCTGGCTCGATCCGAGAATCCACCTGCGATGAGCGCGACGATGGTCGAGCTCGAGCTGGCGACTCAGCGCCCGCGCCGACGCTGGTCGCGAGCCTGGGCGTACCCCTCACTGACGATCGGCGCGGTGATGTTCGGGCTGATCGTGCTGGCGGTGATCCTCGCTCCGGTGCTGACGCCGTACCAGCCCAACGGTCAGGATCTGACCGCGATCCTCCAGGGCCCGTCGGCCCATCACCTGCTCGGCACCGACGAGCTCGGCCGCGACGAATTGACGCGGCTACTGTACGCCGGCCGCACCGACCTCACGGTGGGGATCCTGGCCGTGCTGTTTCCGTTCTGCTTCGGCACGGCGATCGGCACTCTGTCGGGGTTCTACGGCGGCCGGCTTGACTGGGTGGTGATGCGGATCGTTGATGTGCTGGTCGCGTTTCCGTTCTACGTGCTGGTGATCGCACTGGTGTTCATCGTCGGCACCGGCACCCGCGGGATCTACATCGCGTTCGCGATCGCCGACTGGGTCGTCTACGCGCGCACCGTCCGCAGCGCCACCCTGGTGGTCCGCGAGGCCGAGTACGTCGCTGCCGCCCGCGTCGGTGGGCTCGGCGATCTGCGGATCCTCGCCCGGCACGTGCTGCCCAACACGGTGACCCAGGCGATCGTCTACAGCATGACCGACATCGTCCTGGTGATCGTGGCCGTCGTCACCCTCGGCTACCTCGGGCTCGGCGTGCAGCCACCGACCCCGGACTGGGGGGCGATGATCAACGACGGCCAGGACTTCATCACCACCCACTGGACCCTCGCGACGCTGCCCGGGATCGCGGTCGCGCTCACCGGCCTGTCGCTGTCGTTGATCGGCGACGGCCTGGCCGACATGCTGAGACCGCGATGACCGAGGCGCTGCTGACGGTGGAGAACCTGACGTTGTCGCTCGATCGCCATCACGGCGGCGCACGGGTCGTCGACCGCGTCTCGTTCGAGGTGGCCACGGGCGGGGCGCTGGGCATCGTCGGCGAGTCGGGGAGCGGCAAGAGCCTCACCCTGCGCGCTGCGATGGGTCTGCTGCCCGGCCCGGTGCAGGTCGACAGCGGCACCATCACGCTGGCCGGGGAGCGCCTGGCCATGAGCGGCCGGCTCGCGCGGCGACAGCGCCGCCGGCGGCTGGCCATGGTCTTCCAGGATTCGCTGAGCGCGCTGGACCCGGTCTACACCGTCGGCAGCCAGATCGCGGAGGTGGGACGGCACGTGCTCGGACTGTCCCGCGCGCAGGCGCAGGCCCGGACGCTCCAGCTGCTTGACCAGGTCGGCATCCGGGACCCCGAGCAGCGGGCCCGCGCCTACCCGCACGAGCTGTCGGGCGGGATGCGCCAGCGGGCGATGCTGGCGGTCGCGCTGGCCACCGATCCGGACGTCCTACTCTGCGACGAGCCGACCACCGCGCTCGATGTCACGGTGCAGGCGCAGGTGCTGAGCCTGCTCGCCACCCTGCGCGCCGATCTCGGGCTCACGCTCGTGTTCGTCAGCCACGATCTGGCCGTGGTGCGCCGGCTGTGCGACGAGCTGGCCGTGATGTACGCGGGGCGAATCGTCGAGACGGGCCCCACCGACGACCTGCTCGCGACCGCGTTGCACCCGTATACCCGCGGCCTGCTCGAGGCGACGATCGACCTGGACCAGCCCGCGCGCCCGGTGCGGCCGATCCCCGGGTCGATCCCCGAGCCGGGCCGGCTGCCGTCCGGCTGCAGCTTCCACCCCCGGTGCGGCTATGCCACCGAGGAGTGCGCGCGCAGCGACGTCGAGCTCGTGCCGGTCGCCGCCACCGTGGTCCACGGGCTCGCCGCCGCCGGCGAGCAGGCGGCGGCACGCGGCGAGCGAGCCGAGCGGCGCAGCGCGTGTCTGCACTGGCAGGAGCTGAGCCGAGCGTGAGCGGCGCCCTCAGCGTCGAGAACGTGCGTGTGACCTTCCGCCGGCGCGGTCGCGAGCCGGTGGTGGCGGTCGACGGCGTCTCGCTGGCGGTGCCCGCGAACGGCGCGGTCGGCCTGGTCGGTGAGTCGGGGTGCGGCAAGTCGACCCTGGCGCGGGTCATCGCCGGAATTCAAGAGCCGGACAGCGGCACCGTGGCGCTCGACGCTGAGCTGCTGGCGCCACGCCGCAGCCGGAGACAGCGACGGGCGATCCAGCTCGTGTTCCAGGACCCGTATTCCTCGCTGAACCCGCGTCGCACGATTCGCAGCGTCCTGCGGGAGCTGCTCGCCGTCCACGGCCTGGCCCGGGGTCGCGATGCGGACCGGCGCTGCACCGAGCTGATGGCGCTCGTCGGGCTGCCCGAGGCGGCGCTGGACCGCCGGCCGGCGGCCTTCTCCGGCGGGCAGCGCCAGCGGCTGGCGATCGCGCGCGCGCTCGTCGTGTCACCGAGCCTGATCGTTGCCGATGAGCCGGTCTCGGCACTCGACGTCTCGATCCAGGCCACGATCCTGCAGTTGTTCGCCGCGCTGCGTGACGATCTGGACATCGGGCTGCTGCTCATCTCCCATAACCTCGCGGTGGTCAGGCAGCTCTGCGACCAGGTGGCGGTCATGTATCAGGGACGGATCGTCGAGTTCGGCGAGCGCGACCAGGTCTTCTCGGCACCGCGACACGCCTACACGCGCACGCTGCTCGATGCCGTCCCGCGGCTCGCGACACCCCGATGAGTGCGGCCGACCGATGACCGACGCCGTTGACCGGCGGATCGGCGCCGCCGTCTACGCCGGCACCGAGCGGCGGTTGGCAGCGCTGCTGGGCACCGAGCGCGACGTGCTCCTGCTGCAGGGTGAGGCGATCATCCTGCTGGAGGCCACCGCCCGCGGGCTCGGCGGCCCGGGCACGCGGGCGCTGAACCTGATCAGCGGTCCCTACGGGCAGGTGATCGGCGACTGGCTGGCGGTCGGCGGCGCCGAGGTCGAGCATCTGGCGGTGGAGTTCGACGCGCCCCTGTCGGTCCACGCCGTCCGGTCCGCGCTGGATCAGGGGCGGTTCGACGTGGTCAGCGTGGTCCACGCCGAGGCCGCCACCGGCATCGTCAACCCGCTCGCCGAGATCGCGGCCGCGGTGCGCGAGGCCGGCGCGGTGATCGTCGTGGATGCGGTCGCCTCGGTGGGCGCGGAGCCTCTCGAGATCGACGCCTGGGATCTCGACCTGGTGATGATCGGGCCGCAGAAGGCGCTGTCGGGGCCTGCCGGGGTGTGCGCGCTGGTCGCCGGCGAGCGCGGCTGGGCGGCGATCGAAGGCAACCCCAATGCCCCCCGGGGCTCGAGCCTGGCGCTGCTGGACTACAAGCGGGCCTGGATCGACGCCGGCCGGCGACAGGTCCCCGGGTACGTCTATGAGCATGAGATGCGAGCGCTGATCCAGACACTGGACGAGCTCGACGGCGACCCGGGGCTGACGCACCTGATCGACCGCCATCGACGCGCCGCTGCTGCGACTCGTGCCGGTGCGCGCGCGCTCGGACTCGAGCCATGGGCCGCCGGCGAGCGCAGCGCGGCCGCCGTGGTGACGCTCGTGCAACCGCCCCGGGAGGTGCCGCCGGCGGCGCTGGCCCACGCCGCCCAGCGCTATCTCGACGGCGGCCATCCGGGACTCGTGGCGTCGGCCCCGGGACCGCTTGCCGACCGCGCGGTTCGCATCAATCACACCGGACGGGCCGCCCGGCCCGAACCCGTGCTGGCCGCGCTGACGGCGCTCGCCTGCGGCCTGCGCCGGCTCGGATTGCGCCCGGACTCGGCGGCGGCATCGGCCGCTGCCGAACGGTGTCTGTTCGAAGCCCCCGGGGGCTAATTAAAGCAACTTGATAGATTTTATCCTGATGACCGATCTTGCCGACCATGCTCAATCCCCGGCGACGACCCCGAGACCACCGCTCGCCGAGCTCGCCGACGCGGTCACCGAGGTCCCGCTCGTCGATGGCCGGACCAGCCGGTTTGTCAACTTCGACTACGCGGCCAGCGCACCGCCGCTCGCCGGCGTGCATCGAGCCGTCACCGCGACGATGGCTCACTACGCCAGCATCCACCGCGGCCAGAGCTACCTCTCCCGGGTCAGCACGGCGTCCTACGAGCGGGCTCGCGAGACGATCGCCGAGCTGACGAACGCCCGCGCCGACGACGTCGTCATCTTCACGAGGAACACGACCGATGCGCTCACCCTGCTGGCGCAGGCCACGCCCGGCCGGGTCGTCCATTTCGACATCGAACACCACGCCAATCTGCTGCCGTGGCGGACGATCGAGTGGTCGCCGGTGATCGCGCGTGACACGGTGGCGGCCAGCCTGGCAGAGCTCGAGCGAGAGCTGCTCCGCGCTCCGGCGGCGCTCGTCGCGACGACCGGCGCCTCGAACGTCACCGGCGAATGCCCGCCGCTGGCACAGCTCGCCGAGCTCGCCCATCGTCACGGCGCCCGGCTCGTCTGTGACGGCGCGCAGCTCGCGCCCCACCGTCGGTTGGACCTCGCCGCCACCGGCGTCGACTACCTCGCCTGCTCGGGCCACAAGCTGTACGCCCCCTACGGCGCCGGTGTCCTCATCGGCCGCCGTGACTGGCTCGACGCGGCCGATCCCCATCAGCCCGGCGGCGGCGCGGTCGTCAACGTCTCGCTCGACGCCGTGGAGTGGAAGCCCAGTCCCGCGCGGCACGAGGGCGGAACGCCCAACCTCGTGGGGGCCGTGTCACTGGGCGCTGCCTTTCGCGCGCTCCACGAGCTTGGTTTCGACACGATTCAGGAGCATGAGATGGCCCTCTACGACGAGCTCGTCGCCGGGCTCAGCGCACTGGGGATCGAGATCCTGCGGATCTGGCCAGACCATCGCGAGCTCGTCGGCGTGGCGAGCTTCAACGTTCCCGGCTATGGCGCCGATCTCGTCGCCGCCTATCTGTCGGCCGAGCACGGCATCGGCGTGCGCGGCGGGAGGTTCTGCGCCCATCCGCTGCTGGCGCGACTCGGCCTCGACGAGGCCGGCGCCGTGCGGGCGAGCATCGGGCTCGGGACGAGCAGCGACGATGTCGACGCGCTCCTGCACGCGCTTCACAATCTGCTGAGCGACGGCCCCGGCTGGACCTACACATCGGTCGACGGCTACCTCTCCCCTACGCCGGATCCACGCCCGTGGCCAGACGCCGCCGGGAATCCGGCCGCGGGCGGGTGACGTCGAGGCGCGCCAGGAACGCGGCGAGATGGTCGATCACCTCGCGCGCGTCGTCCTCGATGCCGTGGATGAAGGTGGACTTGCGCCGCCTCAGCACGGGGAGCCCAAGGGCGTACAGCCCCGGGCTCTCAACGACGCCACCGTCGTGGCGGAGCTGCCCCTTGGCGTCGACGACGGGCACGTCGAGCCAGCGGTAGTCGGGCCGAAACCCGGTTGCCCAGACGATCGTCCGGATCTCGCCGCGGCGGAGGTCGAGCTGCAACCGCGGCGAGCGCGGCACCTGCGTCGGTGCGCAGCGCTCGGGCGCGTCGACGTCCGCATTGCGCCCGTCGGTCTGAGCCCACTCGTCGAAGGCGTCGAGCAGCCGTTCGAGCTTCAGGTCCGCGAGCGAGCAGACGTTGCGCAGGCCGCCGGAGAACAGCGCACGGCCGTCGCGGAGCGCCGCCCAGCGGCCCACGAGCTCGACGCCGGCCGCGGCCAGCGAGTCGAGATCGAGCGTCGCTCGCTCGGGCGTCCCGACGAGTTGCGGCGAGGGGAGCCGGCGCGCCCGGGTGAGATCCTCGACCTCGTCGTGTCGCTGGTCCCACACGCCGGACGCGTCCATCCACCACAGGACGTCGCGGCCACGATACGTTCGCGGCATCCGCACGTGCTCCCCCACCGAGAGGGTCACCGGCCGGCCCGATCGCCGCAGCTCGGCCGCCAGCTGCACACCGGTCGCGGATGCCCCCACGACGAGCACGCCGCCATCGGGAAGCCCGACCGGGTCGTGGTAATCGAACGGCGTCAGCTGCTCGACACCCGGGGGCACCGCGTGCGCGAAGCCCGGAACGGCCGGGAGGTTGCAGGCTCCGGTGGCGAGGACCACCGCGCGCGCCCGGATCTCGCCCCGGCTCGTCATCACGCGGTAGCCGTCGCCGATGCGCCGCACCGACGTGACGTTCGTGCCGGTTCGCAGGCACGCTCGAGCGCGCGCAGCGAACCGGTCGATCAATTCGACCACCTCGGCGGTCGTCATGTAGCCGTCGGGGTCCGGGCCCTCGTAGCGAGTGCCCGGCAGGCGGCTCAGCCAGTTGGGAGTGAGCAGCCGCAGGGAGTCCCAGCGCTCGCGCCGCCAGGAGTTGCCGACCTCGCCGCGCTCGAGCACGACGTGATCGATCGACCGTTCGCTGAGGAAGTGGCTCGCCGCGAGACCGGCGTGCCCGCCGCCGATGACGGCGGCGGTGACACGTTCGATGGCGGGCCTCAGGCCACTTCGACGACGACTTCCGTCGGGTTCGCGAGGGCGTCGAACACCGCGGAGCGCTTCTGGGACTGGGCGACGAGCGCCTCGATCTCCTGCTTGGTGGCGTCGGCGTCGATCGCGAACGTCACCTTGATGTCGTTGAAGCCGTTGCGGACATCGCTGTCGGCGCCGAGGATCCCGCGGATGTCGTGGTGCCCCTCGACCGTCGACTCGACCGAGCGCAGCTTGATCCCGCGGTTCTGGGCCACGGACGCCACCCCGGCGGTCAGGCAGCTGGCCAGCCCGACGAGCAGGTACTCGATCGGCGTGATGCCGCCGTCCGGGGCCGCAAAGGTCTCGGGATGATCGGCGTCGAACACGCTCTCGGTCTTGTGGCTCTGCTCCTCGCCGAGGCCGAAGTAGTTCTGGATGCTCGTCGTGCTGTGGACGCCGTGCTGCCACTTCGACGATGCCCGCCAGGTGAACTGGGCGGCCTCCGGCGCGCCCTCCAGCACTCCGCGCGCATCGAGCAGCGCCTGTACGTTCACTCCGTTGTCGACCGTCGCGCTCATCTCGCCATCAGCCCCTTTCCCTCATAATGGTTGATTCTCGATCAGGAAGCTGGACAATATCAACAGTTCGGGGAACAGAACGATGACCGCGCCGCCGGCGCCCGCAACTGAGACGACGCTCCCGCCGGGCTCGGTCGGGACGGTCGAGACCCGCTGTCTGGACCTGCCGCATCCGGTGGCGCTCGACTGCGGGCGGGACCTGCACTCGGTCCGCATCGCCTACGAAACCTACGGCACGCTCTCGCCCCGGCGCGACAATGTGATCATGGTCTGCCACGCGCTCAGCGGCGACGCCCACGCGGCCGGCTTCTCCACGACCCCGGCGAGCGAGAGCGCCCGCGACGGGTTCGGGGCCGAGGATCGCGACGGCGCGTCCGGCAAGGGACTCGGCTGGTGGGACGGGATGATCGGCCCGGGCAAGGCGTTCGACACCGACCGGTACTTCGTCATCTCCACGAACCTGCTCGGCGGCTGCCGCGGGACCACGGGACCCTCATCGCCGGACCCGGCCACCGGCAGGCCGTACGGCTCGGATTTCCCCGTGATCACCGTCGCGGACATGGTGAGGACCGAGCGCGCGTTTCTCGACGAGCTGGGGATCGAGCGGCTCGCGGCGGTGGCCGGTGGATCGCTGGGGGGAATGCAGGCGTTCGAGTGGGCGATCCTCTACCCCGACCAGGTCGGTGCCGTCGTGGCGATCGCCAGCACGCACGCCCTTCATCCGCAGGGCCTCGCCTGGAACGCGATCGCGCGCGACGCGATCATGCGCGACCCGGCGTGGCAGGGCGGCCACTACCACGGCACGCGGGACGCGCCGAACGCCGGTATGGGCCTCGCGCGGATGATCGGCCACATCACGTACCTCTCGGCGCCGGCGCTGAGCGACAAGTTCGGACGGCGCCTCCAGTTCGCCGACGACATCCGGTACACGATCACCGAGCCGGAGTTCGAGGTCGAGAGCTATCTGCGCCACCAGGCCGACTCGTTCGTCAGGCGGTTCGACGCCAACACCTACATCTACACGTCGCGGGCGCTGACCTACTTCGATCTCGCTCGGCAGCACGGCGGCGGATCACTCGCCCGCGCGCTCGAGGGCGTCTCGGCGCGGACGCTGCTGATCGCGTTCAGCTCCGACTGGCTGTACCCGCCGTGGGCATCGCGAGAGATCGAGGCCGCGCTGCGAGGGCTCGACAAGCCCGTCGAGTGCC
>JBELAG010000510.1:0-3424 GCA_049509055.1 Solirubrobacteraceae bacterium
GGCTACCCGTCCGGCGGGCTCGCTGCTCTGCTGCACATCGGGGCGCTCGCCGGCGTCGGTGAACTGACCGGCGGGCCGCGGACGCTTCGGTACGCGGTCGGGGCGCTGGATCAGCTGTCCCGGCGGATGCGGGCGGTCGCGACCGCCGACGGCGCCGAGCACGCCCGCCGGGCCGCCGGTCGCGCGCGTCGGCGCCGCGACCCGCCAGCGCGGGCGCACGCGCTCACGTTCCGCCAGACGTGGCCGCCGTGGGTGTTGCTCGACCAGCATGGCCAGCCGGCGTTTGACCAGCTCGGGATGCTGCGCCTCGACCCGCAAGCGCGATACGTGCCGCCGGCCGGCAGCGACGCGTACCGAATGGTCCTCCGCGACGCCTACCTGCTGGCGGGCCGGCTGCTGCCCGTCGACGTCGACGGGCGCAAGCTGATGACGCTGCGCCACCAGCGCCAGATCCCGCCCGCCGTCAGGCGGCCGATCCTCAGCGACGATCAGCGCGAGCTGGCGGAGCTCGCGCACCGCACCCGCGAACCGCTCGGCCTGCTCGCGCGGCTGTCGCCCGCCTACCGGCAGGCATGGCTCGCGCGGCTGCGAGCCGAGGAGGCGCAACGCGCGCAGCAGGACGTCCTGGCATTCAAAGCGCAGCTGCGGGGCGAAGCGTGAAGCCGACGCGAGACGCCAAGGGTCTGCCGGCAGTCCAGCCCCCAGGACCGTTCCGTCCTGCGGCCAGTTCACCATCCCGTTCATGCCGCTGTGGACGCTCCCGGATGACCCGACGGAGGATCCGACGGTTCTCGCGTTGCGGTTGCGCGCTCGGCACGCCCAGGCGCTCGGCCCGCAGCGAGCTCGACGAGCGTCGAGCTCGGCGCGACACGTCGCTTCTGCAGCCCGTGCTCGTCGAGGCCTCGGGCGACGTGTCGCGTCCGCCGGCGCGAGCTCCACGCCGCTGGCGGCCGTGTCGCGATGATCGAGCCGCACATTCCGATCGTGCGCGAGTTGGAGCGCCAGATGCGCCGCGACGCTGGGCGGGCGCCGGGGACGGTGCCCGCGCGTGCGACCGCGCTTCGGCTTGCGCGCCAGAGCGGAGACCCGCTGCGGCTGCGTCAAGCGCTGCTGGATCTCGCGGCGTCGTGCCTGAGCGATGCTGAGGCGCTGTCGGTGCCGCAGCGACGCGCCGCCGCGTAGGCTGGCCGCTCGCCGGGCAGCGCGTCCGCTGGGGGTCGTAGCGTTCGCGGGAGTTTCCGAGGTCATGCGATGCGTTCTCGCCATGCTCACGATCCCGCGTCCCGGAGGCCGCTGAGATGCCCTCGCCCAAGCGCAGCGGCTATAACGACGGGCAGCTCAGCTTCGAGGCCCTGTGGGCCGAGCCCGAGCTTGCTCGCGATGAACAAGTACGCCCACATGGCGATCCGCCACTGGCAGACGTTTCTGCCCGACAGGCTGCGGGCGATCCCGGAGAGCGACCGGACGCGGTTCTTCACGGAGTTGGGGGAGCGGGCGGCGGTCGAGATCGAGGAGCTGCAGATGCAGCTGGCGGGACCGGACCCGGTGGGGGAGGGGTATCTGGAGAAGGTCGGGCGGCTCAACGCGGCGCGGATGCAGGCCGAGGAGAAGGTGCTGAGCGAGCTGATCCTGCTCACGCCGGAGGACCAGGAGCAGGAGGACGACTCGCTGCCGGCGGAGGACCGCGAGTGGTTCGAGACGTGGCGGCAGATCATGGAGGAAGGCGACGAGTAGCGTTCTCGCCGCCGGCGGGTGAGCAGCTCGCCCCGAGCGGTGAGCGAGCCCGCGTCGATGCGAACCTAGCCGCGCTGCGGCTCCTGCGCGACCTCGAGCAGCAGGACCGCGCGCTGACCGTCGAGCAGCAGCGGACGCTGGCGGCGTGGTCGGGGTGGGGCGCGGTGCCCGGCGTGTTCGACGAGGACCGCGGCGAATGGGCGCAGGCGCGCTCCGAGCTGCTGGAGCTGGTCGGCGAGGACGGGTACGCCGCGGCGCGGCGGACGACGATCAACGCGCACTACACCGATCCGGCGATCGTTGCCGTGATCTGGCAGACCGTTCGCGAGCTCGGGTTCGACGGCGGCCGGGTGCTGGAGCCCGGCTGCGGGATAGGCACGTTCCTCGGCCTAGCGCCCGCCGACACGGAGATCACCGGGGTGGAGCTGGATCCCGCGACCGCCCGCCTCGCGCAAGCGCTCTATCCGCACGCCAGCGTGCGGAACGAGTCGTTCGCCGACACGCGCCTACCCGACGGTCACTTCGATCTGACGGTCGGGAACGTGCCGTTCGCCGACGTGCGGCTGCATGACCCGCAGAACAACGCGGGCCGGCACTCGATCCACAATCACTTCATCCTGAAGTCGCTGGCGCTGACCCGGCCCGGCGGGCTGGTGGCGGTGCTCACGTCCCGGTTCACGCTCGATGCGGCCAACCCGGCCGCGCGGCGGGAGATGAGCCAGCTCGCCGATCTCGTCGGTGCGATCCGGCTGCCGAGCGGATCGCACCGCCGTACCGCCGGCACCGACGCGGTCATGGATCTGGTGATCCTGCGCCGCCGCGGCGCCGGCGGCGAGCCGGCCACAGACCCAGGCTGGGAGAGCACGCGCGCGGTCGACGTCGACGGCGAGCAGATCCGGATCAACGCTTGGCTGGCTGAGCGGCCCGAGATGATCCTCGGCCACCTGGTCGCCGGGCGGGGCATGTACGCCAGCGACACGCTGCTCGTCCGCTCCGACGTGCCGCTCGATCAGCTCGCCGAGCGCCTCCAGCACGCTGCCGGCACGCTCGTCGCGGGCGCCCGCGAGCGTGGGCTGACGGCGGCCGCGCGCGACACGTCGCGCGTCGACGGCGCTCGGCGGCAGGCGGTGGCGCTCGCTCCACCGGGTGAGTGGGACGGGCACATCGTGGCCCGCGTGGACGGCACGTTCGCGACCGTCGCCCAGGGCACGCAGGAGCCCCTGTCCGTTCCCGCGACCCAGGCGCGAGAGCTTCGGTCCCTGCTCGAGCTGCGTGACCGCGCACGAGGGCTGCTGGCGGCCGAGGCGGCCAGCCTTCAAGACACGCCCGAGCTCGCCGTGCTGCGTGACGGGCTGCGCGGCGCCTACAGCGCCTACGTGGAGCGCTACGGGCCGCTGAACCGGTACACGCTGCGACGCACCGGTCGAGCTGACGCGGAAGGTGGCGAGGAGAGGATGGCGCGGATCACGCCGCCGGCGGTGCGGCTTTTGTGCAAGCACGACCCGTTCGGGCCGCTCGTGCGCGCACTTGAGAACTTCGACGACAGCACACAGACCGCGGCGCCGGCAGCGCTGTTGACAGAGCGGGTCGTGGCGCCGCGCGCGCCGCGGCTGGGCGCCGACACCCCGCACGACGCGCTGGCGATCTGCCTCGACACGCACGCCCGCGTCGACCTCGACGAGGTCGCGCG